>NZ_JBQEPK010000001.1:0-347107 GCF_052045615.1 Methylobacterium sp. 22177 | reverse complement strand
CCGCGACTCGGTCGCCTCCGAGACCGCGAGCCTGCCGTCGCCGTCGGCGCAATCGCGGAGGGTGGCGCGAGATGCTCGGCGCAGCTGTGCCTCGCGAACGCGGCGATCGCGACCTCGACCGCGGCATCCGCGGGTGCGGCGGCGGCCTGTGTGAAGACCGCCGCAGTCCAGCCAACGAGACGGCATCCCTCCCCTACACCGCGCGGCGCGCCGGTCGGGTCAGCGCACGTCGTTCTGGACGTAGGACGCCAAGCCGTTGCCGAAGGACCACTCGTCGCGCGCGTTCGGCGACAAGACGATGAGCACGTCTTCCGGACGCAGGCCTGGATCGGCGACGAGGTTGTCGGTGATCGCCCTGTAGAGCGCCTTCTTCTGCGCCGTGTCCCGCCAGTTCCCCGCGACGATGTGGATGATCACCACGTCGTCCGTGCGGTGCAGCCCGAGATACTCGGAATCGTAGATCAGCTCGTCCGGCGCGTGCCGGTGGATGAGGTGGAAGCGGTCGTCAGCCGGTACGCCGTAGGCGTCGCGCAGCCCGCGATGAACGCCGTCGGAGAGGGCGCGGATATGCTCCGATGACTTGCCCTTTATGAGTGAGATCCGAACGAGAGGCATAGATGACGGTCTCCAGCGACGTCTCTCGGCACGATCCGGCCGGCTTGACGCCTCCCCGATACCTGCCCATCATCGTCCGGAATATTTGAATCTTCGAAATTGAACCTTCCGTAAAACCGAACGATGGCCGCGCGCACCAATCTCGACATGGACGTGCTCAGAACCTTCGTGACCGGGTTCGAGCTCGGCAGCTTCGCCCGCGCGGCCGAGCGGCTGGGACGGTCACAATCCGCCGTCAGCACCCAGCTCCGGAAGCTGGAGGAGCAGGTCGGGCGGCCGCTCGTGCAGAAGGCCGGACGCGGCCTCGCGCTGACAGCCGCCGGCGAGAGCATGCTCGGCTACGCGAAGCGGCTTCTGGAGCTCAACGACGAGGCGGTCGACCGACTGCGCGGAACGGAACTCGAAGGCTGGGCGCGGCTGGGCCTCGCGCAGGATTTCGCCGAGAGCTGGCTCCCGGCCGTGCTCAAGCGGTTCTCGCGGGCCTATCCGAGGGTGCGCATCGAGGTGCAGGTCGGGCTCGGCGCGCAGCTCATCGAGAAGGCCCTGAAGGACGAGCTCGACGTGGCGCTGGTCTGGGGCGACGGCGGCGGCGCCCCTCACGCGCAGCGGGTTGCGGACGTGCCGATCCGCTGGATCGGTCCGCCGGACTGGCCGGGTCTCGCAGGTCTCGGGCGGGAACCCGTTCCCCTCGCGGCCTTCGCCCCGCCGTGCACCTTCAGGTCCGCGGCCGTGTCTGCCCTGGACGCTCGCGGCCTGCCCTGGCGGCTGGTCTTCACGAGCCCCAGCCTCTCGGGCCTCTGGGCCGCAGCCGAGGGTGGCCTCGGCATCACCGCGCGCACCGCGGTCGGCCTGCCGAAGACGCTGAGCGTCCTCGACCCCGCCGCGACCGGCCTGCCACCCCTCCCGGACGCCGCTCTGACGCTCCATCAGGCGGAAGCCGAGCTGTCGCCGGCCGTCGCGCGCTTGACCGATATCCTTCTCGAAACGATCGGCGCTCACGTGGCGTGAGGCGGAGACTTCCTTCGCTCAGTCCTCGCCGAGAATAGCGGCTGCTCCCGGGAAATCGGGAATCGCCGTCGTGACGGGTGTCAACGGAGAGATCGACCTTCGGTGGAGGTGATCCGTCCCAGCGCGGTCGCGGACCCGGATCGCGACGACGGATCGCGTATCGATCGGTTGGAAGGGGCCCGCTCGTTCACCGGTGCACCGCTGTCAGCCCGCGTCGCGACGCTCCGGCTCGATGTCGTAGCGTTCGATTTTGCCGAAGTATCTCCAGAGAAATTCCGAATTTTCCGAACTCGACCTGTCCGCTAGACCTGCGTCGCGGACCGCTCGGGCGGTCTCGAACAGCGAGAGCGGCGTCCATGCCCTTCATCAACGTCAAAATCGCGGGCCGGCCGCTGGCGCGAGACCAGATCGCGTCGATCCAGGCGGGCATCACCCGACTGATGGTCGACATCCTGCACAAGGTCGGCCCTCTCGTCGGGGTGCTGGTCGAAGAAGTACCCCTGGCGGGA
This sequence comes from Methylobacterium sp. 22177, assembly GCF_052045615.1. Classification (NCBI taxonomy): domain Bacteria; kingdom Pseudomonadati; phylum Pseudomonadota; class Alphaproteobacteria; order Hyphomicrobiales; family Methylobacteriaceae; genus Methylobacterium; species Methylobacterium sp. 22177. Next base: position 344,975 of record NZ_JBQEPK010000001.1, on the reverse strand, counting down.
TGGCGCGTCGGCGGCGAGCCGGTTTCCCGCGTCGCGCAGGTGGATGCCACCGTCAGCGCCGGCACGAACACGGCCGACGAGAAATCGCGCTTCATCGCCGAGGCGAACAGGCTTCTGAAGACTGTTCTCGGGGCCGATCTGACCGAAGTGTCCTATATCGTCATCCACGAGGTGCCGAAGGACAGCTGGGGATACGATGGGCTGACCCAGGCGGAGCGAGCGCGTCCATGAGCGAGCGCCCGAAGCGTGAGACGCCTCTGAGAGTAGATCACCCCGGCCGGCGGCGCCTCCATCACGTACGCCCTCCGCGCTTAATCCGCCGTCAGCGACGACCTGCCGTAAATTTGCTCACCTGCAGCTTTTCGGTCGTCCCAGACCGACAATCTGTATTAATCGTCTGGGATCCAGCAAAATGGTAGCTTGACGGCTCGACCTGAGTCGGGAGATCAGCCTTCCAGAGTGCCACGTCGAAGGGCACACCGCGCGTGCGGAATCTTGGAGAGGAAACGATGGTCTTCGCAGGTCGCGCTGCAGCCGCGGTGCTGTTATTGACGATGGTGTCGGCCCCGGCGCGGGCCGCGGACCCGATCAAGATCGGGCTGAGCGGCCCCTTCACGGGTGGGTCGTCTTCGATGGGTGTCTCGATGCGGGACGGCGCCAAGCTCGCCGCCGCCGAGATCAACAAGGCCGGCGGCGTGCTCGGCCGGCCGATCCAGCTCGTGGAGCGCGACGACGAGGCCAAGAACGAGGTCGGTGCGCAGGTCGCTCAGGAGCTGATCAACAAGGAGAAGGTGGTCGCCACCGTCGGGTTCATCAACACCGGCGTCGCGCTGGCCGCCCAGCGCTTCTACCAGGAAGCCGAGATTCCCGTCTTCAACAACGTCGCGACCGGGACGATCATCACCAACCAGTTCAAGGAGCCGGATTACGACGCGAACTACGTCTTCCGGAACTCCGCCTACGACGTGCTCCAGGCCGGCCTGATGGTCGACGAGGCGCTCGCCCAGGGCCACAAGAAGATCGCGATCCTCGCCGACTCGACCAATTACGGTCAGCTAGGCCGCGAGGACATCGAGAAGTACCTCGCGACCAAGAACGTGAAGCCCGTCGCGGTCGAGAAGTTCAACATCAAGGACGTCGACATGACGGCCCAGCTGCTGAAGGCGCAGCAGGCCGGCGCCGAGGTGATCCTCGCCTACGGCATCGGGCCGGAGCTGGCCCAGATCGCCAACGGCATGGCCAAGCTCGGCTGGAAGGTCCCGATGATCACCAGCTGGCCGTCCTCGATGCAGAGCTTCATCGACATCGCCGGCACGAACGGCAACGGCGTGATCATGCCGCAGACCTTCATCGAGGATCAGACCCTGCCGAAGCGCAAGGCGTTCCTGGAGAACTACTACAAGACCTACGGCGTGACGAAGATCCCGACACCCGTGGCCGGCGCCCAGGGTTACGACTCGATCTACCTGCTGGCCGCGGCGATCAAGCAGGCCGGCGGCACCGACGGCGCGAAGATCCGCACGGCGCTGGAGAATTTGAACGAGAAGGTCGAGGGCGTCGTCACTACCTACGACAAGCCCTTCACCGCCAAGGACCACAACGCGATCTCGCGCAACATGGTCGTGTTCGGGAAGGTGCAGGACGGCAAGATCGTCTACGCGAAGGACGAGGACGCCAAGAACGCGGGCGTGGTCCGCGTCAAGGAGAAGTCCTCGAACTGAGGCTCCGGTGAGGCCGCGCCTTCCCAGGCGCGGCCGCCGCTACGCAGCACGGTTGCGCGGCCCTCGCCGCGCGACCGGACGTCCCTCCGGTGACAGCGATCCCATGGAAATCCTGCTCCAGCTCATCGCCTCCGGCGTCGCGGTCGGCATGATCTACGCCGCCATTGCCTTCGGCTATCAGCTCACCTTCGCGACTTCGAAGACGCTCAATTTCGGCCAGGGCGAGGCCCTGGCGCTCGGGGCCCTGTTCGGGCTCACCCTGGTACCGTTCGTCGGCTACTGGCTGATGATCCCGCTGGTCCTGGTCTTCGGCTTCGCCCTCGGTGCGGTGGTCGAGCGCCTCGGCGTGCGTCCCGCCGTGAAGATCAAGTCCGAGTACGGGTGGATCATGGCGACCATCGCGCTCGGCATCATCTTCAAGAACGTCGCCGAGAACATCTGGGGTCGCGACGACTTGAAGTTCCCCTCCCCGCTCCCCGAGACGGCGCTGCAGGTCGGCGGTGTGCGCATCCTGCCGATGGAGCTGCTGATCGTCGCCGGCGCACTGCTGATGATGCTCGCGGTGGAGATCTTCAACCGCAAGTCGATCTGGGGAAAGGCGGTGGTCGCCACCTCCAACGACATCGACGCCGCCGGGCTGATGGGCATCAACACCCAGAAGGTAATCACCCTCTCCTACTCGATCAGCGCCATGACGGCGGCCTTCGCGGGCGTGCTGGTGGCGCCCGTCACCCTGACCGGCGCCACCATGGGCTCGGTCCTGGCCCTCAAGGCCTTCGCGGTGGCGATCATCGGCGGTCTCGAATCCGGCCTCGGCGTCATCGTCGGCGGCCTGATCCTCGGCGTCGCGGAGACGCTGACCGGCTTCTACATCTCGACCGGCTACAAGGACGTGCCGGGCCTGATCCTGCTTCTCGTCGTCCTCTCCATCCGCCCGGTCGGCCTGTTCGGCAAGGCCGTCATCAAGAAGGTCTGACCGTGACCGCCCGCGCAACCCTCACGGCAGCCTGAGCCATGGCGCAGACTCTCGCCCCCACCGACGCGCCGATCCCGGCCGCCGCCCCCAGCCTGTCGCGCCACATGGGCGTCCTCGGTGCCGTGCTGCTGGTCGTCGGCCTCGCCGTGTTCCCGCACGTGGTCACGAGCTCGTACTACATCCACCTGATGGTGGTGATCGCCATCTACGCGATCCTGATCCTCGGGCTCGACATCGTGGTCGGCTATACCGGCCAGGTGAGCCTCGGCCATGCCGGACTGTTCGGTGTCGGTGCCTACTCGGCGGCGGTGCTGTTCCTGCACTTCAAGCTCGGGATCTGGTGGGGCATCCTGGCCGGGATCGGCGTGACCTCCGCCTTCGGCGTGCTGCTGGCCGTGCCGGCCCTGCGGGTGACCGGCCCGTACCTCGCCATGGTGACGCTGGCCTTCGGCACGATCGTCCAGATCTTCATCAATGAGCTGACGCCGCTGACCAACGGCCCGCTGGGCATCACCCTGCCCCCGGCCCGCGTCCTCGACTTCTCGCTCCTCGGCCTGCAGGCCCCCTGGGGCGCGGCCGGGCGCAAGCTCGAGTTCTACTATCTCGTCTGCTTGGCGCTGCTGGCCACCATCCTGGTGGTCAATCGGGTGGTGCGCTCGCCCTATGGTCGCGCCTTCGAGGCTCTGCGCGACTCGCCGATCGCCTGCGACTGCATGGGCGTGAGCGTCTACCGCTACAAGGTCTACGCCTTCGTGATCTCGGCGGCGCTGGCGGGCCTCGCTGGCGCGCTGTTCGCGTGGTCGGAGCGCTACGTGGCGCCGAACTCCTACGGGTTCGAGCTGACCGTGCTGTTCCTGCTGGCCGTGACGATGGGCGGCCGCAAATCGCGGGCAGGGCCGATCATCGGCTCGGCAATCATCGTGATGATGCCGAACGTGCTCGCCGATATCGGCCTCGTCCGGATCATGGCGGGGATCATCGCCGCCGCGGCGCTGGTGGTGGGCGGGCTCGCCTTCCTGCGCCGCCGGGAGAACCGGTACGCCCTGTTGGTGCCGGTCGGACTCTGCCTCGCCTTCTTCCCGGCGACGCTCGCGCTCGAATCCGTCACCGACTTCCGGCTGACCGTGTTCGGCCTGATGATCCTGTTCGTGGTCTACTACCTGCCGGACGGGATCGTGGGCTTCCTCCGCGAGAAGATCCCCGCCCTGCGCCCGGCCCACACCGCCGAGGGCAAGAGCCTCCACGCCGAGGGCGCGGCGCTCAGCGTGCAGAGCGGCGACCGGGGCGCCGACCCGCTCCTCTCCGTCGAGCAGGCCCTGATGCAGTTCGGTGGCCTCAAGGCCCTGGCGGGCGTCGACCTCACCGTGCGGCCGGGCACGATCCACGGCCTGATCGGCCCCAACGGCTCCGGCAAGAGCACGATGATGAACGTGCTCACCGGCATCTACCGGCCGACCGGCGGCAGCGTGACGCTCGCGCGCGGCCAGGGGACGAAGCGCCTCGACGGGCGCACGCCTTCCGAGATCGCCGCCGCCGGCGTCGCCCGCACCTTCCAGAACGTGCAGCTCTTCCGCGAGATGACGGCTCTGGAGAACGTGCTGGTCGGGCTCCACCACAGCTTCCGCGGCACCTTGTTGGACGCGATCCTCGGCACGCCCCGCCGGCGCCGGGAGGAGCGGGAGCAGCGCGCCCGCGCCATGGCGATCCTCGACTTCGTCGGCCTCGGCGCCCTGGCACAGGTAGAGGCGCGCAACCTGCCCTACGGCAAGCAGCGCCTCCTCGAGATCGGGCGGGCGCTCGCCCTCGACCCGGTGCTCCTTCTCCTCGACGAGCCCGCCGCGGGCCTGACCGCCCCCGACATCGCCGAGCTGACGGCGATCATCCGCAAGATCCGCGACGCCGGGATCACCGTCATCCTGATCGAGCACCACATGGATGTCGTCATGGGGCTCTGCGACCGCGTCAGCGTCCTCGATTTCGGCCACAAGATCGCCGAGGGCAGCGCCCGCGAGGTCCAGGCCGATCCGAAGGTGGTCGAGGCCTATCTCGGCAGTCCCGTCGCCGACGAGGAGATGACCCATGCTTGAGGTCACGGGTCTGTCGGCCGGCTACGGCCAGGTCGAGGTCCTGCACGGCCTCGACTTCCAGGTTCCGAAGGGTCAGGTCGTGGCGCTGATCGGCTCCAACGGCGCCGGCAAGACCACCACGATGCGCGCCCTCTCGGGCATGATCCGTCCGCGGGCGGGCTCGATCCGCCTGAACGGGCGCGAGATCGGCGGCCTCGACAGCCACGATGTCGCCCGGTTCGGCCTCGCGCACTCGCCGGAGGGCCGGCGGGTCTTCCCGACGCTCTCGGTCGAGGACAACCTGACGCTCGGCGCCTTCCCGCGGCTCACCGGCTCGCGCCCGAAGGGCGACGTCGCGGCCGACCGCGAGCGCGCCTTCGAGATGTTCCCGCGGCTGAAGGAGCGGCGCACGCAGCTCGCCGGTACCCTATCCGGCGGCGAGCAGCAGATGCTCGCCATGGGCCGGGCCCTGATGCTGCGGCCCGAGATCCTCCTGCTGGACGAGCCCTCGATGGGTCTCGCCCCGAAGCTCGTGGAGGAGGTCTTCCGGATCATCCGGCTGCTCAAGGCCGAGCAGGTGACGATGCTGCTCGTCGAGCAGTTCGCCATGGCGGCGCTCGGCGTCGCCGACCACGCCTACGTGCTGGAGAACGGGCGGATCCGCTTCCAGGGCCCGGCCCAGCAGATGCGCAACGATCCGGCCGTGCGGGCGGCGTATCTCGGCGGCAGCCACTGACACCGCGAGGGGCGGGCTCGTGCCGCGGGGCAAGGGCGCCCCGAGTCTCGGCGCGCGGGGATGAACCGATCCCCGGAGCCGGCGGGCGATGCCCGGCGCACCGCCGTCTGCGAAGCTCGAAGCCGCCTCGCGACCGGCCGCATCACCCCGCTGATAGGTGCGCTCTCGATCACCTGCAGGATCGGTCTGGGCCAGAGGCAGCCCGCCGAGGTGTCCCGTGGTTCGTCGGCGACAACGCCGAGGCCGCTCGGGCCCGGAAGCCCGTAGGCCGCGCGGCCTCTCTCCTGTACAGACCGTCGGGACGCTGGCGGCACGATGGCCACAAGGGAGGTGTCGATTTTGGACGACGGTTGGGCGACTGCCTTAGGGTTGTTTGCCGTCCTCGCCCTGGTTCTGGCGAACGGCTTCTTCGTGGCAGCGGAATTCGCCCTGGTCGCGGTGCGCAGGAGCCGCGTGGCCGAACTCGTCGCCGAGCGGCGCGTGAACGCGAAGGCGCTGCTCTGGGCCACTGACCACCTCGACGCCCACCTCGCGGCGACTCAGCTCGGCATCACCATCTCGTCCCTCGCGCTGGGCTGGGTCGGCGAGCCGGCGCTGGCCCACCTGATCTTGCCCGCCCTGACGTGGCTGCCGGACATGCTCTCCACGGCGGCCGCGCACACGGTCGCGGTGGTGATCTCGTTCGTCATCATAACGGCGCTGCACATCGTGCTGGGTGAGCTGGCACCGAAGAGCCTCGCGCTCCAGCGCAGCGAGCGCACGGCCCTCGCGGTGATCCGCCCGCTCAGCGTATTCCTGTTCGTGTTCCGCCCGGCCATCCTGTTCCTGAACGGCCTCGGCAACGGCGTCCTGCGCCTGTGCGGATTGCAGCCCGGCCACGGCGAAGGTGGGCACCATTCGACGGCGGAGCTCAATCTTCTGGTCGAGGCGAGCCGCGAGGCCGGCCTCATCCGCGAGGCGCAGCAGGAAGCGGTCGAGCGCATCTTCCGATTGGGAGATCGGCGGGTCCGCGAGATCATGACGCCGCGCCACGAGGTCGAGTGGGTCGACCTCGACGGATCGCCCGAGGAGATCACGCGGGCGGTCCGCGCCTGCAGCCACGCCCATGTCTTGGTGAGCCGCGGCGGCATCGACGAGGTCGTCGGCGTGCTGCGCAAGCAGGATCTGCTCGATCAGATCCTCGACGGGCAGCCCCTCGACATCGCCGCCGCCATGCGGCCGCCGAACGTCGTCCACGAGGGCATGACGGTCCTCACGGCGCTGGAGAGCTTCCAGCGCAACCCCGTGCAGCTGGCGGTGATCGTCGACGAGTACGGCAGCCTGGAGGGGCTCGTCACGCAGACGGATCTCCTCGAGGCCATCGCGGGCGACATTCCCGAGATCGGGGAGGATCCGGCCGTGGTCGAGCGCGAGGACGGCTCGCTCCTCATCGACGGCATGATGCCGGCCGAGGACGCGTTCGAGCGCCTCGCCTTCACCGACCCGCCCGACACGGACGACTACACGACGCTGGCCGGCTACGTCATCTTCCAGCTCGGCCGCATCCCGGCGGCGGGCGACGCCCTCGTCGCGGAGGGTTGGCGCCTCGAGGTGGTCGATATGGACGGCCGTCGCATCGACAAGGTCCTGGCCACCCGATTGCCGGGGCGGGCGCTGACCGGGACGGCGTGAGCGCGGGTCGTCGGGTTGAGGAGAGTGCGGCGCTCGCCCCGTTAGTCCACCCGGCCGTCGCCTGACGATCAGCCGATCATCCGCTCCAAGACGCGCATCCAGATCCCGAGCGCGGGGTTCCCCATCAGGGCCCGCCCGAATCCTCACGCGGCGAGGGCCCGGAAGGTCGCCTGCGTGCCGGCCATCGAGCGGATGGCGTTCGAGACGACGGCCCCGTCGAAGTCCGAGCCGAGGCCGGAGCGGGTCTCGCCGAAGCGCTCGACGAGCGCCCTTTGCCAGAGGGCGTGCCCGCGCGGCTCGAAGACGGCCGAAGCGACGGTGCTCGCCTCGTCCCGTCAGCGTTTTACGACGCAGCGCTGGTGTGCAATCGTCTGGTCGACGCGGCCAGGCGAGGCTGGATGCTCCGGGCAGCACCGCCGCGCGAGCGGCCCGTCGCTCAGTAACGATCGTAGCGGTAACCGCCGTAGCGTCGCCCTTCGTAGAACCGCGCATCCCGGCGGCCGTACCCGCCGAATTCGTGCTGGCGGCGATAGCCGTGAGCGGGCGCCCAGGGTGGCGGGCCGCCGTGCCGGAAGCCGCGCTCCCCGCGGGCCCAGGGCGGATCGGCCATGGCGGCCGACGAGGACCCGAGAATACCCCCGGCCAGCGCCAGTGTGCCGAGGAGGATCAACGTTGGCGTGCGGATCATGGATGGCTCCCTCGTAGCGGGGATTGCCCCGCGTCAGTCCAGATACGGCGTCCGGCACCGAACCGTTCCCGGGCGTAACGAAGGCGTGGCTAAAGCCCGGCATTCCCGCGAGCAACGCTGCAGTATTTGGCATCACGCGAGACCGAGCGCAGATCCGGACCGCGGTCTACCCGCATCGCGATGCCCGAAACGCGCGTGCTGAGCGTGACTGCGTGCTTTCACGACATCGAAGGTGGCGCGGGTCCCTGGAACGGTCTCGGCGAAGCTGCCGTGAGTGCCTCCAGAACAGGAGATGCGCGATGCCACGCTTGCCGATTATCGTCCTCGCTACCCTGGCTCTCGGGGCCAGCGCAGGCGCTACGAAACAGGGCGCATCGTCCACGTCTCCAGGCCGCGAGATGCAGCATCGTGGGCGCTTTGCCGGAAGATCCGGCGCGTCCGGCTGCGCAGCCGGCCACGAGACGAAATTCGGCGGAACGTAGTCGACCGGCTTGACCACGCAGAGCGGCGGCGGCGGGGCTGGCAGCGTCGGAAGCGACACGACCGTCACCCGTCGCTGACAGAGACTTCGTCCCGTCCGGAGCTTTCGGCCGGCTGGGTCGGCCTGAGCAGAGACCGGTCACGTGAAGATTTCGAACACGCGTGGCCGAGCTTGGGCTCGGAACCGGGACGCGGATGAACATGAATTTCGGATGAACAACGCTGGATGATGAAAATTGCCCTCGATGGAACGCGATAAGTGCCTTCTGCATTTTTTGCTGAAATCGCAGCTAGAGGATTGATCATGAACAAGCTCGTCATGACCTTGACCGCCGGCGCGGCGGTCCTGGGCGCCGCCTCCGCCGCTCAGGCCCACGAGTGGGGTAGCGGCTACGGCTACGAACCGGGTTACGGCCATTCCCGCGTGATCGTGCGCGAGGGCTACCGCGACGGCTATCGCGGCGTCCGCTTCGGCCACCGTGACTGGGATCGTCCGGGTGTTCGCGTGATCGAGCGTCGCGGGTACGGCTACGGCCACCACGATGGCGACTGGGACGACTGATCGGACTGGAACACAAGTGGCTCAGAGGGGCGCCCAGCCGGGCGCCCCTTCGTTTTTTATGGTCGCGATCGGTTCATCGCATGCAACGGTTTCCCGCCCCTTCGGCTTTCTGAGCGGTTCATCGACGCGAGGAACAGCATCACCATGCCGGTACGTCTGATTACGACCGCCCTGCTTCTGTCCGTGGCGGCCACGGCGGCTCTCGCCGCCCCTATGTCGGCCGACGACAAGGCGACGCTTCAGCAGCAATGCATGGGCGACTTTACGACCTTCTGCGGTGACATGCCGCCCGACGAGGGGGCCGAGACGCAGGCCTGTTTCGAGAAGAACATGGCGAAACTCTCGCCGGGCTGCCAGGGCGCTATTCAGAGCTACAAGCAGGGCAAGAAGGGCTGACCGAACCGACCGGTCGGAACTCGAAGACCGGAGCGGCTGCCCTCACCGGGGTGACCGCGCCTCCGCGCTGGGCGAACCGGCACGCCGTCGGCTCGTCTCGGTGCATGGGATCAGCCTTCCGATGGTCTGACGGAGTTCCCGCCGCGCACGGAACGTGCCGGTTCGACCACGAGGGGTGCGGGGGCGGCCCGAGCCGCCCCCGCTGTCTATCAGTAGCTGTAGGACCGGCGCGGGTAGGCCTGGGGCGCGCCGTAACCGGTGTCGCGCGGCTGGACCCGCGAGCCGTACTCGATCTCCCTGCGTCGCGCCTGCCGGTTGGCGAGGTAGCGGCCGCCGAGACAGCCGGCGACGGCGCCGACGACGCCGCGCTCGGCCAGGTAATGGCCCGCCAGACCGCCGATGATCGCGCCCTTGATGCAGCCCTTCGCCTCAGCCGCGCCGACGCTCATGAGTGTCACGAGAGCGATGACGGATGCTTGTCCAATGATGCGCATGCTGATGCTCCTCTTCGATCCGGAAGAGAATGCACCTGCGACACGACCGTTCCGGCCATCGCCGAACCGCCGGATGATCCTCTCCAAGCATCGGAACAGGACGAGCCTCCATCGCACGTGCCTGCCTCAACGATCGCCCCCGGACCGAGGCCGCGGTGTCGCCGCGCTCCGATGAGATCGAGCACCGAACCGGGACGACGCCGACCTTGCCGAGGGTGACGGCGATCGCGCGCCTCGGCGGAACACCTGTCTCGCCCCTCGCTCCGCCGGATGCGGCGGTTGCCGCGGAGCCCCAGAGCCTCGTGGAGCCTCTAGGGACGGTCGCAGAAGCCGGCCCGGCAAGCGTCCGACCTCCGCTACCGTGGCGACTCTGATAAGACGCTCCATCCGTATCCGCAGGACAATCACGCCGCCTTGGCCTCGGAGATCGGCGATCATCCGCCGCGCTCCCCACTGGGCGCTCTCGGCGAGAACGTCGCGGCGACAGGCTGGACCGAGCGATACGTCTGTATCGGCGACATAGCCCGTGTCGGCTCCGCCCCCCCTGCAAGTCAGCCAGAGGGCGCCGGACCGTGCTGTGGGCGCCGTCGCAGCCGACGACGTAGCAGAAGCCCGCCTCCGCGACCGCTCCGCCGTCATCCTGCAGTCGCACGCGGACACCGGCATCGTCCTGCTCCAGGGCGGTCAGGCGCAGGCCGCGCTCGACCCGCAGGCCGCAGCGCTCCAGGTGGCGGGTCAGGACACGCTCGGTCTCGGACTGCGGAAGTTCGAGCGACGCGTAGGGCAGGTCCAGGGGCGGACTGAGCGCGTCGACCGGCGGCTGGCCGTAGAGAACCGTGCGCAGACCCGTGAGCCAGAGACCCGCGTCGATCATCTCGCGGGCGAGGCCCATGTCCTCCCAGACTTCGAGGGTGCGCGGGGTGACCCCGATCGCGCGGCAATAGGGCGACGGCTGCGCCGCGCCGTCGACGATCCGGCAGCGCGCCCCGTGCCGGGCGAGTTCGCAGGCGAGGGGCAGGCCGACCGGTCCGGCCCCGACGATCGGAACATCCGCCATCGCACCCTCCCCGGGTCGACGCTGCAGCGACACGGTTCTCCGTCCGGTCCCGCGTCCTCGCGATCAGACACTCGAGGCGCCGACTATAGGGGCCGTTCGCGAAATCCCATGCTGGGAGGGCCCGGAGCGATCTGAGCGAACCGGACGACGGTGTGCCGAGCCGGCGGCGATCGGCCTGGCGCCAGGTCTCGGTGTCCGGCGCGGCTGTCCACGCGCAGCACGACATCTTGTGGTTGATAGACTCTGTTGACTTCATGTCTCACAGACACTGAATTGGCGCCGCGGTCCGCGTCGCGGACGGAAAGTAAATACGTCCCGGCAAAGAATTGCCTGTATATGGAAGGAGCCAAGCAAGGGGCTATGTGGTGGTGCCTCGGGGTTGTGGGTGATGTCGGGTTTTGACGAGTCGGTCGCGCGCCAGCAGCGATTCATGGGGCCGCTCCTCGTGGCGGCGATCCTGTTCGGCCTGGTCGGGCTGCCGGTCGCGGTGTGGCTCGACCTGCGCGGCCTGTCCGAGCGCATGCTCGCCACGCAGGCGATCGAGACCGGCCGGATCATCGATCAGATGCGCAGCTTCTACGCCAGTGACGTGGTCCAGGCGGTCAACGCGGCGACGGGCCGGGTCGAGACGCGGCACGATTACAAGGGCGTACCGAACGCGATCCCGATCCCCGCGACGCTCTCCCTGGAGCTCGGCGAGCGGATCAGCGGCGGGGACGGCGCGGTGAAGTATCGCTTCGTCTCCGATCTCCCGTTCAAGGACCGCAAGCCGCACGATCTCGACGCGTTCGAGGTCCAGGCGCTGGCGGACCTCCGGGCCCGTCCCCAGACCGGATTTGTCAGCGAGACGACGGGATCGATCTTCGATCGGCAGGTGCGCATCGCGGCGCCGATCCGCATGGAATCCGCCTGCGTGCGCTGCCACAACGCCCATCCCCTGAGCCCGAAGACGGACTGGAAGGTCGGCGACGTCCGCGGCATCCAAGAGATCGTCCTGCACCAGCCGATCGCCGCCAACGTCTTCGCCTTCAAGTACCTGCTCGGCTACTTCATCCTGGCGGCGCTCGCCGGCACCACCGTCCTGCTGCTGCAGGCGCGACAGTCGCGCCTCATCGACCGGATGAATCGCGAGCTGACCGAGTCCAACGGCTTTCTGGCGTCGGTCTCGGTGCAGATCGCGAAGTACATCTCGCCCCAGGTCTACAAGAGCATCTTCAGCGGCGAGCGGGACGTGTCGGTGGCGACCGAGCGCAAGAAGCTGACGATCTTCTTCTCCGACATCAAGGACTTCACCGCCACCACCGAGCGCCTGCAGCCCGAGGAGCTGACCGCACTCCTCAACGAGTACCTGACCGAGATGACCGCCATCGCGGTCAAGCACGGCGGCACGGTGGACAAGTATATCGGGGACGCGATGCTGGTCTTCTTCGGCGATCCGGAGAGCCGGGGCGTCCGCGAGGACGCGCAGGCCTGCGTCCGGATGGCGATCGAGATGCAGACGCGCCTCGGCCAGCTCAATGCCCGCTGGCGGCGGTCCGGCATCGAGCGCCCGTTCCAGGCGCGGATCGGGATCAACACGGGCTACTGCAACGTCGGCAACTTCGGCAGCGACGAGCGGATGGACTACACGATCATCGGCGCGGAAGCGAACCTCGCCGCCCGCCTCCAGGCGGCCGCGATGCCGGGCGGCATCACCCTGAGCTACGAGACCTACGCGCTGGTGAGCGATATCGTCCAGGCGAGCCCGCAGGAGCCGATCCGCATGAAGGGCATCAGCCGCGAGGTCGTCCCCTACGCCGTCGAGGGCGACCTCACCGCCGAGGCGACCGAGACGATCTTCTCCGAGCACGCCCGGGGGATCGACTTCTACGTCGACGTGGACGCGCTCGAGTTGGAGGGTGCGGCGCGGCTCCGGAAGCGCCTGCTCGATACCCTCGCCGCCGTCGACCGCCGGATGATCGGCGCGGGCGCCCGACCGGAGGCCGGCCCCCGGCCCTCCGCGGCCAGCTGACGTCCGGCCAGCGGTCACGAGCTGCCAGGTCCCCGCGAGCCTCACGAGGGAGAAGAGATCAACCGACGGTTTGGCGCCGACCACGGAGGTGTCCGGTATGTTTCTGTGGCGCAATGGAAATCGGGTCTGATCCGGATCGTCGATGTATTGGCGCTTCGGTGGCAGCCGGAGCCCCGGGTTGATCTGGATCCCCGGATCCAGCTCCATCATGGCCTGCTCGGGATCTCGTGGACCGGTCCCGGCGCGCTCCGCGTCCGGGCGATGCTGGACAGGGCGAGCGGGCCGCAGGCTCGCCTCTCGAAGACGACAGCGACCGCGTCGAGCGGCCGGCCCGCGAAGGTGCCGGTCTACCGGGCGCCGATCTCCAGGGAGGGCTCCCCGACGGGCCGGCCCGATGTGCCGGCCATCGCGACGCGGAGCGGCGTCAGGCCACAGATCTCCCCGGGATGCGGCCGCCACACGATCTGGTCGAACCGGGCTATGCCCGAGCGGCCGAACCGGATCATCGCCGACAGGCCGCTGAGCACCGCGGCACGCCCGGTCACAACCCGCGTCGGATCGACAGCCTGTTCGGATCGTCGAATTCGGCCGCGCAGGAGCGCCGCGCCGCCTATCTGGAGGCCATGGGGCGGCACGGTCTGGCGTTGCAGGTCCGGAGTGTCGCCCCGAACGCGGCGGCCGCGAGGGAGGAGGCAACGCGCTGGCTCGAGGAGCCCGGCCAGCCGGTGGCGCGCGTCGTCCCGAACGGGCTCATCCCGACGAGCGCCGTGCGGGCGGCCAAGGCCGTGAACCTCGTGCTCCCGCGCCACCTCGCACCTAACGGCTTCGGCAACGAGCCCTGACCGAGCTCGCTGGGCCGGCCCTCACCGTGATCGAGCAGCCAGTCGCCGAGATCGGCACCAGGCGATGCGCCTGCTGTTCGAGGGGATCGAGCGGCCGGATCAGCCGGCCCGGGAGGTGTTCCTCAGCGGCAGCCACCTTGCCCGCGAGTCTAGAGCGGTGCGGTCCGGTCGTCGCTCCGGATCCCGGAGGTTCAGAGGAGCGCGAGGATGTCGTCGAAGACGGCGTCCCATTGGCCCTGGTCCAACGCCACGAGGCCGAGACTGCGCAGGAAGAAGGCGCCCTCGGCGGCGAAGAAGGCCGCGCGGGCCCTCCGCTCCGCCTCGGAGCCGGGTTCGAGGCGCGTCAGCCACGCCGCGTACCAGCCGCGCGCCTGCTCCCGATGTTTCGGCGATTGCAGCAAGCTCACGAGCATGCCGGCGATCTTGGTCTGTGTGGCCTCGTCGATCCGTGCCGACGCCGTCACGTAGCCGCGCACGTGGTCCACGCGGGTCCCGTCGGCCGGTGTGTGGCGGGCGACCTCCGCGTCGAAGCCCGCCAGCCAGCGGTCGGCCATGGCGGCGACCAGATCGTCCTTGCTGCCGAAGCAGTATTGCAGGCCACCCTTGGTGATCCCGGCCGCCCGCGCCACGGCGTCGAAGGTCAACGCCGTCGCCCCCTCCTCGCGCACGATCCGCTCGGCGATGTCGAGGACCTTGTCCCGGTCGATGCTCCGCGGCCGCCCCATCCAGACCTTTCCCCTTTTCAATCCATACGGATGGAATTAAACAGCCGGCCGCCAAGGCGCAAGCGCCGAAGCGGTGCGACACCCTCGTGGCGCCGACGCGGGCCGGATTTCAGGGGCCGGCGGACCGGTGTGCCGGATCCCGCTCAGTGGAAGGAGCATTTTGGTCCATGTCGATCTCGACCGCGCGCGGCTTCCGGCGCCCGACCCTCGTCGCGCTCGTGGTGAGCGCGTCGCTGAGCGGCTGCAAGCCCGCCGCCACCGACACGGCCGCGGTCGAGACGCCACCGCCGGACGTGTCGGTCGCGACCGTGACGCCCGCGACCGTGCCGCGCCTCTTCGACCTGCCGGGGCGCCTCGCCTCGACGCGGGTGGCGGAGGTCCGGGCCCAGGTTTCGGGCATCATCCGGGAGCGCGCGTTCGAGGAAGGCAGCCTCGTCGAGAAGGACGACGTCCTCTTCCGCATCGACCCGGCCGTCTACAAGGCCGAGGTCGACGCGAAGGCCGCGTCCCTCGCCCGAGCGGAGGCGTCGCGGGTGCAGGCGCTGAAGCAGTCGGAGCGGACCGAGACGCTGCTGGAGCGGCAGGCGGCCAGCACCGCCCAGCACGACGTCGCCGTCGCGACCCTGCGACAGGCCGAGGCCGACGTGGCGAGTGCCAGGGCGCAGCTTGACCGGGCCCGGATCGACCTGGACTTCGCCACCGTTCGAGCACCCATCGGCGGGCGGATCGGGCGGGCGCTCGTGACGGAGGGCGCGCTCGTCGGCCAGGGCGAGGCGACGAAGCTCGCGGTCATCCAGCAGGTCGACCCGATCTTCGCCGACTTCAACGCCTCCGCGTCCGATTACGGGTTGCTGGCGGACCGCGGTGGGGCCGGAGGCGCCGAGGTCCGGCTGGTCCACGCGGACGGCACCCTGCACGCCGATCCCGGCAAGCTCCTGTTCTCGGACGTGAGCGTCGATCCGGGCACCGGTCAGGTCAGCCTGCGCGCCGCCTTCGCAAACCCGCGTCTCTCCCTGCTGCCCGGCGCCTATGTTCGGATCCGCGTCGCGCGCGGGGTGCAGCCGGGCGCCGTCATCGTGCCCGCGCAGGCGATCCAGCGCTCCAGCGCCGGCGAGGCCCAGGCCTTCGTGGTCGGCGCCGACCGGGTGCTGGCCCTGCGGCCCCTGCGCACCGGCGCGATGACCGAGGTCGGCTGGATCGTCGAGGACGGGCTGAAGCCCGGCGAGACCGTCGTCGTCGAGGGCTTCCAGAAGATCCATCCCGGCCTGGCGGTCAATCCGGTGCCGTGGGCGGGCGGCCGCACGGCCACCGCCGCCCCGCAGCCCTGACTCCGTCACGCAGGCTCGACCCGCCATGACCCGCTTCTTCATCGAGCGCCCGATCTTCGCCTGGGCGATCTCCATCTTCATCGTGCTGGTCGGCGCGATCTCGATCGTCTTCCTGCCGATCTCGCAGTACCCGGACGTCGCCCCGGTCACGATCCAGACGACGGCCATCTACCCGGGCGCGCCGCCCGAGCGGCTCTACGACGGCGTCACCCGGATCATCGAGGAGGAGCTGAACGGCATCCCCGGGCTGATGTACTTCGAGTCCACGAGCGACACGTCGGGGCAGGCGCAGATCCTCGCGTCCTTCGCGCCTGGCTCGGACCCGTCGAGAGCCACCGTGGCGGTCCAGAACCGCATCAAGCGCGTCGAGGCGCGCCTGCCCCGGGCGGTCACCCAGCAGGGCATCATCGTCGAGGAGGCCAGCACGAGCTTCCTGCAGTTCGTCGTGGTCAGTTCCCGCGACGGATCCCTGAGTGAGAGCGATCTCGGCGACCTCGCCGCGCGGCGCATCCTGGGCGAGCTGCGGCGCGTGCCCGGCGTCGGGCGCGCGACCCTGTTCTCGTCCGAGAAGGCACTGCGGATCTGGGTCGATCCGGTGAAGCTCGTCGGGCTCGGCATGGTGCCGGGCGACGTCACGGCCGCGGTCCAGGCGCAGAACGCCCAGGTCGCCTCGGGGACCGTCGGCGCCCAGCCGGCGGCGGAGGGCCAGCGCATCGCCGCGAACGTACTGGTCAAGGGCCAGCTGACCACGGTGGCCGAGTTCGCCGAGATCGTGCTGCGCGCCAACCCGGACGGCTCGCTCGTGCGCCTGCGCGACGTGGCGGAGGTCGAGCTCGGCGGCCAGTCCTACGCGATGCAGACTCGCCAGGACGGCCGCCCGGCCGCCGGCATCGGCATCCAGCTCGCGCCCGGCGGCAACGCCCTCGCGGCCGCGACCGGCGTGAAGGCGCGGATCGCGAAGCTCCAGCGCACGCTGCCGGCCAATGTCAGCGTGACGGTGCCCTACGACACGACGCCCTTCGTCGAGGTGTCGATCCGGAAGGTGCTGATGACGCTCGCCGAGGCGATGGCGCTGGTCTTCGCGGTGATGTTCCTGTTCCTGCAGAACATCCGCTACACCCTGATCCCGACCATCGTCGTGCCGGTGGCGCTGCTCGGAACCTGCGGCGCGCTGCTCGTCGCCGGCTTCTCGATCAACGTGCTGACGATGTTCGGCATGGTGCTGGCCATCGGCATCCTCGTGGACGACGCCATCGTGGTCGTCGAGAATGTCGAGCGGATCATGGCCGAGGAGGGGTTGCCTCCGACGGCGGCGACCCGCAAGGCCATGGGCCAGATCACCGGCGCCATCGTCGGAATCACCGCGGTGCTAGTCGCCGTGTTCGTGCCGCTCGCCTTTTTCCCCGGTTCGGTCGGGGTGATCTACCGCCAGTTCGCGGTCAGCATGGCGACCTCGATCGCCTTCTCGGCCTTCCTGGCGCTGTCGCTGACGCCCGCGCTCTGCGCGACGCTGCTCAGGCCCGTCGAGGCCGGCCAGGGCCACGCCGAGAGCGGCTTCTTCGGCTGGTTCAACCGCCGGTTCCAGGCTGGCACGCGGGCCTACCGGTCCGGCGTCGCCGGGATGCTGCGCCGGCCCGTGCGAGCGCTCCTCGTCTACGCGGCCCTCGTAGCGGCCCTCGGCTGGGGCTACCTGCGCATGCCCACGAGCTTCCTGCCCATCGAGGACCAGGGCTACGTCATCGTCGACGCGCAGACGCCACCGGAATCGGCCGCGGGGCGCACCCTCGACGTGGTCCGGCGGATCGAGGACCATTTCGGAGCCGAGCCGGCGGTGGCAGCGCGGACGACGCTGCTCGGCTACGGCTTCTCGGGCCAGGGCCAGAACGCCGCCATCGCCTTCGTCACCTTGAAGGACTGGGCGGAGCGCGGTCCCGGCAACGGCGCCGAGGCGGTCAGCGCCCGGGCCAACGCGGTGCTCGGCGGCCTGCCGGACGCCATCGCCATGGCGCTGTCGCCGCCGGCCATCGAGGCCCTGGGCAATTCGAGCGGCTTCGCCTTCCGCCTGCAGGACAGGGCGCAGCAGGGGCAGGCCGCACTGGCCGCCGCGCGCGACCAGCTGCTCAAGGCGGCCCAGCAGAGCCCGATCCTCCAGGGCGTCTACGTCGAGGGCCTGCCGACCGCCCCGCAGATCGAGCTGACCCTGGATCGTCAGAAGGCGAACGCGCTCGGCGTCACCTTCGCCGACATCAACGACGCGCTCTCGACGAGCCTCGGCTCGGCCTACGTGAACGACTTCCCGAACCAAGCGCGCATGCAGCGCGTGATCGTGCAGGCGGAGGCCGGGCGCCGCATGAGGGCCGAGGACCTGCTCGACCTCAACGTGCGCAACGCCAAGGGGCAGATGGTGCCGCTCCAGTCCTTCGCACGAATTGCCTGGACGATGGGGCCGTCGCAGATCGTCGGCTTCAACGGCTACCCGAGCATCAAGATCTCCGGCAGCGCCGCGCCGGGCTACGCCAGCGGCGACGCCATGGCCGAGATGGAGCGCCTCGCCGCGCAATTGCCGCCGGGCTTCGACTTCGCCTGGACCGGTCAGTCGCTGCAGGAGAAGCTCTCGGGCAGCCAAGCGACCTACCTGCTGGCCCTGGCGCTGGTCTGCGTCTTCCTCTGCCTCGCGGCGCTATACGAGAGCTGGGCCATCCCGCTGGCGGTGCTGCTCGTGGTGCCGACGGGCGTGGTCGGGGCGATCTTCGCCATGCTCGTCCGCGACATGCCGAACGACGTCTATTTCAAGGTCGGCCTGATCACCGTGATCGGCCTGACCGCGAAGAACGCGATCCTGATCATCGAGGTGGCCAAGGACCTCGTGGCGCGGGGCCGCCCCGTCCAGGCGGCGGCGCTGGAGGCCTGCGAGCTGCGCTTCCGGCCGATCATCATGACTTCGTTCGCCTTCATCCTCGGCGTAGTGCCCCTCGCGGTCGCCAACGGCGCGAGCATGAACAGCCAGCGCGCCATCGGCACGGGCGTGCTCGGCGGCATGGTCACCGCGACCGTGCTGGCCGTGTTCGCCACGCCGCTCTTCTACGTGCTGATCGCCCGGGCCATGGGCGCCCGCACCGCCCCGAGTCCGGCGGATGGCGGCGCGCGGGCGGGCGCCCCAGGAACGCCGGAGACGTCGCGCTGAGCCGCGTTCGCGGCGACGGGCCCTCCCGGTGACCGTCCGGAAGTGGGCCGCCCCCTCCGGGCCGGCGCCCGGTGCCCTAGGTTGGCTGAAAAGGGAGCCAGCCGGTTGACGCAGGACATGAGCGAGCGAGGAGGGACGGATCCGGCCCCGCGGGAACCGTCCGTCGCCCGAGCCCTCGATCTGCTCAATCTCCTGCTCATCGACGTCAATGGGGCGATCAAGCCCTATCTGAACGTGTACCTCTTTGTGCATCGCGGCTGGGACGACGCCGCGGTCGGGCTCGTCGGCACGGTGTCGGGGATCATCGGCATCGCGGCGCAGACGCCGATCGGGACCGCCATCGACGCCGTGGGCGACAAGCGGCGGATCCTGCTCGGGGCGCTCGTGGCCCTGTCACTCGCCACCGTGCTCGTCGCCGTGGCGCCGCACTTCTGGCCCGTCCTCGCCGCCTCCTGCGTCCTCGCCGCGGTCGGCGGGATGCTCAGCCCGACGATCGCGACGCTGACCCTCGGGCTGTTCCCGGCCGGGAAACTGCCCCGGCGCTTCGGCCGCAACGCGGCCTTAGAGCGGACAGGGAACGTGGCCATCGCGGGACTGATCGGCCTCGTGGGCTGGCTGTTCCCGGACCGCGCCGTCTTCCTGCTCGTCCCGGCCTGCGCGATCGTCTCCGCTGCAGCGCTCTACGCGATACCCCGCCGGGCGATCGACGCGCGGCGGGCCCGCGGGGGCGGCGAAGGCGGGGCGGACGCGGCGCCGACGCGCTGGCGGACGCTGCTGACCTGCCGTCCGCTGATGGTCTTCGCGGTCTGCGTGATGCTGTTCCACTTCGCCAACGCGCCGCTGCTGACGCTGGTGGCGCAGGAGATCGGCCAGACCCGGCCGGACTGGTCGTCCGTCATCGTCTCCGTCTGCATCATCGGCGCGCAGGCGGTGATGGTGCCGATGGGCCTCCTCGTCGGCCGCCTGGCCGAGCGCTGGGGCCGCAAGCCGCTGCTGGTGATCGGCTTCGCCGCCCTGCCCGCGCGGGCCCTGCTCTATCTCGTCTGGCGCGACCCGTTCTGGCTCATCGCCGTCCAATGCCTCGACGGCGTCGGCGCCGGGCTGCTGAGCGCGGTCAAACCCCTGGTGATGGCCGACATCACCCGCGGGACCGGCCGCTACAACGCCGCCCACGGACTGATCGGGACCCTACAGGGCGCGGGCGCGGCGCTGTCCTTCGTCATCGCCGGGAGCCTCGTCCAGGCGGCCGGATTCCACGCGGCCTACCTCGCCTGCGCCGCGGTGGCCGTTGCGGCGCTCGCGGTGCTGGTGCTGCTGATGCCGGAGAGCGCCCCCGACGCGCCGCGCGGCAGCCCGGGCGCGTGGCTGCGGGGTCTCGTGCCCGGCGGCGTGTCGAGAGGCGCGTAGGGAGGAATCATGAGGCGTCGAATCACCGGTGCGGAGCGCCGCGCGCGGGCTGCCTGCCTCGCCGGTCTCGTCGTGTTCGCCCTCCCAGCGGTTGCCCCGGCGGCCGCCGGCACCCTGCACAGCACCTACATCGACCCGGAGGCGCTGGCGCTGCAGCGGGTCTTGCCGCCGCCGCCCGAGGCGGACTCCGAGATGCAGCGGGCGGATCTTCGGGCTGTCGAGGCCGCCGTCGGTGCCCGCACCCCTGACGACGAGCGCCGCATCACGGCGAACCTGCCCTGCACGCTCGACCGCTTCACCGAGGTTCTTGGACCGGCCTTCACGGCACGGGCGATGCCCGTCACAGCCGCGCTGATCGAGCGCGTGTTCCAAGACGGCGAACTGGCCGTGCTCGCCGCCAAGACCGCCATCGGCCGGCCACGTCCCTACACGCTCGAGCCCGATCTCGCGACGTACGGGCACCGCTCCGACAGCACGTCCTACCCGAGCGGCCACGCGACCTTCGGCCACCTCGCGGCGACGGTGCTGGCGCAGCTCGTCCCGGCCAAGCGCCGGGCCCTGTTCGCGTTCGCGGTCGGCTACGGCGCCAACCGGATGATCGCCGGGACCCATTTCCCGTCCGATCTGGAGGCCGGGCGGATCGCCGCGGCCGTGATCGCGGAAGCACTGCTGCGCGATCCCCGTTTCCAGCAAGATCTCGGGCGCGCCAGGGCCGAGATCGCGGCGGCCGGCGCCGCCTCCGCGCGATGACGGCGAGGTTGCTTCGGCCGGATCACGAAGGCGGGAGGCGGGTTGCGAGGCCGCCCGACGCCGTTATTTCCCGCCGGTACCGCGTTTCTTCCTCGAGAGACGCGGGCCGCGCTCGCGAATTCCGGAGACAGGCCGTTCGGCAACCGAACCTCGGACAGCAGGAGTTCCCGCCATGCACTACGTCACCAAGGAGAAGGCTGCCGACGGGCACTTCATGGTCAAGGTCGCTGGCCGCGCTGTCACGGAGACGTGCGAGAAGCGGCAAGCCAAGCGCCTCGTCCGCGCGATCCGCGGTCTGCGGCGCCTGAAGAAGGCCAAGCGGCGGGCACAGGCCGTCTGACTGGCGCGGACGACCGGCTCAGAGCGGCAGTGCGGACATCGCCAGGGCTCCGTGGTGGCGAAGTGTGTTCGTGGCCGCTACCTGCCGCTCGAAGGCCGTCATCAGCTTGGCCGATACCCCCTGGCTGTCGGGCAGGCGGATCGCCATCGGATCCAGGAAGTGGCCGTTGACGCTCACCTCGTAGTGGACGTGGGGCCCCGTCGAGAGCCCGGTCGAGCCCATATAGGCAATCACCTGCCCCTGATGGACGGCGGCGCCGGCCTGAACGCCGTGCGCGAGCCGCTGCAGGTGATTGTAGGCCGTCACGTAGCCGTTGGCGTGGTGGATCTCGACGCGGTTGCCGTAGCCGCCGCGCGGACCCGCATACGCCACCGTTCCGTCGCCCGTCGCCATGATCGGCGTGCCGGCCTTGTTGGCCCAGTCGACGCCATTGTGGAAGCGGGCGTAGTGCAGGATCGGGTGAACGCGCGTGCCGAACGGCGAGGTGATCCGCCCCTCCGCGATCGGCATGCGCATGAGGAACTTGCGGAGCGAGCTGCCCGTCTCGCTGAAGTAGCTGGCCGCCCCGGCCTCGGGCGCCTCGAACCGGTAGGCGCGGTGTTTCACGCCGTCGAGCGTCAGGGCAACGTAGCGGACCTCGGGCGGTCCACCCGCCTTCTCGCTCGGACTGAACAGCACCTCTAGCCGGTCGGACGGGTTGACCCGGTGCTGCATGTCCAGGCCGAATGCGAAGATTCCGACGATGCGCTCGGCCAGGATGCCGGGCAGTCCGTTGCGCAGGACCGCCTCGTAGATGCTCCTGTAGAGGGTCGCGCCGGAGCCGTCGCCATCGTCGCCCGTGCGCGCCGCCGCGAACTGCGCGGACGGCGGCGCGACCGTGACGAAGCCGCCGGAATCCCGTTCCGCGACGATCTCCTCGACGCCCCCCGCGCCGTAGAGCGTCACGCGGCTGATCTGCCGCGCGGACTGGCCGGCGCGCGACCGGATGAGGAGCAGGTCCACATGCTGCCCCTCGGAGAGGCCGGTGCGGGCGTGGTCGCTGAAGGCGGCGAGGATGGCCTTCACGCGCGCGGGCTCGGCGCCGTTCGCCGCCAGCGTGTCGGCCAGGGTCTCGCCGCGCTTGAGCACGACGTCGCGGGTCTCGGTGAGGCTCAGGCCGGAGGCGGGCTCGGTCTCGGCGAGGTCCGTGATGTTCTCCGGAACGACCCGCACCTCGATCGCGTGAAACGGGTCATGGCCCGCATCCGCGCCGGCGGCCTTCGCGGCCCCGTCGTCCGGCGCGGCGACCAGGATCTGGGAGAGCTGCCTCTGCGACGCGAACGGCACGGCGATCCGCGAACCCGCCTCCCGCGCGACCTGCGCCCGCGTCTCCACGAGAGCGGTGACATCCTCGTCGCTCAGGCCGGGCGCGTCGTCCGGGACCGGCGTGCCCGCGAGATCGGAGCGCGTGATCGTGACCATGGTGCCGGACGGATCGTCCTCCGGTTCGTCGGAAACCGCGGCGACCTGCCCGTCCTCGGCGAGCTGGCGCGTGGGATCGAAGGGCGGGATCTGCCCGTCGACCTCGTCGCCGGAGGACAGGCTGGTCACGAGCCGCACGAAGGGCTGGGTCCGGATGATCTCGCGCGCGCCGACTTGGTGAGCCACCGGCGCGGAGAACTCCTCCCGGTCCGAGGCGACGAGCTGGTGCCGTACGAGGCGGTCGCCGCGCCGTCCGGCCACACCCTGCCCTTCCGCCACCTGGGCGGGACCCTTGCGGAACGTCGGCGGGGCGGGCCTGAGATCGGTGTCCACGGACATGCGGAGCGCCGCCCCCATCAGGGCCGCGCCGCAAGTAGCGATCAGAGAGCTGGCGCAGAGCCAGCGCCGATTCAGGCGTCGCCGGTCGAGCGGCGTCGCGCCGTCAGCCGGCGGCGCGGTAGCGCTGCTCAGCAGGGACCGGTGCAGTATGGGCAGCTCGCCGCGCGGTGCTCGTCCGCCCTGGTTCATCCGGTCCCCTCACACTCAAGCTTGCCGCTTCGGCGGTGAGTGCGGCCTGAATGAGGCTGCGGAACGCGCCTGACGCCATCGTCCGCCGGCCATGCGCATGCCTGGGTTTCCCGGTGCTCGGGTCCACGGCGCCACGGCCTGGCCTCGCCTCCGACCGGGTTGAAGGCAGCGGATTCCGGGACGACCGCCGCGCACGCGGCCGGGGGCGCCGAGCCCCCCCCGACGGGTCCAGGACCGGCCGCACGAGGTCTCGGAAGTCGCGATGCCGGACAGCCCGACGGGGCGAGTGATCGCCGCGCGTCGCGTCGACGGCACAGCGACGGCCCGTGAGCGACGAAGTCGTCGCTTCAATAGGCGACGGAACGGGGGCCCCAAGCGAATCGACCGGTGATCGCGAGCGATCTCGGGAACGGGCGGAGGCGACCGCTGTTGCCCCAGTCGCCACAAAGGGATGGGTGTTCGGCCGCCGCGGCTCCGACACCGGTCCGCGACGGATTCGGAGAGCATGGCAATGGTCGACACCGACAGGATCACGGGCGCCGCACGCGAGCTCGGCGGCAAGGTACAGGGCGCAGTCGGCGACGCGGTCGGCTCGAACCGACACTCGGTCGAGGGGCGCCTGCGCGAGGCGCAAGGCACCGCCGAGACTCTCTACGGCCAGGCCAAGGACGCCGTGCGGCACGCGGCCGACGAGGTCTCGGACCGGGCTGCCGAGGCCTACGACCGGAGCCGGCACGCCGCGTGGGAAGGCCATCAGGCATCCGTCGCGTGGCCTCACGCCTCCCTGATCTTGGCCGGTCTCGTCGGCTTCGGGCTCGGCTTCCTGGTCAGCCGTCTCTGACGCCGATCCCCGCGCGCCGCCGTCGGCTCCGCGTCGAGGGGATAGCGGCGCGCGGCCCTGTCCGAGATGGTAGCGCCGTTCGCGATCGGGTTGGGACCGAGGCCTTGGCCGAGCCCCTGCCGTCTGTGGCGCGGATGCCCCATCGCCTGCGGGGCCGGGACAGGGTGAGGGATCAATTCGTGCCGAAGGAGGATGGCCTGATCGAGCCCGCGACGGCGCGCGATCGGGAAGCGTCTTCGCTCTGACCCCAGCCCTCTCCCTCACGCATGAGGCACGGCGCGAATGCCTCGACCGGGGTCGCCGGCTTTCCATTCCGTTGCGACAGGATCGGAAGCGGCTTTAGCGGGCGCAGGCACATCTCTCCTACTCCCAAGTCGCCCCTTCGGAAGCGCCCCTCAACGCCGCTCGGACGATCTTGCCGGTGCGGCGTCCGCGCCGGCCTCCGGCGCAGGGACAGATCGGGGCTCGAGCAAACGTCGGCGACAGCCGCGAGAACCTCGGACCAGGTCCGAGATTGGGCCGGCCGTATCCGCGCCTGTATGAGTTCTTGTTCCGATATGGAACAAAGTTCTTGGCGCTATTCTCGCTTTTGACACCGCTCAGAGGTGTCTGATGCATCAGTTTATCGGCCTATTCGCCATCTTCGTGACACTGGCCGGAGTGCTCCACACCTGGGGCGTGCCGCGCTGGGCGATCGCCGGTCTGTGCCTGATCGGTCTCGCCGGCGCGTCCGCCACGCTCATCGGCAGTCAGCCCAGGGTGGCCCCGTCGCCGTTGTCACGGGTGAACGCGCTCAACGACGCGATGCAGCCGGTTTTCGAGGGCGTCTGGGACCCGCTGAGGCCCGGCCGCCTCCTGACGACGTCGCGGTAAGGTCGCCGGTCAGCGCGGTCGCAGTGGCAGCGCGCGGGTCGCTCTCGAGAGCCCGCGCATCACCCTAGAAGGTCGAGCGCGCCTCGATGCTGGAATAGTAGCCGGAGCCCTGCACCCGATCCCGGACGTACCCGGCGGCCACCGACATCTGGACGGGTCCGAAGCGGACGCCGGTCAGATGGGCACCGATGCGGTACTGGCGGAAGAAGTCGTCGCCTAGGAACAGCGCTTCAGGCCCGATATAGACGCCGTCCGCGAGCATGTAGCCCACACGCAGGCGTGAGTAGTAGGCGTTGAATTTGGTCGAGTAGGAGCCGTAGGCCGAGATCATGGTCCGGTCGGTCGGCGTCGCGTAGAAGTTGCCAGCGACCTTGAGCCCGACGCCCGTACCGACGACCGGGTTGCCCGGGTCGGGGATGGACAGCTGATTGCTGCGGACGTTGAAGCCGATAAATCCGGCGAGAGCGGCGTCCTTCCAGACCCACTCGTAACCCGCCTGAAGGGCGCCTTCCTGCTGGTAGCCGGTCACCCGCGTCGCGACGGACCTGCCGGGATACGAGTAAGTTCCCCCGATGGCGTCGACGCGGACCCGCAGGCCGTCCCGGGTGGGGGAGCCGTTGGGTGCGGCGGTGACGGTCACGGAGCCGAAGGCCGAGCTGTTCGACGTGACGCTGGTCGACCCGTCGACCGCGACGGCCCAGCTGTCGTCGACCGCCTGCTGCGAGGCACCCGTGTACCAATCGGCGCTCGCCCCCCGGGCCGGCAGGTCGGCGGCGGTCGCATGCGTGACCGATGCGGCGGCGCAGGCGCACGAGAGAGCGAGAGCAGTCGTGAACGGCGTGAAAGGACGTCGGGCAGTCGGTTCCGCAGTCCCGCCCATATTCGCCGGCTCCGTTCAGGTACGATTTACGCTTTAACCAACACTCGGCGACAATGGTTAACATCCGATTTTGTGGTGACTGCTTCTCGATATCGGCGGCGTCATCGAGGTCGGGCGACGCGCGCTCGCGAACCGCGCGTGGCGTGCCGGAGCGCGCCGCGGTCAGGCCGCGCGGGCGCGGCTCGCCGCGGCGTCGAGGACGACCTGCAGGTCCTCGTTGCGGAAAGGCTTGTCGATCCGCAGGAAGGCGTCGGCGGATTGCGGCAGCTGGCCGTGCGGGCTGGCGAGGATGATCCGAATCTCCGGATACCGCTCGACCACCGTGGCGGCGAGCTGGAGGCCGGCCATCACCGGCATGGATTGGTCGACGATCATCGCGTCGAAGGCGGGGTCGCGGGCGAGAATCTCCAGGGCGTGCGCGCCTGAGGCGGCCTGCACCACCGCGTGGCCGAGATCGGCGAGCACCTCGGCGACGCTGGCCCGCACGAGACCGTCGCTCTCGACGAGCAGGATCTTCAGGCCCGCCGCGCGGGCCGGCGGGAGCTTGGCGACGGCCGGGGACGCGGCGGGCAGCCAGAACTCGGCCAGGAAGGGCTCGGAGTCGGTCCCGTCGCGGATCAGGCGCCAGAGGCCCCCGCTCTCGGTCACGAGGGCGGCGGCCGACGTCAGGGTCGGTCCGGTCCCGGCCGGCAGCGGCGCGGCCTCGGAGCGGCGACCGCTGCTGACGAGCACCCGCACGTAGGATGCAAACGCCGTCTCGGCGCCCGCATCCTCGGGCGCGCCCTCGACCGCCGCGATGGCGAAGCCGGCGAGGCCGGCGTCGCGGATATGGAAGGCCAGGTTGAGGAGCAGCAGTTCCAGCACGCGCTCGCTGCACAGGACGGGCGGCAACCCGGCGGGGATGCGATTGAGGACCGGCATCTCGCCGAGGGCGTTCGCGGACAGGAACGGCAGGTAGCCTTCGAAGGTGGTGGCGAGGTCGGTCTCGGCCAGGGTGATGCCGGTCTCGTCGCCGCGCACGAGGTGCAGCATCCGGCGGGTCAGCGCCGCGCCCCGGCGCGCGCCGGCCGTGGCCCGCCCGACCAGCCGATCCTGCTCCGGCGCGAGGGCGTGGCGGCGCGTCAGCAGCGTGAGATTCGTCAGAACGACGGTGAGGACATCGTTGAACTCGTGGACGATGCCGTCGGTCACCCGCCGCAGAACGAGATTGCGGCGCGGCTCGACCTGCTGCGGCAGGGGCGCCGCCTCG
Organism: Methylobacterium sp. 22177; assembly: GCF_052045615.1. Classification (NCBI taxonomy): domain Bacteria; kingdom Pseudomonadati; phylum Pseudomonadota; class Alphaproteobacteria; order Hyphomicrobiales; family Methylobacteriaceae; genus Methylobacterium; species Methylobacterium sp. 22177. The sequence continues at coordinate 317,709 of NZ_JBQEPK010000001.1, read as the reverse complement.
CCGCCCGGGAGCTTGCGCATGAGGGCGAAGAGCCGTCGGTCGCCCCGGGCATCGGCGAGGCTCAGCAGCCTCACCTGAACCTGCTGCTCCGGCCAGTCGCGCAGGTGCAGGACCACGTCGTGCGGGCCGTCGGCTCCCAGGGCGGCAGCGCGCGCCCGGTCGAGAACGGGGCGGTCGTCGGCAACGAAACAGGCGGCGAACGGGGCGGCGGACGGGTTTCCGTCGCTGCCGAGCGCGGTCCGGGCATCCAGGAGGGTCCGGCCGGTGTCGGGATCGATCTCGCAGCAGGCCCAGCCGGAGACCGCCTCGAAGGTGGTCAGCCGCGCCTTGAGCCGCGCGACCTCGGACCCGGCACCGGCCATCATCAGCCCGGCGCTCCGGCGATGACCCGCGAGGACGTCCGAGAGCGCCGCGAACTCGCTGATCCACGGCAGTGGCGCCTCGGATTCGCCCGCGGCTGTCCCGCCCTCCCCCTTCATGAGGCGGCGCAGCGGTCGCGTCAGCCGCTCCCCCGCGACGTAGCCGAGGGCCGCCGCGCAGGCCACGAGGACGAGGCCGATGCCGAGCATCCGCCAGTCCGGCGGCGCGGTCCGCGCCGCGCCGGAGGGGACGGCTTGCGCTGTCACCAGCCATCCCGGGGAGCCGATCTCGGCCGCGACGCGCATCGGCGTCGTGGCCGAGGCGCCCGTTGTCCGGAACGGGCTCGGGGTCCCGGAGAGAACCCGACTGTCCGGGGTGGCGACGAGGAACGCGAGCGTCTCGGGCAGCGCCCCGGCGCGCCGCACGTCCTCCTCGACCTTGGTGAAGTAGCTCGGGTCGGCGTCGAGGCGCAGCAGGCCGTCCTGTCCGCGCTCGCCCAGCGCGACGGCCGCCCCGAACGGCGCGTCGGCCTCCGTACCGTCGCTGACCACGATGACCCCGGCCGCGCGGCCGCGCAGGAACCAGGTCTGCCGCGCGACGCTGCTGCCGATGCGGTGCTCGTCTCGGGCCGCCAGCACGGTGCCGTCGGGCGCGACGAGCACCGCGTCCCGGTAGGCCGGGTTCAGGGCGAGCCACGCGCGCAGGCGCGCGGCGCGCTGGTCGGCGGAGAGCAGGCCGTCGTCGTCGCGGAGCGTCAGAGCAGCGTTGCGCGCCTCGCCCACGGTCTGCCGCAGCCGCGCCGCGATGGCGGCGACGTAGGCGCGCGAGGCCGAGTCGACCATCTCCTGCGGGGACGAGGCGGTTCCGGGTTGGGCGGCCGGCACCACGATCAGGAGGGCGGCCGCGAACCCCGCCGCGGCGGCAATCGCCACCTGCAGCGCGTTGAGCAATCCGAGGGAGATCTTCTGCGGCTTCGCGGTCATCCGTACGCCCGGGGGTCGGTCCCGAGCGAGGCTCGATTTTCGTTAAGGGTCGATTAAGGCCCGCGACGCACCGAGACGGCGGCACCGGGTCCAGGCCCAGCCGGCCGGCCGGAACGCCTAAATCGCAACGACTATTTGTGGCGCTCTTCCTCGCATGCGCCGGGCCATCACCGATTATCGAGAAGTTTACGAACGGATCGTTAATGTATTCAGCGTGGCGGCGCGCCTCAAGTCCGCTGCTGCAGCCAGATCCACTTCGTGACGCCGGCTCTCGACTGGGCTGGCCGCATTCGTTAGTTAACTGTAATTTTCGATCAAGTGCATCTTGCCGGATATTGCGAATGGGTTTGTTCATTGACCTTCGTCGCTGTACAAAGCCGGCCTTAGAGCCGTTGCACCTCGATCCGAGGGATTGTTGGCCCGGGAGGCTGTAGCGTGAGGCAGGCGTTGCGTTGGCTGGCCTGGGTTGGGGCGACAGTCGCCAGCCTCGCCTTGCTCAGCCAGCCCGTCGGGACGCAGGCCCAGCTCGCCATGAGCCTCGCCGCCATGGCGGTGATGATCGTGCTGTGGGCGGTGCTCGACGGGCCGCGAACGCGGTTCGTCTTCATGGCGCTCGGCAGCCTCGTGGTGCTGCGCTACATCCTGTGGAGGCTCACCAACACCCTGCCCTCGCCGGGCGACCCGGTCAGCTTCGGGTTCGGCCTGATCCTGCTGGTGGCCGAGCTCTACTGCGTCTTCATCCTGTTCGTCAGTCTGATCATCAACGCGGACCCGCTGCGGCGCGACCCGCCGCCGGCGGCCCCGGCGGCCGACCTTCCCGCGGTCGACGTGTTCGTGCCGAGCTACAATGAGGACACTTCGATCCTCGCCATGACCCTGGCGGCGGCGCGGCAGCTGAACTACCCGCCCGACAAGCTCACCGTGTGGTTGCTTGATGACGGTGGCACTGACCAGAAGTGCAGCGATGCCGACCCGGCCAAGGCCGCGGCGGCGCGCGCCCGCCGGGGCGAGCTGCAAGCGCTGTGCGACGAGCTCGGCGCCCGCTACCTCACCCGCGCCCGCAACGAGCACGCGAAGGCGGGCAACCTCAACAACGGCCTCGCCCAGGCCCGGGGCGACCTCGTGGCGGTGCTCGACGCCGACCACGTCCCGTTCCGCTCGTTCCTGACCGAGACCGTCGGCTACTTCGCGCAGGACCCGCGCCTGTTCCTCGTCCAGACGCCGCACGCGTTCCTCAACCCCGACCCGGTCGAGCGCAACCTGCGAACCTTCGAGCGCATGCCCTCGGAGAACGAGATGTTCTACGCGGTCACGCAGCGCGGCCTCGACAAGTGGAACGGCTCGTTCTTCTGCGGGTCGGCGGCCCTGCTGCGGCGCACCGCTCTCGACGAAGCCGGCGGCTTCTCGGGCATCACCATCACGGAGGATTGCGAGACCGCTTTCGAGCTGCACTCGCGCAATTGGACCAGCGCCTACGTCGACAAGCCGCTGATCGCCGGCCTTCAGCCGGACACGCTGGCGGACTTCATCGGCCAGCGCTCGCGCTGGTGCCAGGGGATGTTCCAGATCCTGCTCCTGAAGAACCCGGTCTTCCAGAAGGGCCTCAAGCCCATCCAGAAGATCGCCTACCTCTCCAGCATGACCTTCTGGTTCTTCCCGATCCCGCGGCTGATCTTCATGTTCGCGCCGCTGCTGCACATCTTCTTCGACCTGAAGATCTTCGTGGCCAGCGTGGACGAATCGATCGCCTACACGCTGACCTACATCGTCATCAACCTGATGATCCAGAACTACGTCTACGGCAAATTCCGCTGGCCGTTCGTGTCGGAGCTCTACGAGTACATTCAGGGCGTCTACTTGGCCAAGGCGATCGTCTCGGTCATCGCCTCGCCGCGCAAGCCGACCTTCAATGTCACCAACAAGGGCGCGACCCTCGACCACGACCATATCTCGTCGCTCGCCCTGCCGTTCTTCCTGATCTACCTGCTCCTGATGCTCGGCTGCGCGGTCGCGGCGTGGCGCTACCTGTACGAGCCCGGCGTGACCAACCTGATGCTGGTGGTCGGGCTCTGGAACTTCTTCAACCTGCTCACCGCGGGCGCGTCGCTCGGGGTCTGCGCCGAGCGGCGCCAGCTCGAACGCACGCCGTCGCTGGCGATCGATCGCCGCGGGGTCCTCAGCCTCTCCGGGCACAGCGTCGACGTGGCGATCGAGCGGGTCTCCGCGGACGCCTGCACCCTGCGCCTCCTCAGCGGCGCCCTCGATCCGGGTCTCACCCGCCCGCCGCTGCGGGGCGCGCTCAGCGTCGAGCCGACGGCCGGGGCACGCCGGGCCGCGCCGCTGCCGGTCCATCTGGAGCATGCGACGCGCGACGGCCCTGAGCTCGTCATGCGGGTGAATTTCGGCACGCTGGCGGTTCGCGACTACCCGGCGCTCGCGGGCCTCATGTACGGCGACGCCGAGGCGATGCGCCGTTTCCAGCTGCGGCGGCGGCGGCACAAGGACATCCCCACCGGCACGCTGCAATTCGCGTGGTGGGGTCTCGTCGAGCCGTTCCGCGCCCTGCGCTATCTCCTGGCCAGCCGGCGCCCGCGGCCCGTCGAGATCGAGGAGGCTCCGGTCTACGACGCGCCGTCGGCGGCCGTCGCCCCGACGCCGTCCGTCCCGGCCGCGGCGACGGCCGGTGCGGCGCCGACACTGCCCACGGCCGCCAAACCCACCGACGTCGAGAGCGGGGACGACTGGGTCCGGCTGATGATGGATTACGAGAACGAGCGCACCCTGGCCGAGCTTCGCGGCCGGCGCACGAGCGCGGCGTGACGGCGATGGCGACCCGGCTGCGCCTCCCCGTGCTGGGGCTGCTGGTCTGTCTCGCGAGCGGGCCGGCCCTCGGCCAAAGCTTCCTGGGCACGGGCCCCGCGGAGCGGCTGACGGTCCCGCCCAGCGGCAACGCCCTGCGCGCGCCGTCCGAGGATGGGGCAAGCCCCGCGCGCCGGCCGGACGCCGCGGCGGCGGAGCCGAAATCGACGCCGCGACCGCCCGAGCCGCCGCGGGCCGCCGCGCCGCAGACGGTGCCGCGCGCGGTGATCCAGTCGACGATCGCGCCGGCGCGGCGGCTTCCGTCCGGCCCGCGCGGCTTCCGCCTGACCGGCGAGGAGGATTCCCTGCGCTACCCGGTCTACCTCACCGACGCGCAGACGCGGGGACCGGTGAGGCTGCGCCTCTCGTATCTCTCGGCGATCTCGGTGGCGCCGGAGAGCTCCGAGCTCGCCGCCTTCGTCAACGGCGCGAAGGTCGGCTGGACCCGCATCCAGGCGCCCGGCGCCGTGAAGGTGGTGGAGTTCGCCATTCCCGACGGCGTGCTGAAGGCCGGCTTCAACGCCGTGACCTTCACCGCCAGCCAGCGCCACCGGGTCGACTGCTCGGTCGGCGCGACCTACGAATTGTGGACGCAGATCGACCCGTCGCGGTCCGGCCTCGTGGTGGGAACGGCGACCGACATGGACGTCCGGTCACTCGCTGCCGCGGAGCCCGACGAGAGCGGCGCCCTGCCGATCCAGGTCATCCTGAATGAGCGTCCGAACCTGGCTCGCCTGGAGCGCATGATCGAGGCGGCGCAGGCCCTCGCGCTCGTGGGGCGGGTCGCCCGGCCGACCGTGACCTTCGGGCCGCCCCTGCAGGGCCGCAACGGCATCAACCTCGTCGTCGGCACCGCCTCCGAGATCGCCGGCGTCGAAGGCGTCTCCGAACTCGGCCCGATCACCGGGCCCCGCCTCGCCATGCTGCCCACGCGGCCGAACACTCCGCCGACCCTGGTGGTCACCGGGGCCCGCGATGAGGACGTCCGTCAGGCCATCACCAATCTCGCCGTCCCGGCCGACACCGGGACGCCGAACGGGCTGAAGGCGGTGCAACTCTTCCGCGGCTACATGGTACAGGGCGGCGAGAACCTGACGCTCGACCGGCTCGGCGCGACGTCCCGCGAGTTCTCGGGCCGGCTGCTCCATGTCGGCTTCGCCCTTCGCTTTCCCGGTGATTTTGTTCCGGCCGATTACGGCAAGGTCATGCTGCACCTCGCTGGGGCGTACGTGGCCGGGCTCTCCTCAGACGCCCGCATCGTCATCGACATCAACGGACGCAACGCGGCCAGCGTCCCGCTCCCCGACGCGCGCGGCGAGGTGTTCGACGACAGCGCGATACCCCTGCCCTTCAGCCTGTGGCGTCCCGGGGTGAACCACGTGGAGATCTCGGCGCAGCTGCCGAACGCCGCCGACCAGGTCTGCGACACCCTGAGCCCCGCGGCCAAGCAGGCGCGCTTCCTGTTCCTCGACCGCTCCCGGATCGAGATCCCGCACTTCGCTAGGGCGGCGCGCAGCCCCGACCTCGCGGCGATCAAGGGCGGCGCCGTGCCGTTCGTCGTCCCGGGACGGCGCCCGCGCCTCGTGCTGCCGACGCCCGACCGCGACAGCGCCGACGCGGCCGCGACTCTCGCGGCCCGGCTGGCCATGGCCGCCGAGCGGGTCATCGATTTCGAGGTGGTGACCCAGCAGCAGGTGGCGTCCGATACCAGCCAGCTCGTCGTCGCGCCCGCCCGCGCCCTCGACCCCGCGCTCCTCGAGGCGGTCGGTTTCGATCCGCAGCAGGTTCAGCGAGTCTGGGAAGGCCGCGCCGATATGGTCGCCACACCGGGCCAGTTCGGCCCCGAGGGCGTGCTCACCCTCGATCGCCTGCGTCGCAACCTGCCGATGCGCTGCGCCCTGCCCACCCTGATCCCGCAGGTGCGCCCGGCTCAGCCCGCTCAGGCACCGGCGTCCCAGAGCGAGGCGAGCGCCGCGCCCGCGCCGACATCGACCTCGGCTACCGTCCCGGCCACCGCTCCAGGCTCCTCCTCGGACCGTGAGCTCATCGACCGCTGGGAGGCGTCGACGCGCGGCTCGCGCCAGATCTGGGCCGCCCTCGACTCCGTCTGGAACGAGATCACCGGGACGGCGCGCTCCCTGCGCCAGACGGTGACGGCGCAGGTGAAGCCGGACGAGACAGTGGAGGTCCCGGCCACGGCCTCGCTGCTCATCGCCGAGGGTCCGCCGGTCCAGTCGAGCAACACCGTGATCGTCACCGCGCCGAACGCGTCCCTGCTGAAGGCGTCCGTCTCCTGCCTCGTCGACCCCGTGGTCTGGGCGAGGCTCGGCGGCAGCGCCGCCTTCCTCGACGCGTCGAACGGCACGCTGGTGACGTCCCGGTCCGAGCGGATCGAGATCGTCGAGACGCAGCCGCGATCCCTGGCCAACCTGCGCCTCGTGTCCGCGGCGTGGCTGTCGATCAACACGGAATACTACGTCGGCATGACCCTCGCGATGGCCCTCTGCCTCGGCCTCGCGACCACGAGCCTCGTGCGCAACGTCGGCAGGAAGAACTCATGAGCCGCCGCGACCGCGCCCCTCTCGCCGCGGCCTTCCTCGTCGCGGCGATGCTGCCCGCGGCGGCGGCCTCGACGCAGGACGAGCCTGCCGTGCCACCGAGTACCGCGCAACCGGGCACGCAGCCCGCTCAAACCGCCAGGGCGGCGAGCCCCGGCCTCGCCGGCAAGCTCGGCAATGACGCCGCATGGCGCGCCTACCGCTCCCGGTTCATCACCGATCAGGGTCGCGTGGTGGACACCGCCAACGGTCTGATCAGCCACAGCGAGGGCCAGGGCTACGGCATGCTGCTCGCCGTGGCGGCGGGCGACCGGGTCAGCTTCGAGCGGATCTGGGGCTGGACCCGCGCCAACCTGATGGTCCGCGGCGACGAATTGCTGGCGTGGCGCTGGTCGCCCGACAAGCGGCCGGCGGTGAGCGACATGAACAACGCCACCGACGGGGACATCCTCGTCGCCTGGGCCCTCACCGAGGCGGCCGAGGCCTGGAACGAGCCGAGCTACCGCACCGCGGCCCGTCGGATCGCCATCGAGTTCGGGCGCAAGACCATCCTGTTCCGTGACCCGCACGGGGCGCTGCTGCTCCCCGCGGTCTCGGGCTTCTCGGCCCGCGAGCGCCCGGACGGCCCGCTGGTCAACCTCTCCTACTGGATCTTCCCGGCCTTCCCGCGCCTCGCCCTGGTGGCGCCGGAATACGACTGGGCGGCCCTGACGCGCAGCGGCCTCTCCCTGCTGCGGCAGTCCCGCTTCGGTCCGAGCAACCTGCCCACCGAGTGGATCTCCGCCAAGGACGCTCCGCACCCCGCAACCGGCTTCCCGCCCCTGTTCTCCTACAACGCCATCCGCGTCCCGCTCTATCTCGCCTGGGCTGGGCTGGTGCGGCCCGACGACCTCGCGCCGTTCCAGGCCCTGTGGTCGAGTTCTGACCGGGAGCGGCTGCCGATCGTCGACACCGGCGACGGGCGGAAGGTCGAGTGGCTCACCGAGGCCGGCTACATGGGGATCCCCGCCCTGGTGGCCTGCGCCCTCGACGGCACGCCCTTTCCGGAGGATGCCCGGGGCGACATCGGCAACCAGAACTATTATCCGGCGACCCTGAGCCTCCTCGCCCTGACCGCGGCCCGCATGCGCTACCCGTCATGCCTGAAGTCCTGAAGGGCCCTCCGCCGGCCCGGGTGCGACCGGCCGCCCCCTGCCTCCTACTCCTCGCGCTCGCCGCCTCGCCGGCCGCGGCGCAGGTCGACGCGCGTTCCGGACAACCGCCGCAGCCCTCCGCCGCGCCGACGCGGACCGAGCCCCGGATCGTCTACGGCGACGGCCCGCGCGCGCCGGCGATCCTGGCCGACCCGGCCACGTCCCGCACGACCAACATGGTCGACGAGAGCGCGCTCCGCTACTACGCGGCCCAGAAGCAGACGGCGCGGATGAAGGCCGAGATCGCCCGCCTGAAGCGTCTCTATCCGGGCTGGAACGAGCCGCCGGACCTCGACGCGCTGCAGCCGAGCCCGCCCGAGGAGGCGCCCCTGTGGGATCTCTTCACCGCGGGGCGGTTCGACGACCTCCGCACGGCGATCGCCGCACGCCGCTCGATCGATCCCGCGTGGCAGCCCTCCGAGGAGCTGGCGCGCAAGCTTCGCCGGGCCGAATTCCGCTCCCGGATCACGGCGCTCACCGGCAAGGAGGCCGACGCGATCATCGACCTCTACCGGGCCGATCCCGGCGCCCTCGACCCCCTCGACGTCCAGAGCATCTGGACGGTCGCGGACGCCCTGGGCGATTCCGGCTCGGGCGACGAGGCGTTCGAGCTCTATAAGTCGATCCTCGACGGCAGCGCCGATTCCGGGGTGCGCCTCGCCACCATCCAGAAGGCGATGGCGCATCTGCGCCTGGCGCAGGCGGAGCGCCTGATCGAGATGGGTCACCGCGGCGCGAACGGGGCCTCGGAGTTCGACGCGATCCGCCTCGACATCACCCGCGCGCGGATCGCCGCCTTCCTGCACGAGGAGAGCGCCGAGACCCCGTCCCCGGCCGATCTCGCGGCTTTCCAGGCCGTCGCGCGCAAGAGCGGAGATCCGAGCCAGACCAGCCTGCTCGGCTGGTACGCCTACAAGCGCCGCCAGTTCCGGGAGGCGCTCGAGTGGTTCAAGCAGGCGATTGCCCGGGGCGGTGACGCCATGGTCGCCCACGGTCTCGCCCTGACCCTGCGCCAGCTCGACATGCCGCGCGAGGCCGAGGAGGTCGCTTACGCCTGGCGCGACCGGTTCGTTGGCAACGAGCTGCTCTACATCGACATCCTGGAGCAGAAGCTGACGCTGCCTCGCCCGCCCGCGATCGAGCCGGCGCGCATCGCGCGCTACGCCCAGGTCGTGACGGCCTCCACCTCGGGCGAAGGCGCCCAGGGGCTCGCGTGGTACGCCTACAATTCCTGCCAGTTCGACACGGCGCTGGAATGGTTCCAGCGGGCCGTCGCCTGGATGCCCAGCGAGGGAACCGTTTTCGGCTACGCCCTCACGCTGCAGCGGCTGAAGCGGCAGCGGCCCTTTTTAGAGGTCGTGAACCGCTACGACGGCCTCTTTCCGAAGGTGGTCGACCTGCTGTTCCGCGAGACGACAGGCGGGCCGCCGCTGCCCTGCGAACCCGCGTCCTCGACCGCCGCGGCCGCGCCCGGGCGGCACGCGGCTCCCGCGACGCGTGCCGAGACGCCGACGGCCAACCGGGTGCCGCGGCCGGACCTGCCTTCGGTCGCGGCGGACACCAAACCGCTCGCCGTCCAGCGCGGCGAATTTCCCCTGGCGGTCTCCTTGGAGAACGCGCTCCGCTACCCGCCGCCGGGGCTCGTGCGCGCCCTGGCCGAGCCCGTCCCCGCGGGGACCTACGTCCGTGAGCCCGCGACCCAGGCGCCGCCCCTCGTGGCCCGGCGCGTACCCGGCGCGGGGCCGATGCCCTACGAGCGGTTCGGCTACGCCCTGCTGCCCGACTATCGTGGCATCGATAAACCGGAATTCCTGTCGCCGCCTGCCGCCGGGACCCTGTGGCAGGACCAGCAGGCCGAGCGCGGGCGGTCCGAGAACTCGGAAGGGAAGCGGTTCCAGATGCCCGGCCGCTCGGCCTACGACACATCCGCCACGACCGAGCGGACCACCCCGTGAGGCGCGCGGCGATCCGCTCGGTCCGGCTCTTTGCCGTGGCGTGGCTCCTGCTGCCTGCCGGCGCGCGGGCGCAGACGGTGCCGGTCCTGACGCTGCCCGGCGCCGGGGCGCTGACCGCGGTGATCGAGACCCGCGAGCGCGACGGGTTCGACCAGCGGTTGCGCTACGCCGGCGGCGACGGTCGCAATCACGCCGAGATCGCCCTGCGGCGGGAGACGGCGGACCTGCTCCTCGCCTTCCCGCCGCGGCTGGCCAAGCCCAGCGAGTTCGGGATCGCGGGTGAGATCGCCGTCCGGTTCCCCGGGCAGGCGATGACGGTGCGGCCGCCGCTCCGGAACGCCTACGGCCCGGTGGGCATCGCGCTGGGTGCCGACTGCCTCTACGCGTGGCAGTGGATCGGGGGCGGCCGCGGCGCCGCTGTCGCCGGCGGGCAGCCGCCCGCTCTGTTCCAGGCGGAGCCGACCGCGCGCCGCGCGATCTCCCTGCGGATCCGGCTGTGCCGCACCGCCGACGCGAGCCTCGGGGACCTCGTGCGGTCGGTGGAGAGCCTCCGGATCACCTTGCCGGGCACCCGCCCGCCGCCGGCCGTCGTGCGCGAGCGGCCGCGCCGGGCCGTGCCCCGAACCGTCGTCCGGCGCCCGAGCCGACCGGCCGCGGCCGAGGCGCGGAAGGACGAGGCCCCGCCGCCCCGGGCGCCCGCCGCGCCACCGCCGCAGACGCCGGTGGCGCCGCCCGTCGCGCCGCCCGTCGCACCCCCTCCCAGCGCCGCGACGCCGGATCAGAAGCGGTACATCGTACCGCCAACCCCCCAGGCCCCCGCGGCGGTCCTGCCGGAGCCGGGCGGCCAGCGCTACATCACGGAGGGGAGCGGCAGCGGGATCGCGCCCAAGCCTGCCCCGGGGCAAGCCCCCGGCGAGACGTTCTTCCGCGACCTGCCGCCGGAGGCCTATCGGCCGCCCAATTGAGCCTGCCGGACTGCGTCATCAGAGCACGAAACGCCCCAGCTCGTTGGCCGGGAAGGTGCGGAAGCGCCGGTATCCGCTCTGCACGGCCTGGGCGACGGCCGCGATGCCCTCGAGATCGCCCCGGTCGGCCCGACGCGAATCCTCTTCGGTGAGGACGAGGCCCACCGTGATCGAGACCGCGCCGATCGCGACCGGCACGGCGAGAACGTGGCGGCCGGTCTGACCGTCGGAAGCGGCCACGTCGACCGCGTAGAGGCTGAACCGGTAGGCGCGCTCCGCGATCAGCGTCCGTGCCGCCGCCAGGACGTAGCGCGGCTCCGCTCCCGGGAGCCGACGGTATCGGGACATGTCCGGTGCTATCACCCCACCGCGAGACCTGACGTTGCTGGACGGGACGCGGGGCTCGGAAGCCCCCGTGCGGCCGGCGCCGCGACGATCAGGCGGCGATGCGCTCCGGCTTGTCCGCGCTCGCGTCGGGCTCCGGCTCCGCGCGGCCTTGGCTGGCGCGGAAATGATCGAGGAGGCTGTCGCCGAGGCCGTCGAGCACGAGGTCGGTCGCGGCCTGGACCTCCGGGTCCAACCCCTCCGGGCGATACCAGGCCAGGATCTGTTCGGGCAGCGCGTCGAGGATCGCGCCGACCGGGTTGACCGGCTCGACCTCGGGCGGGACGTCCGCGGTTTCGGGGACCGCGACGACGAGCGGGGCTTCCGTATCGGCCTCCTTCGCGAAGGCGGTCGAGCGCTGGGTCTCCAGGGCGGCGCGCCACGCGGCGTCGGCGGCCTCGGCCTCCCGGCGGGCCGTCTCGCGCGCCAGCGCCTGGGCGGCGATGGCGCGCGCCACCTCGCGGGCCTCGTCGCGCGCCGCCTCGGCCTCGTAGCGGTTGAGCAGCGCGATCACCGGATGCATGTCCGGATCCGACAGGTCACCGCAGGCCGCGATGGCGGACTCGATGAGGCGCCGGGACAGGCCGGTCCCGCGAACGGGGGCCGCCTCGCGGACGAGATCCTGCCACGCGGACAGCGCCGCCTGCATCGCCGGCAGGAGCGCGCCGGGCAGCCCGGCGCGGTCGTGCAGGTCGGCAAGCAGGCGCGGGTCGCGCATGGCCCGGGCGACGCCGGCATGATCCTGGCCCGACAGGTCGGCCAGGGCGGCCAGGGCGAAGTCCGTCCGGCCGGACAGCACGGCGCGCAGGATCAGGCCCGCGGTCAGCTGGCGGGTCGCGCGCAGGTGCGTCACCAGCCGCGTGACGGCGGCCGCGCCGAAGCCGTCGCAGGCCTCGAGCGCCACCCGCTCGCCGGCCTCGCGGCTCATCCGGTCGCAGCGCTCGGCGCCGAGCCAGGCGCGGTCGGTGACGAACCCCGTCAGCGCCCGCGCCACCGCGATCCCGAGGGCGTGGCGCACTTCCGGAGGCAGGTCGGCGCGGGTGAGGAGTGCCTCGCGCAAGGCGGCCTCGTCGCCCCGCCGCTCGATCATGCGCAGCATCCGGCCCGCGGTGATCTTCGCCGTCGGATTGGCCGCGAGCACGACCAGCGTGTCGGTCTCGCCGATCTCGGAGAGCGCGCCCGCGACCGCGTGGGACAGGTGGTGCCGGGCGGCGATCACCGCGCGGGTCGATTCGTCGCCGAGGGCGGCCGCGTCCACGAGGTCGGCATCGGTGAGGACCGGCGACCGCGCGAGCACCGGCCGCGCCACTTCCGGAACGTCGCAGGACAGGGCGACGACCAGCGGCCGCGGTGTCCGCGCCGAGGCGGCGCAGGTCTCGGCGAGCGCCCGGCGCACCCGGGGCGACGGGTCGTCGAGGAGCGCGAGCAGCGCGGTCTTGGCCTCCCAGGCCGCCTCGGCGCCCAGGTCGCCGTACAGGTAGGTCCGGGCCAGCGTCGCGGTCGCCTCGGCCCGGCGCTCGGCCGAGGCGTCCTGAGTCCAGGCCAGAAAGTCGCGGATGATCATCGACCGCTCCGGGGCGCGAACAGGCTGGTCCTGTTGCCGGACATGGACGCTGCGGCCGCGAGTTCCGCGGGTCGGCGGGGCGGCAGCGGCGGATTGAGGAGGGCGGCGCCCGGCGGCGTCGCCGGTTCGCTGAGGGCGCCCGTGACGTCGGGCTCCACGGCGGCGACGCGCGGCGGCGGTTCCGAGTCGGAGCGCGGGAAGTAGGTGGGCGCCGCGTGCTGCACCGGCGCAGCGCCGTTGCGCGCCTGCCAGAGTCGGGCCGCGGCGTCGGAGGCCGCGCCGCGCTGGTCCGTCTGGAAGAGGCTGCGCAGATCCGAGGTCCCGCCGAAGGCGGTCGCCGCGCTGGCGTAGGCCGACACGGCCTGCGGCGCCGCGGCGCCGTCCTGGCGCAGGCCGGTCAGGTCGGTGGCGGCGGCGCCCTGGGCCGCCGCCGCGAGGCTGGCATAGAGTTCGGCGGCGCTTCGCGGCCGGCCGGCGCGGTCGTAGAACAGCGCCCGGTTGGCGCCGGCCGCCTCCGGAAGGTCGAGGGCGGCGGCGCGCTCCGGAAAGGCGCGGGCGGTCGAGATCAGGGCGGCCGCGCCCTTCGCGCCCAGCACGTGCGCCGCGTAGAGATCGCCCGCGGTCGGCTCACGGCCGAGGGCGCTCGTGAGGGCGTCGGCGTTCTGCTGGGTCAGGGCGCCGGCCAGCGTCGCGGAGATCTTGGGATCGCGGCGCAGGTCGAGGATCGCCTGCCGCTGGCTCGCGTCGGGCACCGTGTAGGTGCCGTCCGACTGCCGGGTGATGGCGTCGGCCTGCGCCTGCAGCCCGAGCCGCGGCCCGGCATTCTTCATCACCCCGAGCCAAGTCTGCTCGATGAACTGGAACAGGCCGGTGGCCGAGGAGGTCCCGGCCTTGGCCGCGGGATCGAGGGCGGATTCGCGCCGCGCCGTGGCGAGGAGATAGTCGAAGCCGACGCCGCTCGCCGTCGCCCCGTCACGGATGGCCTGGACCACCGGCCCGGAGGCGGGCGTGCCCGGCAGCGCCCGCGCCTGGGGCGGCGGGTTCTCCGGTGGGCTCGACGGCGTGGTGAACAGGAACATCCGGGCGGGCACGGTGCTGGAGACCGCCCGAACCTGCGCCCGCTATGGTAAACAAGTCCTCAATCGGCCGCGCACAACCGGTTCCTGTTTCAGGACCCGGTGAACTCGCCCGCGCCCTTCGGCCGGCGCATCTGGAAGCGCGTGTCGGCGGTCGCGTGGAAGTAGTCGAAGTATCCGCCCCGCATGATCGGATGCATCGCCGCCGTATCGACCATGCCGTCCGTCACGAAACGTTCGTCGACGTAGATCGACACCACCTGTCCGATCACCAGGAAATTCTCCGCCTCGCCGCCCCCGAGAGGCACCAGCGGCACGGTCTGAAGCCAGCGGCACTCCAGAGCCGCCGGTGAGGCGGCCACACGCGGCGGCCGCACCTTCCGCGAGGGGGCGGTCTCCAGATTGGCGAAGGCGAACTCGCTCGTTCCCCGCGGCAGCGGCGCCGAGGAATCGTTCATCCCGTCGCGCAGGTCCCAGGTGGCGAGGCTGCAGACGAATTCCCGGCCCTCCTCGGCGAAAGTCATCGCGTCCTTCCGGCCAGAGGACGAGAACGCGACCATATTGTCGGCCACGGCGTTGAAGAACGAGTAGGGCGCGAGGTTGAGCGCGCCGTCGTGATTCATGGCGCTGATCCAGCCGATCGGACGCGGCGCGACGATGGCCTTGAGCGGGTTGTGCGGGAGGGCGCGCGCCTCGCGCGGCAGGTCGAGATCGTAGTGCACGGCCGGTCCCTTCAGAGGTAGGTGACGATCTCGTCGAGCGCCGGCCGCGGCCGGTCGGAGGGCACCTCGCGCGCCCGGCCGATATGGACGAAGCCCGCGAGTTTCTCGGTGGGCGCGAGGCCGAGGGCGTCGAGGACGCGGCGGTCGTAGGCGAACCATTCGGTCAGCCAGGACGTGGCGAAACCGGCGGCGTTCGCGGCGATCAGGAGGTTCATGGTCGCGGCGCCGGCGGAGAGCACCTGCTCCCATTCCGGGATCTTCACGTGCGGCCCCGCCCGCGAGACCACCGCGATGGCGACCGGAGCGTGGGTCAGGCGGGCCCGTTCCTGGGCGAGCCGCTCGGGTCCGGCGTCGGGATTGTCGGCCGCGAAGGTCGCCGCGATGACCTCGCCCACCTTGGCCCGGGCGTCGCCGGCGATGACGATGAAGCGCCAGGGCGCCAGCTTGCCGTGGTCGGGTACGCGCGCGGCGGCGGTCAGGATGGTGTCCAGCTGCGCCCGGTCTGGCCCGGGCTCGTCCAGCAGCACCGGCGGCACCGAGCGGCGGGTCTTCAGGAGATCGAGGGTGGCGGTCATGCGCTCCGTCCCGGTATCGCGTCCCGACCGGGATGTGGCATGCGCGGGCCGCCTGTGGAAGAGCGGCCTTGCCGCCGCCATGGTCGGGGGTCAGAGGCGGACCTGGACGATCCGGTGTCGCGACCGGCGTGACGAGCAGAGAAGGGCCGACCGATGCGCATGAGGCTTGCAGCGACCGCGCTGGCGATTCTCGCCGCCGGCCCGCCGGCCGCGCGCGCGCAGCAGGACCCGTTCCAGAACCGGCTCGGCGGCGCTCTGCCGTCGCCGTCGATCACCACCCCGAACCTGCCGCCGTCTCTTCCCCCCGCCGAGCCGGAGGCGCAGCTGTCCCTGTCCGCGCTCCTGTCGGGCCCTGGCACGGCCCTGCGCCAGGGGCTCGCGTGGCGGATCTACGAGGATCGCGGTGACGGCACGCGCCCGTCGATCGTCGCCCGCTCGACCGAGGCCGAGCCGCACTTCACCCTCGCGCCGGGCGCCTACGTGGCGACCGTAACCTACGGTTTCGCAAGCGCGTCGAAGCGGATCGTGATGGGCGGTCAGCCGACGACCGACACGCTCCGGGTGGCCGCAGGCGCCCTCAAGCTCGCGGGCGCGGTGGGCGACCAGAAGATCCCGCCCGGGCAGGTGACGTTCTCGGTTTTCGTCCCGGTCGGGACCAACTCCGAGGGCCGGCTCGTGCGCGCCGGCATCAAGACCGGCGAGCTGCTGCGCCTGCCGGAGGGTACGTATCACGTGGTCTCGACCTACGGTGAGTCGAACGCGATCCAGCGCGCGGACCTGCGCGTCGAGAACGGCAAGGTCACGGAGGCGACGCTCAACCACCGCGCCGCGACGGTGACCCTGAAGCTTGTGGCCGCTCCCGGCGCCGAGGCCTTCGCGGGCACCGCCTTCTCGGTCCTGACCCCCGGCGGTGACACGATCCGCGAGGCGATCGGCGCCTTCCCACAGGTGACTCTCGCGGAGGGCGACTACGTGCTGATCGCCCGCCACGACGGACAGGTCTACACCCGGGAGTTCAAGGTCGAGAGCGGCCTCGACCGCGACATCGAGGTGGTGGCCAAGTCCGGCTGACGAGGGCCGGCCGACGGCGCCCGGCCCGCTCTCAAGCGAAGCGCCGCGCCAGCGCCACGCAGGCCGCCACTGCCAGGGCGGCGCCGATCATCGCGGGCTCGATCCGCTCGCCCAGGATCAGCGCGGCGACGCCGAGGCCCAGGAAGGGCTGCAGCAGCTGGAGCTGTCCGACCGACGCGATGCCGCCGCGCGCCAGAGCCCTGTACCAGAACACGAATCCGATCAGCATGCTGAACAGGGCGACGTAGCCGAGGCCCGCCCAGGCCGGCAGCGGGATCGCGGCCAGCTCGGCAGGCCGGAGCAGCAGGGCGAGGGGCAGGCTGACCGGCAGCGACAGGACGGTGGCCCAGGCGATCACCTGCCAGCCGCCCAGCCTGCGGGCCAGGACGCCGCCCTCGGCGTAGCCGAGCCCGCAGAGCAGGATCGCGGCCAGCATGAAGGCGTCGCCGGCACCGGGTGGTCCGTCGAGCCCGCGCGCGGCGAAGCCGACCGTCACCAGCGCGCCGGTGATCGAGAGCAGCCAGAAGATCGGCGACGGCCGTTCGCCGGAGCGCAGCGCACCGAACAGGGCGGTGGAAAGGGGCAGCAGGCCGACGAAGACGGTGCCGTGCGCGGCGCCGACCGTCCGTAGGGCCAGGGCGGTGAGGAGCGGGAAGCCGACCACGACGCCCGCGGCCACGATGGCGAGCGCCGGGAGATCGGTTCGTCGCGGGCGGGCCTGTCGGAGCGCCAGCAGAGCGGTTGCGCCGGCGAGGCCCGCGAGCGCAGCCCGGGCCGCGCTGAGGAACAGCGCGTCCATGCCGGTCAGCGCGAGGCGTGTCGCCACGAGCGAGGCGCTGAAGATCGTGACGCCGATGAGGCCGTCCACCCAGGCGCCGGTCGCCGATCCGCGCCTCGTCTCGAGCACTCCTCCCGCCACGGTGTCTCCTCCCGACCTCTGCGAGTCCCGGCATGCCGTCCCGGGGTAAGGTCGGCCAGGAACGATCGGCGCGCAGTCGGGCGATCTGTCCCGGCCGATCTTCAATACAGTTGCCGCTTCGCCCACGGCGTGGCCGCGTTGCCACCCTGCCCGCGCACCGGGCGAAGGTTCCATGTTCCGCGCATTAACATTTCCGTGTTGTCGCGGAACGATGCGATCGAGGCGACGATTTCCGAGCACCCATACCGGGCCATTGGAGTTCACTATGCGCCGCCTCGTCCTCGCTGCCCTCGCATCCGCCGCCCTCGCCGGCCCCGCCTTCGCCGCCAACGAGGCGCCCGCGACGGTCGCGCCGAAATTCGAGACCGTCCCGCAGGACGCGGTGCTCAGCTACAACCTGATCGGCCTCAACGTCACCGACGCGCAGAACAACACGGTCGGCGAGATCAAGGACCTCGTGATCGATCACGAGAAGCTGGCCGGATACATCGTCTCCGTCGGCGGCTTCCTCGGTATGGGCGAGCGCTACGTCGCGGTGGCCCCGAGCTCGATCGCGATCGGCTACGACGCCGACGCCAAGAAGTGGAAGGCCATTATCGGCGCCAGCAAGGATCAGCTGAAGGCGGCGCCCGAGTTCAAGTACGAGGGCAAGTTCAAGCGCTGACGCTCACCAACGCCGCGGCCGGGCGCAGTGCCCGGCCGATCCAGCGGTCCCGCGGCCCCGACGCAGCGCGACCGCGCCTAGAGGGGTGTGTCGAGGGCCTGACGCGCCAGCCGGGCGACCAGGGCCTCGCGCTTGGCCTGACGCAGCACGATCCGCGCCGCGGCTCGCGCGTTGGACGCGCGCAATTCGGCCCGCGGACCGCCGTCGCGCAGGGCCCGCCACGCCAGCGCGCGGAACCACCGGACGTTGGCCAGCGCCGCCGCCCGGCGGCTCAGCGGCCCACCGACATCCAGCGGCTTCTCGAGTGTCCCGGACGTCATTGTCTCGATCCTGAAGCGCGACCCGCCGCTTGTCCGATTACGGAACAAGAGATGGCGATTCCACGGGAGCTGGGCAATAGTGTTGCCAACCTGAACTTTTGAATCGACAGCGAAGACTGCGCATCCACGAAATGGGGTAAGCGCGCCGCCACGAAGCGTACGGCGTCACGGCGCCGCGCGGCGGGCGCGGCGGCCGGTTGAGCGGGAACGCCGCGGCGGGCACGCGATTTCCCGGAGCGGAAGGCCGGCGCGGCGTAGCTTCGGGTCGGTCGATCTGGGGAGCCGGGTGCGTGCCGACGATCTTCGATGCCCATACCTTCGCCCTCACCGCGCATGCGGGCCAGCTCGACAAGGGTGGCGAGCCGTGCATGCGGCACTTGGAACGCGTCGCGAACGCCGCCCAGGCCCGGGCCGGTCACGCCCGACTCATCGACGGGTTCGACATCGACCCGATGCGAGTCATGCAGGCCGCGCTCCTGCACGATGTGCTGGAGGACACGCCGCGCACGGCAGCCGACCTCCGCGCCGCCGGCTTCGAGGCGGACATCGTCGAGACGGTGACGCTTCTCACCAAGCCGCCGAGCCGGACCGCCTATTCCGAGCGGGTCACGGCTCTGATCGCCGCCGGCAATTTCGCGGCGCTGCTGATCAAGATGTCCGATACCGAGGACAATCTCTGTCCGAGCCGGATCCCGCCCAACGCCGCGTTCCTGCGCGAGCGCTACGCCACGGCGTTCGAGCGCCTGAAAGAGGCGGCCGTAGCTTCGGGGTATACAGGTCGCTGACGGCGTGCGTCGGACGCGCTGACACGACGTCGGATGAAGGCGCCGGCCTCGTCGAGGGCGCGGGTCGCCTCGGGGATCGGCGCCCCGACGAAGACGTGGCACTGGCCGGGATACCGGTACAGCGCCACCTCGCGCCCCGCCCGCGCCAAGCCGTCTGACAGGCGCAGGGCATCCGGATGAAGGATGTCCCGCGTGCCGGTGACGATCGCCGTCGGTGGGAGCCCCTCGAGGGACCCGAACAGCGGGCTGATCCGCGGATCCGTCAGCGGCGTGCCGCCCGCCCAGAGGCGCGCCGCCTCGCGGCAGCCGGGCACCGCCAGCATCGGATCTCGCGGCGCGATGGCCGCCACCCCGGGATCCGAGAACGTCAGGTCGAGCGCGGGTGAGAACAGCAGCAGACCTGCGGGGAGCGGCTCGCCCCGCGCGCGCAGCCGCTGCGCGATTCCGAGGGACAGGCAGCCTCCCGCCGAATCGCCCGCGACGATCAGCCGGTCGCGCGCCTCAGCGCCGATCGAGCCCAGGAGCTCCTCGAGGAACGCGTAAGTTTGGCGCCAGGTGCTCTCGGGCGCCAGCGGGTAGCGCGGGAGGATCACCCGGGCACCGGTGCGCGCGATGAGGGCGTCGACGATCCGCCAATGCGGACCGAGAACGTCGAACACCCAGGCGCCGCCGTGAAGGTAGAGGATCGTGATGTCCGAGCTTCCGCCGCGCGGGCTGACCGTGATCACCTCCGCGCCGTCCAGTAAGTCGGTTCGGACGCTGCGCTCGCGGCGCTGCCAGAGGGTCGGCCGTGCGGGCTCGATCCGCCGGTGCCGGGCGATCTCGCGCCGCAGCCCCTGCGCGTCGCGCGCCCTGCGCTTCATGCCGCTCAGCGGCAGCGCCACGTCGTTCACCAGCTTGGCACGGACGCTGACCCGGGAACGCCGGGCCCAGGCGACGAGGCCGACGGCTGCGAGCGTGACGGCTCCTGCCGTCAGCGCGGCGACACGCGACGAGCCGTCCAAGAGAATCCTCCTCTGCGCCGAACCCGCCGCTTTAATGAACGGCGGATCGGCCTGTTCCCGAGCCCGAACGTGCCGCCGCGGCACCGCTCCCGCAGGAACACCGTCGGACCCGCAGGGTTGGCCAGACATCGCCGACCGGTTTCGTGCCGCGCGGATCTTCGGAGAGACGGTCAGCGCGGCGGGCGCATCAGCAGGAACGGTATGAGCACATCGAAGAAGACCCCCGCAGCCGACCGTCATCACGGCGGACCGGGCAGCAGCCATCAGGATGCCACGAAGCCGCACGACGCGGCGGAACACGGGCCCGCGCCGGGAAGCCCGACCAACGACTCGAAGTCCCACGTCTCCGGTGGGGGCGGCGAGCGGGACAGCCACCATACCCACAGCACGAAAGGCCGAGCACCGGATCGCGCCGATCGATCGCACTGACGCGGGAGCGGCGGGCATACGGCCTGGCGCACGCCCGTGACCGCAGGCGTCAGCGGAAGCGCGTGCAGATCGGCGAGCGGGCGTTCCGGCAGATCGGGCCGGGCGGCTCTGCTTTAACCACCGCCCATCCCTCTGCACAGGTCGTCGACAGAACGACCTCATACCGACCGACATCGCTCGGCCACGCGAGAGCGTAGGACCTCGCCTGGCGGCCGGAGCCGGGAACATTCGGCTCCGGCCGCCGGTACATCCTGCATCGAAGCAGCTCCGTCCGCCGAGGATCCCGGCTTGATCCCGAAGACCCCGCAAGCGACGGCCCGAATCGCAGGTCACCCCGTCCACGTGATGCTGGTCCCGATCCCGGTCGTCTGCTTCGTGGGGACGCTGGTGACCGACATCGCCTACTGGCTCACGGCCAACATGCAGTGGGCGAATTTCTCGGCCTGGCTCCTCAGCGTCGGCCTGATCGCGTCGACCTTGGCCGCGGTGGCGGGGCTCATCGACTTTCTCGGCGATCGCGGTATCCGCCGCCTTCGGCCGGCCTGGATCCACGCCGCCGGCAACGCGGTGGCTCTGGTCCTGAGCCTCATCAACGTCTTGGTGCACAGTCGCGACGCCTACACGTCGGTCGTGCCGACCGGTCTGATCCTGTCGACCGTCGTCGTGCTGATCCTGCTGGTCACTGGCTGGAGCGGCGCCGCGCTGGTGCACCGGCACGGTGTCGGCGTGCGAACGGAGGAGCCGGCATGATCCGGCGCGTCCCGCTCCTCGCCGCCGGCGTTCTGCTTCCGCTCGCCGCCTGCGGGCCCGATCCCATCGACCCGCAGACCCAGGTCGGACCGAACCCGCCACTGCCCGATCTGCATCAGTACCTGCTGCAGCCGATGCACGTCTCGAGCGCGGTCGGCTGGAAGGACGGCGAGACGCCCGAGGGCGCATCCGGGCTGCAAGTGAAGGCCCTCGCAACGGGCCTGAAGAACCCGCGCTCGCTCCTCGTCCTGCCCAACGGCGATGTCCTGGTGGCGGAGAGCGGCGGCCCGACGCCGCCGATCAACCGGCCCAAGGAGATCATCATGGGCTGGCTCGAGCGGAAGTCCCATTCCGCGGAGACCCCGGGTCAGCGCATCACCCTGCTGCGGGATGCCGACGGCGACGGCGTCGCCGAGCAGCGGACCGTGCTGCTCGACAAGCAGAACGCGCCCTTCGGCATGGTGCTGGTCGGCGGCGACCTCTACGTCGCGGAGACCGACGCGGTCGTGCGCTACCCCTACAAGTCCGGCGACACCGCGATCACCGAGCCGGGCGTGAAGCTCGTGGACCTGCCGGCGGGCCGCATCAATCACCACTGGACCAAGAGCCTGACCGCGAGCCCGGACGGCTCCAAGCTCTACGCCGGCGTCGGATCGAACAGCAACATCACGGAGAACGGGCTGGACGAGGAGAAGGACCGGGCCGCAATCTGGGAGATCGACCGGACATCCGGCGCGCACCGGCTCTACGCCACGGGCCTGCGCAATCCCAACGGCCTGACCGTCGAGCCGCAGACCGAGACCCTGTGGTGCGTGGTCAACGAGCGCGACGAGCTCGGGCCCGACCTCGTGCCCGACTACATGACCTCGGTGAAGGATGGCGGCTTCTACGGCTGGCCCTACAGCTACTGGGGCAACCACGTCGATCCGCGGGTGATGCCGCAGCGTCCGGACCTGGTCGCCGCCGCACTCATGCCCGACTACGCGCTGAGTTCGCACGTGGCGCCCCTGGGAATGACCTTCTCCAGCGGCGCGGGTCTGCCGCAGGCCTATCGTGCCGGCGCCTTCGTGGGCGAGCACGGCAGCTGGAACCGTGAGCCGCTGAACGGCTACAAGGTGGTCTACATCCCCTTCGAGAACGGCCGGCCGGCCGGTAAGGCCCAGGACGTGGTGACCGGCTTCCTCACGGATGACGGACACGCTCGCGGGCGCCCGGTCGGGCTGGCGATGGACGGTCACGGCGCGCTGCTCATCGCCGACGATGCCGGCGGCGCCGTGTGGCGCGTCACCGCCTCCGGCTCGCAGACGCGGGCCGAGCCGGCCCCGATCGTCCGCTGACCCGGTCCACGATCGAGATGTCAGTGCTGGAGAAGTGCCGATGACGCCATCGACCCGTTCACCCGCCGCGATCAGCGACGAGGGGCGCCACGCCCGCGACCGCGGCGATCCGATCACCGCGAACCCCTATCCGCCGGACACGGAGGCCTGGGCCACCTGGGATCGGGGCTACCGGATGCCGGACGAGCAGGCGCGTGTAGCTACCCCGGCGGCAGTCCGGCCGGACGCGCCGCCGGAGGCATCCTGATCCGGCACCCGCGCGGGCGCGTCGAAGACGTGGCCGGAACAGGCGCGGCGGCGTGCGGTTGCCCGGATGACCGGTAACGGCTCCGTGAGCGCGATTGCCGGACCAGAGGGAGATCCGCCATGAAGCTCACGAGTCTCGCCATCGCCGCCCTTCTCGCGGCCGCCATCCCCGCAGCGGCCGCGGAGAATACCGGCGGTGCGACCAGCCGGTCGGGCACGGCCAACAGCACCGGACCGAGCGATGCGGGGTCCGGCTCCACGCCGGGCGCCGCCGGGAGCGGACCGTCGACCGGCTCGATGAGCCGCTCCGGCACGACGAACAGCACCGGCCCGAACGATGCCGGATCCGGTTCCAAGCCGCCGGCCGGCAGCCGCTGACGGGACCGCGTCACGGCGCGAGCGGCGCTGTCCCGCCCGCGGACGGGCGCCGCTCACACGCCGCAGGGAGGATCCATGACGGTAGGAACGCGCATCGCGCTCGCCGGGCTACTGCTGCTCAGTCTCGCTTGCTGCGATGACAAGCAGGCCCAGAACAGCACGCCGACCAAGCCCGACTCCACTAAGATGGAGCCGCAGACCGACCAGTCGGCACCGAACACGCAGAAGCGCTAGGCGCGCTCACGCTCGGATCGCATTTGCGCCGGTCTCGGGCGTGCCGGTATTCGAGCTCGCGGGCGGATCGCCGGACGGGTCGACGATCAGCGGCACGGCCGCGCCGAAACCGAGGGCGGCCTCGACGAGAATGTCGTCGAGAGTGTCGGCGACCCACTCGGCGCCGTCGACGACGGAAGTCAGGAATCGATTCATCGGCCACCTCCCTCCCGCATCCCGGGGCGCCGTCGCCGGACGGCGGCGTCCCGGGATGCGGTCTTCATCCGCTTCGCACCCGCCGTCTCAGACGAAGTGCATCGGGAGGGCGCGGTCCAGGATCTCGACGTAGGTGCCGGCGAGAACCGCGACGGTGGCGGCGGCAGCGGCAGCGGCGAGGGTGAAGCGGGCAACGCGGGTCATCGAAGTCTCCATCAGGTCCGCGACTGTGTTCGCGGTGTGACCCTGATGTAAGCTCAAGCTTTCCCCGCCGAGGTGCTGCGGCACACCCCGGCGATTGACTATCGAGCGCTGCCCTCGTCGCGCGGCGCGTCAGGCCGCGCGCACGGTGGCGAGGAACCGTCCGACCTCGGCCGACAGGTGTTCGGACTGGCGAGACAGCTCGGAGGCGGCGCCCAGAACCTGGCTCGCCGCGGCGCCGGTCTCCTCGGCGGCACCGGCCACGCCGGCGATGTTGCTCGTCACCTCGCCCGTGCCCTGCGCGGCCTGGGTGACGTTGCGGACGATCTCCTGCGTCGCCGCACCCTGCTCCTCGACGGCGGCCGCGATCGAGGTGGCGACGCCGTTGATCTCGCGGATGCGCCCGGTGATCGTCCCGATGGCGGAGACCGCCTGCCCGGTGACGCCCTGGATCCGGCCGATCTGGGTGGAGATCTCCCCGGTCGCCCGGGCCGTCTGCTCCGCGAGGGCCTTCACCTCCGAGGCCACCACCGCGAAGCCGCGGCCCGCCGCGCCCGCGCGGGCGGCCTCGATCGTGGCGTTCAGCGCCAGGAGGTTGGTCTGACCGGCGATCGAGGAGATCAGGCCGACCACGTCGCCGATCTTGGCGACGGCGGTGCTGAGTTCCTGCACGAGGGCCCCGGTCTCGTCCGCCTCGCCGGCGGCGGAACGGGCCAGCTCGGCCGAGCCCTGGACCTGACGTCCGATCTCCTGGACCGATGCGCCGAGTTCCTCGGCGGCCGCCGCGACGGTGCTGACATTCGAGGCCGCCTCCTCGGCGGCGGCCGCGACCGCACCGGACTGCGCCGAGGTCTGCCCCGCCATGGCCGACATGGAGCCGGCGGTGGCCTGCAACTCCGTCGCGGAGGCGGAGACTTGCCCGACGATGCCGCCAACCGCGGCCTCGAAGCTGTCGGCCATCTGGCGCATGCCGATCCGGCGCTGCTCTTCGGCGGCGAGGCGCGCCTGGGCGGTCTCGGCCTCCAGCGCCTTCA
The DNA here is from genome assembly GCF_052045615.1 of Methylobacterium sp. 22177. Taxonomy (NCBI): domain Bacteria; kingdom Pseudomonadati; phylum Pseudomonadota; class Alphaproteobacteria; order Hyphomicrobiales; family Methylobacteriaceae; genus Methylobacterium; species Methylobacterium sp. 22177. The sequence continues at coordinate 292,948 of NZ_JBQEPK010000001.1, read as the reverse complement.
TCTGGACGAGCCCCTGCTTGAACACCGCGACGGCGGACGCGATGGTGCCGATCTCGGTCTTCTCGCCCTGGTACGGGATCTCGGCCGACAGGTCGCCGGCGATCAGCGCCTGCATCGGCCGCACCACCGAGGCGATGCCGCGGGTGACGCCGAGGACGATGATCACGCCCGACAGCACCGAGACAGCCACGGCGAGACCGATGGCGACGAGGCTCAGCGTCCAGGTCTCGTTGAAGATCGCGGTGCTCTGAGCCTGCGCGGCGTCGGCGCCGGCGTTGTTGATGGCGATCAGCTTCTCCAGGGCCTTGGACGCGGCGCGACGCGGGATCAGTCCCTTCGTCTCGTAGAGCTGATAGGCCTCGGCCTTCTTCCCCGCCCGCGACAGGTCGACGACGTCGTTGCGCACCGTCTTGAAGGTCTGGGACTCCTGGTTGAACGCATCGAAGAGCGTCCGCTCGTCGGGGGAGCTGATCAGCCCCTTGTAGACGGCGATCCGGTCGGCCAGCTTCCGATCGAAGCTGTCCATGTCCTTCTCGATGGTGGCGAGCAGCGCCGGATCGGTCGCCTGTGTGTGACGCAGCAGGAGACCGCTGCTGCGTGCGGTGAGCGTGTCGATCTCGCCCAGCGCGCGGATGCTCGGCATCCAGTTCGTATCGATCTCGACCGCCTGCTCGCGGAGCTTGCGCGTACTCATGAGCCCGAGCATGCCGAGTCCGACCACGAAGACGGTCAGAATCGAGAATGCGACCACGAGTTTTGTGCGAATTGAGACACTCTGTAGCGACACGGCGGCCTCGCGGCAGCCGAATAGAACAATTCTGCGGCTGCAGGGCGCACGATTAGCCGAGTGTATTTAATATCCCATAAATTGAGCTTGCTCGCCGGTGTGGGCCGGCGCCGGCCTCGCGGCATGGATCCTCGCCGCGGATCGGAGCCACTCGGACGCCGTGGCGCGCGCCGCAGAGATTAGGACGGGGTGCGACGCGCGTGCGGCGTGTGCGGAGCTCCCACAGCCTCTCCCACGCCCGACGAGCCTGTCGAGACGCCTATCGGGGCGCCGGCTGGGGCATCTTCACGATCTTGCCGTCGGGCAGGATGATGTCGCCGGGGCTCTGTCCAGCCTCACAGGGACCGATATAGGTGGCGTCGATGACCATCTGGCGCCGCATGGGCTCCTTGGCGTTCGGCAGGCCCGTCAGCGTCGTATCCACCTCCATGTGGATCTTGCTGTTGAAGTCACCGGTGATGACGGTGTTGCCCGCGGCCGAGATCGGGCCGAGCTTGCACTCCGTCTCGCCCTTGTAGCCGGTGCTCGTCTTCACGATGGTGCGCTTCGAGCAGTTCTGCCCACCGCCGAACGCGGCCTGCGCGATCTGATCGGTCTTCTCATCGATGCATTGGCGCGCCGTCGTGTTGCCGTCGGTCGAGGTGGTCTTGCTCTCCCACAAGCCGGCCTTGCGTGCCGGCAACGTTTCGGCGGATGCCGCGCCGGTCATCACCGATAGAGCCGTCGCGATCCCGACACCGACGATACGTCCTCGCATGGATAATTCCTGGGTCTACGCGGCTCAGACGCCGCAACGGCGCTTGGCTAACCGATGCGATACAGGCGAACAAGCCGGGATCTGAACGAGGTACGACGCCGAACACTGGATCCCAACGGCGCTTCGGTGCTGCGGATACCCCGCATGTCCGGCCCGAATAGCCGCAATATCTGCGACGCGCGCCGGCGCAACTTTGCCCCGACGAGAACCCGGCTCACACCGCCCGCTTCAGACCGACCGCGCCGGCGCCGAGACGCGCCTGGATCACCTGCACGATGTACTCGGCGTCCCGGCCGACCGCGCCGAAGCGCCCCGAACCCCAGGTGTTCAGCCAGGGCAGGCCGACGAAGGAGATGCCCGCCTCTTGCGTGACGCCGCGCCGGTGCTTCGGCCGCCCGGCGCCGTTGAACACGGACGCGTCGAGCCACCGGAAATCCGGCGCGAAGCCGATGCACCAGACGATGCTGGTGATGCCGGATCCTTCGAGGGGAAGCGCGGTGACGGGCTCGCCCGGCTCCCAGACCGGGCTGTAGGGCGCCTGGACAGGCGCCGCGATGCCGGCCTCGGCGATGTAGGCGTCGATGGCCGCGTTGATGCCGTTGTAGGTCCGGTCGGCTTGGTCGAGCGAGCGCCGCAGGTTGTCGCGGAAGCGGAGCGCGCCGTCGGCGTAGTCGTCGAGAATGCCGTGCAGCGCCATGCCCTCCAGGGCGAAGCGGCGCAAGTCGATGTCCCGGCCACCGTCGCGACCAGTCACGTAGTGGTTGGTGTTGTCCCGGACGCCGTCGCGCAGCGGGTGATCGTCGACGGTCTTCTCGTAGTAGCCCATGTCGGCGAGCCACGCGACGACGTCGCGGCCGCGGTAGAATCGGGCGCAGCGGGGCGCGTCGCCGACGGCGAGGTGCACCTGCCGACCGGCGAGATGCAGGTCCTCGGCGATCTGCGCGCCGGACTGCCCGGAGCCGACGACCAGGACCGCGCCGTCGGGCAGCTGCGCCGGATTGCGGTACGCGTTCGAGTGAATCTGGGTGATCGCGGGCGGAAGCCTCTCGGCCAGGCGCGGGATGATCGGCGTGTGGTAGCCGCCGGAGGCCACCACGATCTCGTCCGCGGTGTAGTCGCCCTCCGAGGTCTGGACCGCGAACAGACCGTCGTCGCGCCGCGCCACGCGCGTGACCGCCACACCCTCGCGGATCGGCGGCCTCACCTTGGCGACGAAGGCTTCGAGGTAGGCGACGATCTCATCCTTCCTCATGAACCCGTCCGGATCCGGTCCATCGTAGCGGTGGCCCGGCAAGTCGCACTGCCAGTTCGGCGTGACGAGGCAGAACGTGTCCCAGCGCTGCGTCGCCCAGGTATGCGCGGCCGTGTGCTTCTCGAACACGAGGTGCGCGATGCCCCGCTGCTTGAGGTGGTAGCTGACCGAGAGGCCAGCCTGCCCCCCGCCGACGATGGCGACGGGAACGTGACGGGTCGTGGACGTCATGGCTCCAACTCCGTGAGGGCTGCCGGACCGGCGAGAGACTGGGAGCGCCCGGCGGCCGCGCCGCGGGCGCACCCGGCGTAGGCGTCGAGGTGGCGCGCGGCGCAGGCGCGCCAGGAATGGGTGGCCGCACGCGCCAGCCCCGCCGCTCGCAGGCGGGCGCGGGTCCGCGGCTCCAGCGCCGCCGCCATGGCGTCCGCGATGGCGTCCGGGTCGGCGGGATCGACGAACAGCGCGTCGGTCGGCGCGAGGTACTCGGTGAAGGGGGGGCGGTCGGAGACGATCGCGGGCGTTCCGCAGGCCATGGCCTCAAGCACGCACAGGCCGAACCCCTCCGTCCACGACGGGAAGGCCAGCAGGTCCGCGGCTCGGTAGAGCGCCGGCATGTCGGCCTGCGGGACCGGGCCCGTCGCGACGACCGCGAGGCCGCGACCGACCTCGAGGCCCGCGGCGGTCAGGGCCGCGCGGCAGCGGTCGCGATAGGCGGCGTGGTCGAGGAGCGAGGCGCCGCCGGCGACGACGAGCTGCGCGCCGGGGTGGCGCGCCCGCAGGCGCGCGAAGGCCCCGACGATGCCGAGCGCGTTCTTGCGCGCCTCGAAGCCGCCGACGCTCAGGATAATGGGCCCCCCGCCGAGACCCCACCGGTCCCGGAACGCGGCGTCCGCCCCGGTCGGCGCGGGCCGGTAGACCGACAGGTCGACCCCGTTGCCGACGATCCCGGCCTCCGCGCCGAGCGTGTCCCGGATCCAGTCGGCCCAGAGGCGGCTGACACAGAGCAGCCGATCGGCCTCGCGGATCGCGCGGTCCTGCCACGACGCGAGCACGGGATCGGCGAAGCTGTCGACGTGATGCACGGTGCGGACGAAGCCCGGGATCAGGCGCCGGTGCCTGAGCGTCGCGAGGGCGTTGCCGCCGATCCCGTCATGGGCGTGGAAGACGTCGAAGTCGCAGGCGGCCGGCGTCGCGAAGTGGCGCAGGTAGTCGTGGATGCGGGCCCGCACGAGATCGACCGTCGCGCCCTCGACCGGCTCGGCCGCCACCGCCACCGTGAAACAGGCCGCGTCCCGGTAGAAGCCGCGGCCCGCCGGGTCGGGCGCGTGCACCACCGCCTCGTGGCCGAGGGCGCACAGGGCCTCGGCGAGCGCGAGGCTGTGGGCGACGCCGCCGCGCGGGTTCGTGGAATGGGTCAGGATCGCGACGCGCAGGCCCGTCACGGCACGGCCCCCGCGCTTTCGCGGCCGCAGCCGGTCAGCGCGTCGGCAGCGAAGTCCCAGACGACGGCCTCGTCGCCCGTCCGGTCGCGCACCCGGGCGACCCGGCTGCCGTCGAGGCGCCCGATCCGCGCCGCCGCGATGCCGCGCGCGGCGAAGCGCGCCACCACGGCCGCCGTGCGGTCGGGTCGGACGCTCACGAGGTAGCCGAAGCTCGGGAAGGCGTTCACCCAGCGCGGCAGCGGGACGTGGTCGGGACGCGGGATCGCGTCGAGGTCGATGACGCCGCCCACCCCCGAGCACTCGAGCAGCATCAGCGCCGTGCCGACGATGCCGGCCATGCTGATGTCCTTCGCGGCGTGGGCCAGGCCGTCCTCGGCGAGGCCCGGCAGCAGCGCGAGGTCACCGCGCAGCCGCGCGCCCGGCGCGCCGGTGGAGGCGTCCCAGTACGGGTGCGGGTCGCGGAAGCGACCGCGCAAGTCGATGGCGGCGACGAGGTCGTCGCCGGGCGCGGCGTCGAAGCTCGTCAGAAGGCGCGGCCCCGCCCGGCCGAGCACCGCGACCGCGAGGTTGCCGGCGGCCGCGCGCGTGTTGGTGTGGCCACCGACCACCGGGACGCCGTAGAGCGCGGCGGCGTCGGACAGGCCGGCCAGGACCGGATCGGCGGCCGCTCCATCCGGGCTCCAGAGGGCGTCGACCACGGCGAGCGGGCGGCCGCCCATGGCGGCGACGTCGCTCAGGTTGACCATGATCCCGCAGTAGCCGGCGAAGTAGGGGTCGTCCGCCACGAAGCTGTCGAGGAAGCCCTCGATGGCCAGCAGGAGGTGCCCGTCGCCGTCGGGGATCGCCGCGCAGTCGTCGCCGACCGGCACGGCCGCGTGCCGGCTTCCGAGACCGAGCCGCCGCACGACCGCGTCGATGTCGCGCTTGTGGCCGACCCCGCGGGCCTCGCGGATCTGGAGGGCCAGCGCCCGTGTGTCGACCGCGGCGGTCACGCGGCCCTGCGGAAGGTGAGGAGCCCGTTCTCGGGATCGTGCATCGGCGGGTAGGCCGCGAGATCCGCCTCCATCAGGCGGTGGGGCCGCCCGTGCAGGTCCAGGGCGTCGAGGCTCTCCCAGTGCAGGGCCTCGAACAGCGCGACGTTGCCCTCCTGCACGTGCGCGAGGAAGCGGGTGCAGCCCCGCGCGCGGGCCGAGGACACCGCGACCCGGATGAGCCCGGTCCCGAGGGCGGCGGCGCTGCGGAAGGGCTTGGCGACGGCGAGGCGCGAGCCCCACCACGTTCCCGGACGCGCGCGGTCCTCGTGGATCCGCACGGTGCCGACGACGGCGTCCGCGTCGCCGCCGAGCGTCGAGAGGGCGCAGATCGGGAGGGCGTGCGCGTCGATCGCGTCGCAATCGTCCTCGGCGAAGATCCCCTGCTCCGCGCAGAAGACCTGCCGGCGCAGGGCCGCGCAGGCGCGCCGCTCCCAGGGCGAGACCGCGAACTTCACCCGGAAGTGGCTGGGCCGGTACGGCGGCACGGGGTCGAACATCACGTCGCCCCGCCCGCGCGCTCGTAGGTGGAGAGCGCCGAGCAGGCGCCGCACCGCCCGCAGCCGGCCTTGATGTCGGCGGAGCGCAGGTCCGCCCGGCCCAGCATCTCCGCGAGCGGCTTCAGGACGGCGTGCATGAAGTCGGGCCCGGGGGCCGGATGGCTCTCCAGCGGCGTGCCGGAGATCGGCACGAAGGGCACCACGAACGGGTAGACGCCCATCCCGATCAGACGGTCGGCCGTCGCCAGGATCGCGTCCGGCGCGTCGCCGAGGCCGGCGAGGATGTAGGTGGAGACCTGGCCGCGCCCGAAGACCGGCACGGCCGCCGCGAAGGCGTCGAAGTAGCGCTCCAGCGGCACGCTCGCCTTGCCGGGCATGATCCGCGCCCGCACCTCGGGCGTGACGGCCTCCAGGTGCATGCCGAGCGCGTCGACGCCGGACGCCCGCATCCGCTCGAACCAGCGGTCGTCGTCGGGCGGCTCGCACTGGGCCTGGATCGGCAGGTCGACGGCGGCCTTCACCGCGAAGGCGCTCTCGCACAGGATCGCCGCGCCGCGGTCGGTGGCGTTCGGCGTGCCGGTGGTCATGACCATGTGCTTCACGCCGTCGAGCAGCACGGCGGCGCGGGCGACCTCGGCGAGCTGCTCGGGCGTCTTGCGCGCCACGGTCCGCCCGGCGGCCAGCGACTGGCCGATCGAACAGAACTGGCAGGTCTTGGCGCGGCTCTGGTAGCGGATGCAGGTCTGCAGCACCGTCGTGGCGAGGACGTCGCGCCCGTGCAGCACCGCGATCTTCGCGTAGGGCACGCCGTCGAAGGTGGAGAGGGCGTAGAAGCGCGGGCGCCCCGGGAAGGTGACGCGGCCGACCACGACGCCCGCGTGCTCGATCACCGCGATCCCGTCCGCGTCCGGCGGGCGCACGAGGAAGGGCGAGTCGAAGGCGGCCTCGGTATGGACCGGCACCATCACGGTGCGGCCCGCGATGGTCATCGCCTTGTGATCCGACGGCCCGGCGCCGCCGCGGCGGCTCGGCGCCCCGGCGCGGCTGTCGGCGAGCCTAACGCCGTAGGATTGCAACGCGTTGATCAGGCGCTCCGTCGGCATCCCGATGAGGCCCGTCGGGACCGGCGGGGACGCGCGACGACTCGTCGGAAGCGGGCTGCTGCTCATGGTCGAGGCTCCGGTGGGCGGGCTGCGAACGGGCCGGCCGCTGCACGGAGGCGGCCGGGCGGTCGTCGTGGAGCAGGCTGAGGAGTTCGGGCCGCGCGTAGTGGCCGACCGAGTCCATCATCCGCTTGCGCTTGGTCACCAGCGCGAGGTCCATGTCGGCGATGAGGATGCCCTCGCCCGGCCCGAGAGGATCAGCGAGGTGCTTGCCCTCGGGCGACACGATGGCGGTGCAGTTGCCGCCCCGGCAGGCGCCGCGCAGGCGCTCGTCCGGACAGACCTGCGCGACCTGCTCGTCGGTGAGCCACCCCGTGGCGTTGACCACGAAGCAGGCCGCCTCCAGGGCGTGGTGACGGATCGTCACCTCCATCTGGTCGGCGAAGATCTGGCCGACCAGGGAGCCCGGGAACTGAGCGGCGTGGATCTCCTCGTGGCGCGCCATGAGGGCGTAGCGGGCGAGCGGATTGTAGTGCTCCCAGCAGGCCAGCGCCCCCACGCGGCCGACCGCCGTCTCGACCACGGCGAGGCCGGCGCCGTCGCCCTGACCCCAGATCATGCGCTCGTGGTAGGTCGGTGTGATCTTCCGGCGCTTGAGCTTCAGGGCGCCGTCCGCGTCGAAGATCAGCTGCGCGTTGTAGAGCGAGCCGTGGTCGCGCTCGTTCACGCCCAGCACGATCACCGCACCGTGGCGCCGCGCGGCCGCCGCGACCGCCTGCGTCACCGGGCCCGGCACGGCGACCGCGCGCTCGTAGAGGCGCAGGTGCTCGGCCCCCTGGAGCGCGGGCGGGAGGACGAACGCGAAGTAGGGGTAGTAGGGCAGGAAGGTCTCGGGGAAGACCATGAAGCGCGCGCCCTTGGCGGCGGCCTCGTCGACCGCGTTGAGCACGCGCTCCAGGGTGCCGTCCGGGCGGTCGAGGTCCGGCGCGATCTGGACCGCGGCAGCCCGCACGATCCGGGTCTCTGACATGGGTGGTCCTCCGGCTGAGCCAGCGGCCGCGCGCGTCCCGCGCGGCCGCCGGGAGCGTTGGCGCGGTCGTCAGACGGTCCAGGTGTCGATGATCACCGCGTTGTCGCGCTTGTGCAGGAGGATGCAGTCGAGCACGTCGAGGGGGTTGATCATGCGGATGCCCTCGATGAAGGCCGCCTCGCCGTGCCCGTACAGGGCCTGTGTCGAGAAGCGGCAGGCGTAGACCTTGCCGCCCTCAGCCATGAACTTCTCGAGCTGGTTGTTGAAGTTGAGATGGCCCGGGAAGGCCTCGTCGCCGAGCCGCGGGAAGCCCCGCTGGACACCGAGAGTGATGCCGGGGCCGTAGAGCAGGATCGAGGTCTCGAAGCCTTTGCGCTGCAGGCGCGTGGCCTGGAGCAGGTTGACGAGGCCGATCGAGCCCTCGAACGCGACGGTGTGGAAGGTGACGAGCGCCTTCTGACCCGGTTCGGCCTTCACGTCCTCGAAGACCTTCTCCTCGTAGTCGACCAGGACGTCGCCCTTCTTGTGCGGCTCGCGATTCACGGCAGGCATTGCTCTCGCTCCTCGGTGATCTGGACCGCTGCAGCCGGCGCTACGCGCGATCAGCCGAGGGAATGGCAAGCGGTGTGCCAGAACAGCGCGATCATGGATCCGGTCAATGCGCTGCCCTGCGATACATGCAATATTGCGATCAATGGACAGTCGGTAACCGGCGCAGATCTATTTCAGCTCGCACATTTCATCACCAAGTCGTGCGCATCACGTGGTCAATCGACGCCTGTTTCGGCGTCGAATATTGTACGCATTGAACGGATCGTATGAGCCGTGACACGCGATGCGGCGCCCGGTACGGTGCTTGCAAGCCATACAATCGATCATTGATCGCTTTTCACGACGCGGGTGCAGGACGGATGAGGGCGAGCGGGCGGGGAGTTCGGTCCGTCGATAGGGGCGGCGCGGACAATGTCTGGACGCCCGACCTCAAGCGCTGGGGCAAGCCCCATTACCTCGCTATCGCGGACGCGCTGGCGGACGATATCCGGACCGGTCACCTGCTGCCGGGCACGCGCCTGCCGACCCAGCGCGCGCTCGCCGCCACGCTCGACCTCAACTTCACGACCGTGTCCCGCGGCTATGTCGAGGCTCACAGGCGCGGCCTGATCGAGGGGCGGGTCGGCCGGGGCACCTTCGTGGTCGACCCGGCGGACACGACCCGTCCCGCTGAGGCCGCGCACGCCCGGCGGCCCGGACCGGTCGACTTCACCATGAACCTGCCCCCGGAGCCCGACCTGCCGGGCCTGCAGGCCCGCATGCGGTCGTCCTTCGCGGAGCTGTCCGGCAATCTCGCCGACCTGCTGCGCTACCAGGGCTTCGGCGGGACGGAGGCGGACAAGGAGGCCGCGCTGCGCTGGCTCGGGGGTCGCGGGATCGTCGCGGCGCGCGAGCGCCTCCTGATCTGCCCGGGCACGCACAGCGCCCTCTCCAGCATCCTGGGACAGGTCGCGCAGGCCGGCGATACCATCTGCGCCGAGCGCATCACCTATCCGGGCATCCGGACCCTCGCGGCGCATCGGGGCCTGCGCCTCGTCGGCCTGCCGATGGACCGCCACGGGATCGACCCCGACGCCTTCGCGGCCGCCTGTACCCGCGGCGCGCCGAAGGCCCTCTACCTCAATCCGCTCCTTCAGAACCCGACCACGGCGACCCTATCCCGCGCGCGGCGCGACGCCATCGTGGCCACAGCCCGCCGCTACGCGGTCACCATCATCGAGGACGACGCCTACGCGCGGATCTGCCCGGCACCGCCGCCGAGCTTCGCCGAACTGGCGCCCGAGATCACCTACTATGTGGCGGGCGTCGCGAAGTGCCTGGGCGCGGGGCTCCGCCTGGCCTTCCTGGTCGCGCCGAACGCGCGGGCCGCCCTGCCCCTCGGCGATGCCCTGCGCGCTGCGACCGTGATGGCGTCGCCGATCTCGACCGCGCTGACCACGCGCTGGATCGTGGACGGGACGGCGGACGCCATCGTGGACTTCGTCCGCGCCGAGTCGGCCGCGCGCCAGAGCCTCGCGGCCGCGCTGCTGCCCGCCGAGGCCTACGTCGCGGACCCGCACGCCTTCCACGTCTGGATCACCCTGCCGGCTGGATGGACGCGCTCGGCCTTCGCCAGCCAGGGCCGCGCGGCGGGTCTCGGGGTGGTCGGCAGCGATCCCTTCTGCGTCGCCGGAGCGCCACCCGAGGCCGTCCGGCTCTGCCTCGGAGGCCCCTCGACCCGACAGCAGATCGCCCACGGCCTGGAGAGACTGGCCCACGCCCTGGACGGCTCGCCGGCGCTCGCCTCGACCTACATCTGAGCCGCCCGGCCGCGTTCCCACGCCCAAGGATCGTGGTCGGCAGAATCTTTCCGGCGCGTCGCGTCCACCTCGCGTCGCGCGGGCGGTGCGCCGAGCCGGCCGTGGAGATCCGAAGTCCTATCCGGCGGATCGGTGTTGCCAAGCGCCACGGAAGGTACACCGTGGCCGGCTCTCGAAGCCGAAATCCGTGCTCTCGACTGCATCAATCTCGGTCATTGAAGTCGAGAATTGGGTGAAAGTCTATCGCGCTCGCAAAACACGGCCGCCCGCTGCGTCCGGACCATCGCGGGCGGCACGGCGGCGGTCGCGCGGGCCGACGAGCAGGTCGCCCCGGCCGGTTTCGTAAGCGCGGATTCGCGAGCCGGCCGCTTTGGCCGGGACCGGTCGCCCGTGATAGCGAGGGCGCGGCTCCGATGCCGACCCGGGTCGGCGACGCGACGCGCGGGAAACGACCTTGGCGGCGATTTGGCTGACGGCCCTGATCCGGGCGCTGACCTCCGGGACCGTGGTGGTGCTCGCCTCCGTCCTGGCCGAATGGCTGGGGCCGGTCTGGGGCGCGCTCGTCGTCAGCCTGCCGGTGTCGGCCGGGCCGGCCTACGTGTTCATGGCGATGGAGCATGACGCCGCGTTCGTCGCCGGGGCGGCCCTCAACGGCTTCGCGGCGAACGCCGCGACGGGCCTGTTCCTGATCGTCTACGCCCACCGGGCGGCCGGTCGCGACATGATCGCCACCCTCGGGCCGGCGATCCTGGCGTGGCTCGCGGCGGCCCTGCCGGTCTCGGCGCTCGCGTGGACGCCGACGACGGCGTTCCTGCTCAATGCCCTCGTCTACGGGGCCGGCGCCGTCTCGACCCGGTACGTGGTGCGCGCGACCCTTGTGCGGAGCGCCGTCGTGGCGAGGCCGCGCCCGCTGGATCTGCTCATCCGCGCGAGTGCCGTCGCGCTGTTCGTCGCGGCCCTGCTGGCGCTCAGCACCGCCCTCGGCCCTGCCCGGACCGGGGTGATCGCCGCCTTCCCGGTTACGATGACGAGCGCCTTCGTCATCCTTCATCGCCGAATCGGAGGCGCGGCGATGGCGCGCTTGGCGAGCGTCGCGATCCGCGGGGTGTTCGGCTTCGGCCTGACCCTGCTGACGCTCCACGTGATGATCGAACCGTTCGGTGCCGCGCTCGCGCTGACGGTCGCGCTCCTCGTCTCGCTGGTCTACTCGGCCGGCCTCCTCGTGGTTCAACCCCGTCCTGGCCGACAGGAGCCGAGCATCGTCACGCGCTGACGCGGCCCCTGCGGCCGCGACGGTGCCGTCTCCCGGTCCGGACGGGCGGGGGCTACGCGGGTTGTCGGTGACCGAGATCCTCGGCGAGGCGCACGAGGTACCCGTCGGGATCCTGGACGAGGAATTCCCGCTGGCCGCCCTCGACCGCACCCGTCCGGTACCAGGCCTCCCGCGGCGCCTCGAACAGCGGCCATCGCGCGCCGGCGAGCGCCGAGAGGATCGGATCCAGCCGATCGACCATGATCTGGAAGTTGACCCCGCGGCCGCAGGGCGGATCCAGCGGGCCCGTGCTCCAGCGGCCGTTGTGCTGGCACAGCATGATCTGCGCGCCGCCTCGCGTCAGATAAGCGAAGCGCGCGGCCGGTCGATCGTAGGCGACCGTGAAGCCGAGCAGATCGCACCAGAAACGCAGGCTCACATCGAGGTCCCGGACGCTCAGCTCGGGGGTCAGGGCGGCGAATCCGCCCTCCGGGGGCTGACCCGTACCGGGAGAGCGAGCGCGCGCGATCGGGTCGGTCAGCGGTTCCATCGCGCCGATCAGGCCACGCTGGAGAGACGATGGTCAAGGCGCGGGCAGGCGGTGTCGTCCGCCGCCGGCGCGCGCGCCCCGCCCGTCGACCGGGCGCCGTCGACGGTGCGCCGGCACCGCCGCCGCGTTGGCCGGATCGCCTCAGAGCCGACCGGCCTCCGTCTGCAGGGCCCGCTTGCGCCAGGCCGTGAGGAGCGTAGCGAGCGTGTCGGGATCCAGTCCATAGTTCTCCGGCAGCACCGCGTTGCGCCCGATCAGGCGACGGTTCATTGCCCCGAGGCGGGTCGTGATCGCGCTCGCGTCGTCGAACGTGACGAGACGTTGGCCCGAGCCGGCCGCGGCGACCGCCGCGAATTCGCTCACGTCATGCCACCGTACGCGCCGCGACCGGCCCAACTGCACGACGGTGAATCCGGTCTCGTCGAGGTGCAGCGCCGAGCCGCGGATCGCCGTGAGGATGAGGACCGGGACGCCTCCGAGGAAGAGCACGACACCCGGCCACAGCAGCAGGTGCATCGTGGTTGAACGCGTCTCGTGCAGCAGGATCCAGAGCGTCACCCCGCCGAAGCCGGCGGCCATCAGGGCGAGGAACAGGAGTCTCCGCAACGAGGCGCGCAAGGTCACTGGGCCAGGAAACTGGGCCGCCAGTGACCCCGCCGACCGGCTCTCCGATTCGAGGAGGTCCGGCCGCAGCTGCCAGACGGCGACGGCCGCGCAGACGCCGAAGAACACCGTCGTCGCGACGCCGCCATCCGCGCCGGTGACGATCATCCCGAGACCGGCGGCGACGAAGAGGAGGCTGATGCCGAGCAGCACGAGGTTCCGGCCGCGGTCGCCGCGCGCTTGTTCCAACACGAACGCCATGTCCTCCCGCGAAACCCGTGGCCTGCCGTCGCCACCGGATTCCGGAAAGCGACCATATCGGAGCGGGTCCGGCAATTCCCGGTCCCGCGGAGGCTGTCGCCCCGCAGCCTCTCGCGCTTCGCGCCGATCTCGCACGCCGCTCCGCGAGGCCGCACTCACGCGCGCCGTGCCGCGTCGCCGTTCGCGCCCAACATCGCCAGCACCTGCGCGGCCCCCTCCTCCGGGGCGATGCGGGACGTGTCGAGGAGCGGCAGCCTCAGCTCCTCCGCGAGCGTCCGGTAGCCGGCGATCCGGTCCTCGGTCATGTGCTCCGACGGGTTGGGGACGCCGCGCGCGACCATGCGGGCGATGGTGGTGGGACGGTCGGCCCAGCACATGACGGTGAACGGGCGCGGCTCCCATCCCGGACGATAGGCCGGCGACAGGAGCTGCGAGGCGGTGAACCAGTGCCGATCGAAGACGACCGGTCCCGGCGGCGCGTTGGCGATCGCCGCCGCGACGGCCGCGTGCGCTACGTCGTCGGCGAGCGCGTGCTGCCCCGTCCGGGCCAGATGGACCAGGATCGCGCCGACCTGACCGCTGAAGGGATTGAGCACTGTCGCACCGAGCGCCTCGGCGACGCGACGCGCGATGCTCGACTTGCCGGAGCCGTCGAGCCCGTCGACCGCGAGCGCGATCCGCGATGCCTGGGCGGCCTTCTGCTGCGCCCGCGTCAGGTTCGAGGGGTAGATCCGGCCCTCCCGCCGGCCGTGCTCGAGGTAGTGCAACTGCCCCTGCCACGCGTGCTCGAACAGCGCCGCGAGGTCCGGATGCAGCCGGATATAGCCGAGCGCGTCGAAGTCCTCCGGCAGCGCCCCGTCCCGGCGGGCGAGGTCGGCGAGGCGCAGCACGGTCTCGCGGGGCGGCGTGCCGGACGGGCGCGCCGCCGTGGCCCGGTCGGCCCGCAGCGCGATCGCCTCTGCGACGGCGGCGAGCAGCCCGTCCGCGTAGGTGTCCCAGTCGAGCGCCCGGATCCGCGCCCGTCCCGCCTCGGCGCGGGACGCGGCGGCGGCGGGATCGGTGACGATCCGGTCCGCGGCCAGCGCGACGGCGGCACCGAGCGCCGCGTCCGGACCGTCCGGCACCACCAGGGCGGTCACGGCGTCCTCGGCGAAAGCCAGCGTGCCGTGCACGGTCGTGACGAGCGGCGTGCCGCAGGCCATCGCCTCCGCGGCCGGGTTGCACCAGCCGGCATGCGCCTCCGCGCTGCAGAACGCGTCGAGCCCGTGGTACCACGCGGGCAGGTCGGCCTCGACCAGCGGCCCGTGGACGACGAGGCGGCCCGAGGCCACCAGATCGGCGCGCGCGCCCACGAGCCCCCAATCCGGCCGTCCGAACCAGTGCAGCGCCCACGCGTCGCCGAGCCTGTCGAGCGCGGCGAGCTGCGCGGCGGGGCGCTTGTTGGCGATGCCGCCGAGCCGGTGCCGCGCGCCGCGCGCCGGCCTCGAGACGGGCGGCGCGAACAGGCCGGCATCGACTGCACCGACGAGTCGGCGCCACGGCAGGCCGAGGGCGTCGAGGGCCGCATCGTCCCAGTGGGCGTTGTTCGCCACGACGAGGTCGGGCGCGAAGGTCCGCGTGACGCGCGCGTAGGCGTCCCGTCGCGCCGGGGCGTTGAGGAAGTGCTGAATCCGGGCGCCGAAGTTCGGGGCCCGCAGGTCCGCGAAACCCTCGATCGTGGCATCCGGGAAACCGCCGCCCGGCACCATGACGGCGTCCCAGCTCTCGCGCGCGGCTTCCTCGGGGTGCAGGACGCGGTGACGCGTCTCGAACCCGTCCTCGCCCGTGCCGAACGTGAGGAAAGAGAACGTGTGCCCGCGACGCGCGAGCACGCGCCCGACCCGCTCGAAGCGCAGGAGGCCGCCCGTCAGCGCGAGGTGGTCACAGGCCACGAGCAGCCGCATCACGGGGTCCCTCTGAGCAGGCGCAGGAGGCGAAGGGGCAGACGGCGCCCGTAGGCGGACGAAGCGCGGCGGGCGTCGAGCGTGTTTTGGAGGTGGTCGCGCGCGCGGTGCAGTTCGGCCGCGTAGGCGATCACGCGGTCGGTGCGACGGGCGCTCTCGCGCTCGGTGTCCGCATGCGCGGCGGCGTCGGCGGTGCGCGCGGCGCGCAGGGCCGCATTCTCCTCGCGCAGCCGGGCGATCTCGGCGGACGCCTCGACGAGCGCCGCGCGCGGATTCGCGCCGCTGCGGGCCGGACCGCCGGCCGGCAGGCGCGTCGCCGCCGCCCAGCCCAGACCGCGCTCGATCACGCGGTCGCTGACGATGGACTGGAACCGGCTCTCCCGGGCCAGCCGGTCGGCGAGCTGCGCATCGTCCAGGGCGTATCCGAGCCTCGGCAACAGGGTGCGCAGGGCGTCCAGCAGGATCAGGCCGGACCCTCCGCCGGGCCGCCAGTCCGGCGCGTCGGTCAGCGCGTTGACGAGGCCGCGCACGGCGAGATGACCCGCGTCCAGAGGGACGCCGAGGTCCCATTCCAGGTCTATGAACGTCCGGTTTGTACCCGAGACGAGGTTCTTCGGGATCGCGTCGAGCGCCCGTGCTGGGAGGAACGTGTCCGGTCCCATCCGCGCCCCGGCCGCGAAGCAGCGGGAGACGGCCTCCAGCCACGTCCCGGCCCAGGAGGCGACCGCGTCCGGGCACCAGCCCTCCCGCGCGAGCCGCGCCTCGAGATCCGCCGACCAGAGGGAACCGGGCGCGTAGGTCTCCGATGGCAACAGGTTCGTCACCCCTGCGACCGCGGCGGGAAGATCAGGGTTCACGCGCGCGCGGCGCACCGCGATCCGCGACCCGGCATCCGCGAAGGTCACCAGACGCTCGAATTCCGGGCGGCGGCGCAGTCCGAGGTGGATCGCCAGCCGGTCATCCGGCGGCAGCGGCGCTTCCGACGCCGCGACCGCGAAGGCCGGCGCCAGATCGCCGGTGAGCCCCAGATCCGCCACCGGCCCCCAGGCGCGCCGGGGCGAGAAAAGTGCGCCCGCGCAGGCTGCGGGTTCCGGGCCGGCTGCGCCGATCGCGAGCATTCCGGGGTCGAACCCACCCGGCCGCGCCAATCCGCGCTCGGCGACGAGGCTCAGGGGTCGCCCCTGGTCCGGAAACGGGAACCACCAGTCCTGATGGACCAGGCCGCGGGCCCCCAGGGACCGCTTCAGACCTGCCCGCGTCGGCAGCCGGGCGCCGTCGGATCGGGGGCGCCCTTCGAGGCTCGGGAAGCCGCGTTCCCCCGCCGTCTCGGACCCCGAGGCGAGGCCGTGGAGCGACAGCGCGTTGTCGACGACGAGGATCAGCCGCCCGCCGGGTCGCAGCCGCTCCTGAGCCCAGGCGATCGTCGCGTCGAGCGCGCACCCGCCCCCGTCGTCTCGTCGGAACAGGAGACCCAGCAGAACGACGGCATCGAAGCGCGTCGAGGCCGGAAGGTCGGCGCCATCCGCCGTGTGGACCACCGCGGCGGTGGGTGCCCAGCGCGCCCTGCTCCCCGCGTCGGGCCTCGGTCCCACCAGCAGAAGGCTGCCGGTCAACCACGGCAGGAAGGGGTGCAGCACCTCCGCGCACGGCTCACCCGGTGGGGTCGGCGCGCCTATTGCCAGTTTATCCCGTTCCATACTTCCTAATTGCCAACAGTAGACTGCCCGGAATTTCCCGCGCGACAGGAGAGTGGGGGAAATTAATGTCCGAAATGGACACGCGACAGTTGCGTGTCTACTTACAATTGGCGTTAACCTGCAAACAAAACTGGCCTGTCTCGCCGAGGTCAATAGGGATGAATTTCGTCAGCGCGATCTCGTTGGCCGGGCCGCACGTGCTGGTCACGAGCACCTTCCCCGATGCGCTCAATCGAAATCCCGGGATCCGGAGCGATCTGGCCGAGGGCTTTGCCGAACTTCTCGGTGCTGAGCGGGTCGCGCAGACGCCTCTGGAACTCGCGGACGCGGCAATCCGCGCGTCTCGCCCGGATGTCGTGGTCGCGGTCGGAAGCCTCGTGCCTGACCTGGCGGATCTGCGCGCGCTTCGCCGGGCGGTGGACGCCGTCGGTGGCGTGCTGATCTTCTGGCTGACCGATGACCCGTACGAGTTCGACTACGCCTTCAAGGCGGAACTCTACGCCGACATCGTCGTGAGCAACGATTCCTGGGCGGCGCAGCATTACCGTCACCCGGACGTCCATCACCTGCCCCTGGCGGCCGCGCCCAACCGGCACTTCCGACCGATCGTCCCGGTCGCGGAGCGGGAGACCGTCCTGTTCTTCTGCGGCGTCGCCTACCCGAACCGTATCGCCCTGATGCGTCGGATCGACGATCTCCTGTGCCGCCACGTCGTGGAGATCCTGGGCGCCGGGTGGCCGGACACGCTCCGGTGCGCGGTGAACCGCCGCCTCACGCCGGCGCAGATGGCCGACTACGCCGCGGCGGCCCGGCTGACGCTCAATATCGGTCGCGACCTCGACGTGGCCAATCGCCGGCTGTCGCTCCCGCAGGCGACGCCGGGCCCGCGGACCTTCGAGGTCGCCCTGTCGGGCTCGGCGCAGGCCTTCTTCGTCACGGGCCTGGAAGTCTGCGAGCATTTCGAGCCGGATACGGAAATCCTGCTGGTGGACGGCGCGGCCGACATCGCGCGCGCCATCGAGCGGTCGCTCGACGAGCCCGCCGGCATCGAGGCGATCGCGCGCCGGGCGCAGGCGCGGGCGCTGCGCGACCACACCTACCGGCACCGCGCGGCCCGCCTGCTCGATCTCAGCCACCTGACGGTCATGGCCTGAACACGTCGCCACAGAGCAGACCCGACCGACCATGTCCGACCTGTCGATCCTGTTGCTGGACACCGAGCCGCAGACGCACAACCGCTACCTCGTGCTCGCCATCGCGGACGCGCTGCGGCGCCATCCGGCGGTCGGCCGGGTCCAGGTCGGCGGGCATGGCGATGCCATGGTCACCTTCGTCGAGCAGGGCCTCGACACGCTGATCGCGTTCGGCGGCGCCCGCGCGCACGCGCCCCTCGTCGGGCGGCTCGCAGGGCTCGCCCGCACCAGCGTGCTCTGGACCACGGAGGATCCGTACGAGCGCGAGGCGAACGTGCGCGGGTCGGCGGCCTTCGATCTGGTCTTCACGAACGACCGGGCCACGGTCGCGGCCTATGGAGGTCGGGCCAACCACCTCGCGCTGGGCGCCTCGTCGCTCTTCCACGATCTCGCGGTGATCGAGGACGACGCGCGCTACCGCTACGATCTGCTCTTCATCGGAACGGCGTGGCCGAACCGGGTCGCGACCCTGAACGCGCTGTCGGCGAAGCTGCCGCGGGACGTGAAGTTCAAGCTGGCGCTGCCGTGGAACGAGCATATCGGGCCGCCCGAACTGGAGGACGAGGCGCTCGTCACGGACTGGCGCTGCGGCAACCGGGACTTCGCCCTTCTGGCGAACCGCAGTCGCGTCGTGCTGACCCTGCCCCGGATCTTCTCGTCGGCGCGCGCCGATCAGGCGACCGGCTCGACGCCGCCACCGCGGCTGTTCGAGACCGCACTCGCCGGGGGCTACCAAGTCGTCGTCTCGCCCGAGCCGGAGACGGCCGCGTACTACGCGCCCGGCGCCGAGATCGCCCTCTGCGGCGACGAGGCCGCCTCGGTCGACGCGATCCTGGCGGCCCTGACTGACCCGGAAACCCGCATCGCGCGCGCCCGCGCCGCGCAGGCCCGGACCCGCGCCGAGCACCTCTACGACCACCGCGTGGCGACCATCCTGGACGCGGTCATCGACCACCGGCAGACGCAGACGCGTCGGCCGCACCGGGCGGCGACCGCGATCCGCACGGTCCTGATGCTCACCCACAACCGCCTGGGGCATCGGCACGGGGGCGGGGTCGAGGTCTATCAGGAACTGCTGACCGAACTCGGCGAGCCGTACCGGATCCTGTTCCTGTTCCCCGTCTTCGGCGACGGGCGCTGGGCGCTGCGGCTCGAGGGTCCGGGGATCGCGGAGAGCTTCGCCTGCGGCGCCGTCACGCCGCCGCTCTCAACGGACCCGTTCGTGGAGGGGCTCTTCCAGCGATTGCTGTTCGAACATCAGGTCGATCTCGTCCACATCCATCATCTGATGCACGTCCCGCTGTCCCTGCCCCTCATCGCGCGGGCCTGCGGCATACCCACCGTCTATCACCTGCACGATCACTTCCTCATCTGCGAGCGCTGGCTGCTGCTCGATCACACCGGCCGGTTCTGCGACGTCGTCAATCGCGGCGCGGACCAGTGCGACGCGTGCCTGATCTCGGGCAACAACTATCCGCCCGGCTCGAAGGCGCGCCGCGACGGCATGATGACCCTGGTGACCGACGCGATCGACGCGTTCGTCACGAGCACACCGGAGACGGCGCGATACCTCAGGCGCTACTATCCCGCCATTCCCGCCGAGCGGATCGTCGCGATTCCGATGGTGGCGCCGAGCCCCGCGGCCGCCGAGGTGCGGTCGGTCGCCCGGCGCAAGCGCGACGCCGATCGGCTGACCGTGGCGATCCTCGGCAACCTCGCGGCCCACAAGGGCGGGCAGCAGGCGATCAACCTGATCCGCAGCTGCGAGGCCTATCCCATCCACTTCAAGGTGATCGGCCGGATCGACGACCCATACCGCGACGCGGTCGCGGGCTTCGGACCGGATCAGGTGAGCGTCACCGGCGCCTACGAGCAGCACGCGATCGGCGGCCTGCTGGCCGGGTGCGATGTCTCGCTGCACCTCTCCACCTGGCCCGAGACGTTCGTCATCGCGCTGACCGAAGCGTGGCAGGCGGGCCTCGTCCCGATCGTCGCCGATATCGGCGCCCTTGCCGAGCGCGTCGAGGACGGGATCGACGGATTCAAGGTGCCGCCTGACGATGCCGGCGCCGTCAGGGCGCGTCTCATCGAGCTACACTACGATCGCGCACGCCTGGGCCGGATGCAGGCCCTCATCGGCCGCAAATCCTTCCCCGACGTCGGCAGCCACCTCGTATCGGTACGCGCCCTCTACGAGCGCCTGATCGAGGCCCGGCCCGTCCGCCACGGACGGGTACCGAGCCACCTGCGGCACGGGTTCGACCTCCGGCTCGAGACCTTGGGGGTGCGGACGAACGCCGCCTCGTGGACCAGCGCCGCGATCCAGTGGGACGAGGCCGCTCGTCCTCCGGCCGCGCCGTCCACCGCGACGGCGGGCGCACGGGCGCGCCCGCTGCCGGATCTGCCCGACGAAGTCCGGCGCCTGACATCGAGGCCGATCCGGCGCAGCGAGTGCGGATGGAGCCTCGACGTGCTGCGCACGGACGAGCGCCTCAACCGAAGCCTGGATCTCTCGTCGGTCGTCGCGCGGGCCTCCGTGTTCCTGCGCGGGTGGCTGCACGTCTCGGGACCGGCGCCGACGGCGATCTACCTGCGGCTGACGGGCCGCAGCGGGACATCGTGGGTCGCGCTTCAGAGCGATCTGCGTCCGGACGTGGCCAAGTGGTATGGCGAACCCACCGCCGCGACGTCCGGCTTCACCGGCCAGATCGACGTCGCGGGAATGACGTTCGGCCGCTACGCGCTCGCCATTGTCCAGGTCGCCGACGGCTGCCTCCGAACCCTGGACGACGTCGCGTCGATCTTCATCGCACCCGACACCGAGCCGCCGGCGCGCTTCGTTCCGGAGCCGCGCCAACTCGTCGGCGGGCCGCCGCACAGTCTGACCCTGCACCACAGTCTCCCGGACACCGACGAGGCACCCCAGGTCTCGCCGGGGCAGCTCTGGGCCGCGGAAGTCGCGTTTCCGGGAACCGCGCCCAAACTCGGCAAGGACACGCTGGCGGTGTTCCGGGCCGCCAACGGTCAGACGTGGCGGGCGCCCGTCCTCCAGATCGACGAGCGGACGGTGCGCATCACCGCCGCCGTCCCCCACATCGATCCGGGCGCCTACACGGTGTCGCTCGCCGAGCCGCACAACAGGACGTTGCGGAGCCTCGCGACGCTGTTCCGCGCGCAGGTCGCGCGTTCGGAGTGAGGGGAACACCGGGGAGCGCGGCGTCGCTCCCCGTTCCCCGCCGACCGAGCCTCGACGCGCTGACCGCCGAAGATGCGCGCGGTCGGGAGCTCGAAGATGAAGCAGGGGCTGAGCTTCGGCGGACCGGCGGCCTCGTCGAGGCGGGCCTGCGGCTCGGCGGTCAGGCGCCCCGCCAGTCGCGAGCGACCTCGGCCGCGAAGGCGCGGTAGCTGCGGGGCCTGCGGCCGAGCAGGGTGGCGAAGCGCTCCACCTCGACCTCGGTCGCGACGGCGCCGTCCTCCTGGTAGCGGCGCATCATCACCCGCAGGTCATAGGCGAGCCAGGCGGGCGCGAAGCCGCGGAGCCGCTGCTCCAGCCCGTCGAGATCGTCGCCGCCGTAGCGCACCGCGCGCCCGAGGGCCTGAGTCCAGATCTCCGCCAGCGCGTCGCCCGTCAGGGCATCCGGCCCGACGACGTCGTAGGTCTCGGCCGGCAACCTCTCCGGCGCGCGCTCGCGGTGCAGCAGCGCGATGGCGGCCGCCTCGGCGATATCGCGCACGTCGACCATCGAGACGCCGGCCTGCCCGACGGGCACGCCGAAGATTCCCGGCCCGAGGAGCGGCTCCTTCTGGGCGAGGTCATTCTGCATGAAGTAAGAGGGCCGCAGCACCGTGGCGGGCAGGTCGAGGGCCGCGATCATCCGCTCGACGGCGTGCTTGCCGGTGAAGTGCGGGGCGTCGACGTAGGCCTCGCTCTTGAAGACCGAGAGATAGACGATGCCGCGCACGCCCGCGTCTCGGGCGAGGCTGAGCGTCGTGATCGCCTGGGTCAGCTCGTCCGGCACGTTGGCGACGAGGAGAAACAGGGTATCGACACCCGACAGCGCCGCGCGCATCGCGTCGATGTCGGCGGGATCGCCGCGGACGGCCTCGACGCCCGTCGGGAAACGCGCCGTCTCGGGCGCGCGTGTCAGGGCGCGCACGGCGGCGCCCTCCGCCACGAGGTGATCGACGACGGCGGAGCCGATGCGGCCCGTGGCACCAGTGACGAGGATGGTCATGACGGATCTCCTTGAAGCGCGGAGGCCCGGGGCGGGCCGCCGATGTCCCGAAGATGCGCCGTTCCTATTCTGAGCCATAGATGGCAGGATCGGGACTGGGTGTCCCGCATATGGAACAGCTTATGGACCTCTCGGCGCTCGCCGACTTCAACCTCGTCGCCGCTCACGGCGGCTTCGGCCGCGCCGCCCGGGCGAGCGGGCGGGCGAAGGCGACGCTGTCGCGCCGCGTGTCCGAGCTCGAGGCGAGCCTCGGGGCGCGGTTGATCGAGCGGGGCGAGCGCAGCCTGCGCCTGACCGAGGCGGGCGCGCTCCTCCATGCCCGGACGGGGCCGCTGCTCAGCGAGATCGCGGAGGCCGGCGCGGTGGTGGGCGGCGGCCTGGACCGGCCCCGTGGGCGCCTTCGGGTGAGTGCTCCGCTCCTCCTGTCCGACACGCAGCTCGGCCGCGTCGCCGCCGACTTCGCCCGCGCCTATCCCGAAGTCGAGCTGGAGATCTGCGCCGAGGACCGGTTCGTCGATCCGATCGAGGAGGGTTTCGACGTGATCATCCGGGTCAATCCGAAGCCGGACGAGCGGCTCGTCGGGCGCTGCGTCCTGCGGGACGAGCTCTGGCTGGTGGCGCCGCCGGATCTCCCGCGCCCCGATACGTCGGCCGCGAGCGACGTGACGCCTGTGCCGGCGGCGGTCCGCTGGACGCCGCGTCCGGAGGAGGCGTGGCAGGTCCATGATGGCCGGACACGCCGCGCCTTCGCGCCCGTGCCGGTCCTGCGGCTGTCCTCGCTGCCGACGCTGCGCGACGCGGTGGTGGCGGGCGCCGGCGCCGCCCTGCTGCCGCGCTCGCTGGTCGGGGGTGACGTGGCGGCCGGACGGCTGGCCTGTTGGGGCTGGCTCGAGGGGCCGCCGACGGAGCTGTGGGCGCTCCACACGTCCCGACGTCTGGTCAGCCCCAAGGTGACCGCCTTCGTGGCCCACGTGGCGACCGCGCTGTCGACGGATCTGTCCGCCAACCGATAGAGCTTCCGTCCGGGATGAGGGAGCGCCGGGCAAGGCCGTCGCGCGTGCCGGACGCGTCCCTATTCGCGGTTCAGCGCGCCGTCCGGGCGGAACGGTTCGGGCGAGCCCGGCGGCCCCGCCATGCTCTGGCCGAGCCAGTCGACGAAGGCTGCCGCCGGCCCCGCGGGCGGCAGGGCACGCACGAGAACGAAGTACCGGAGCCCGCTCATGACGGCCTCGCCGCAGGCGGGCACCAGGCGCCCGTCGGCGCGATAGGGCGCGACGATCAGTGACCGTCCGAGCGCGATGCCCGATCCGCCGAGCGAGGCCCGCAGCGCCAGTTGCGCGAGGTTGAAGTAGAGGTTCTGGATCCGGCCGTCCCAGGGCGCCCCGTGGACGCGCAACCAGCGATCCCACTCCTCCGAGACGGTCGCCGCGGCCTCCCACGGTGTCGCGTCGTGGAGCAGGACGACGGCCCCGCCGGGCGTCGCGGCCGCATCCCGGTAGGCCGGGGCGCAGACCGGGTAGACGGGCTCGGGATGGTCGAAGACGACCGTCGCACCGGGGGGCGGCGCCGGGCCGTAGCGGATCGCGACGTCGATGCCGGACTGCGCCATGCGGTCCGGGTCCAGGTCGTGGGTCTCCCCGAAGACGGCGACGTCGATGCCGGGATGCCTGTCGCTGAAGGCTCTCAATCGGGGCGCGAGCCACTCCGAAGCCAGGGAGGGTATGCAGCTGATCCGGAGCGTCTCCCGGCCCTCGCGCCGCTCCGCCCGGAGCAGGGCGTCGCCCATCCCGTCGAAGCCGTTCCGCGCCGCGGCGAACAGGTCGTGGCCCTCGGCAGTCAGGCGGATCTCGCGGGCGCCCCGCTCCAGCAACGGGTAGCCGAGGCGCTGCTCCAGCCGCTGGATCCGCTGCGTGACCGCGCTCTGCGTCACCGCCAGGCGGTCGCCCGCCCTGGCGAACCCGCCCGCCTCGACCAGGGCGCGGAAGAAGAACAGGTCGCCGACCAGGCGCGCGTCGAGCCTTACGGGCATGCGCGATCATAAGCTGGCCTAATAGGCTGCACCAGAGAATATAATTGGCCGCCCCTTGGTCTTTCGCGCAGGTTCGGCGCGCACGAACCCAGCAGGATCGGAAGCGCCATGGCAGCGGCCGTCGAGATGCAGTCCCGACAGTGGGGCGACCGGATCCCGGAGGCCGTCAGGCATGCCAGCCCCGCGATCTGGACGAACCCGTCGCTGACCGCCACCGCCTCCGTGCTGCCCGATCTGGCGATCGGCCGCGCCGACGTGGACGGGGCCGTGGCGCGCTGGAACCGGTTCGCACCGCTTCTCGGCCGGCTGTTCCCTGAAGAGGGTGCCGGCCGGATCGACTCGCCGCTCGTCCCGCTCGACGGACCGCTGGCCCGGGACATCCTGGACGGGGCCGCCGGGCGCGTGCTCGTGAAGGCCGACCACGCGCTGCCGGTAACCGGCTGCATCAAGGCGCGCGGCGGCGTCTACGAGGTCCTGGCCTACGCCGAGGAACTGGCCCTACGGGCCGGCCTGCTCGGCGAGGGGCAAACCTACGCGGCCTTCGCCGATCCGGACTTCCGCGCCCTGTTCGCCCGCCACATCATCGCGGTCGGCAGCACCGGCAACCTCGGATTCAGCGTCGGCCTGATGGGCCGGGCGCTCGGCTTCGCGGTCGAGGTCCACATGTCCCACGACGCCAAGGCGTGGAAGAAGCAGCGCCTGCGCGAACTCGGCGCCCGCGTCGTCGAGCATCGCGGCGATTACGGCGCCGCGGTCGCGGCGGCGCGCGGCGCCTTTGCCGGCCGGGCCGACGCCCATTTCGTCGACGACGAGGATTCGGTCGATCTGTTCCTCGGCTACGCGGCCGCGGCCCTCGACCTGCAGCGGCAGCTCGCGGAGGCCGGTATCGCGGTGGGGCCGGCGCATCCCCTGTTCGTCTACCTGCCCTGCGGCGTCGGCGGTGCGCCGGGCGGCGTCGCCTTCGGGCTGAAGCTGCTGTTCGGCGACGTGGTGCACCCGGTTTTCGTCGAGCCGGTCGCGTCCCCGTGCATGCTGGTCCAGCTGGCCGCCGGCCTCGACCGCTCGGTCAGCGTCTACGATGTCGGCCTCGACAATCGCACCGCGGCGGACGGGCTGGCCTGCGCCTCCGCGTCGATGCTCGTCGCCCGGACGCTGGAGAAGCTCGTCGCGGCCGTGGTCACGGTGCCCGACGACGCGCTCTATCACTGGCTCAAGGTGATGTGGACCGAGGCCGCCGTTCGCCTGGAGCCTTCGGCGGCGGCCGGCTTCGCGGCTGCCGGGCGCTTCGCCGCCACACTGCCCGCGGAGGCGCGCGCCGACGCCACCCACGTGATTTGGACGACGGGCGGCGCGCACCTCCCGGCCGAGGAGTTCGAGGGGGCCCTCGCCCGCGGCTGAGGCGCGAGCCGGCACATCGATGCCGGCTGAGGATCGGAGAACGCGCGGCCCTCGGCGCCGCGTGCACGGGCGGCCGAGCCCGACTCGGCAACCTGCGCGGGGATTCGGCTCCGCGCGCGCTTTATCGAACCGGAGCCAGACCATGGACCCCGCCCAGCCCGCGCGACCGGGCCGACCCTATCTGGGTTTCGCGCTGCTGTACGCCGCCTACTGCATCTCCTACGTGGACCGCGCCGCGATCGCGCTGGCCCTGACCCAGATCGGGCGGGAGTTCGGCCTCAGTCCGACCGAGTACGGCGTGGTCCTGAGCGTCTTCTTCTTCGGTTACTCGCTGATGCAGCTGCCCGGCGGCTGGCTGGCGGACCGGTTCGGGTCGAAATACGTCGTCATCGGCACGGCCGTCGCGTGGTCGATCTTCACCGCGCTGACCGGGCTCGCGTGGTCGTTCACGTCCCTGATCGTCATCCGGCTGATCTTCGGTCTGGCCGAGGGCGGCTTTCCGGCGGCCTGCATCAAGGCGGTCTCGGAGCAGTTCACCGGACCGGCACGCCCGAAGATGTCGTCGCTGATGATCTCGTCGAACTACGTCGGAAGCCTGCTCGCGCCCCTGGTGATGGCCCCGCTGCTGATCTATTTCGGCTGGCGCCACGCCTTCTTCATCGTCGGCGCCGCGGGCCTCATCTTCGGGCTCGTCTATGACCGCATGATCCCGCACCGCCCCCCCGCAGAGGTCCCCGGCGCAGCCCGCGCCGGACGCGGCCCGTCGGCTCCGGCGCGCGAACTCCTGCGCAACCCGCTCCTGTGGCAGCTGATGCTCGTCTGGTTCGGCCTCGGCTGCATCAACAAGGGCCTCGACGCGTGGATGCCGACCTACCTGCTTCAGGCGCGCGGTCTCGACCTCAAGGCGGTCGGCCTGCTGACGCCCCTCCCCTTCATCATGGCGAGCATCGCGACGGCGATCGGCGGCTGGGTCATGATTCGATTCTTCGATGGCCGGGAAAAGTACATGATCGTGGTCAGCACGATGCTGACCGGAATCTTCCTCTATCTGATGTACCAGGCACCGACGATCGCGGGCGTGATCACCTTCCAGTCGATCACCTACTTCTTCAAATCGTTCGTCTTCGCCGCGGCCTTCGCCCTCCCGACCAAGCTCATGCGGGACGATCAGATCGGCACCAGCATCGGCATGGTCAATCTGGGAGGCCAGTGCGCCGGCTTCGTCGCGCCCCTGGTGATGGGCCTGCTGGTCGATCACTACGGCACCTACGACGCCGCGTTCGACTTCCTGCTGACCGCCGCCGCCGTCGCGACCCTGGTCGCATTGACCATCCGGACCCGCTCCACCGCCGCCGTGCCGCAGGCGGCCTGACGACGTTCCCATCGATCCGCGTGCCGAATTCTGACGGAGATGACGCCGTGACCGACCTTTGCGACATGTCCGCGGTGGACCTGCGCCGCCTCATCGGGCGCGGGGATGTCTCCCCCGTCGAACTCATGGACTCGTGTCTCGACCGGATCGCCCGGATCAACCCGGCAGTGAACGCGGTCGTCGCCCTCGATACCGAGCGGGCGCGGGCCGCGGCGCGGAGAGCCGAGGCCGCGGTCCGCGTCGGCGAGCCCCTTGGCCCGCTCCACGGCATCCCGGTCGGCATCAAGGATACGGAGGACACGGCCGGGCTGCGCACGACCTACGGCAGCCCGATCCACGCCGACAACGTCCCGGCGCGGGACCTCGGCGTCGTCGCGCGGCTGCGCGAGGCCGGAGCCATCGTGCTGGCCAAGACCAACACGCCCGAATTCGCGGCCGGCGCGAACACGCGCAACACCGTCTACGGTGCCACCGGCAACGCCTTCGATCCGACGCGCTCCGCGGCGGGGTCATCGGGTGGCTCGGCGGTCGCCCTCGCCTGCGGCATGGTCCCGCTCGCGTCCGGCTCGGATACCGGGGGGTCGCTGCGCAACCCGGCCGCCTACGCCGGGATCGTCGGGATGCGCCCGTCCTCCGGACTGGTCCCGAACGAGCGTCGCGGGCTCGGTTGGGCCAATCTTCCGGTGAACGGGCCGATGGCCCGGACGGTGGGCGATGCCGCCCTCATGCTCGGCGCGATGGCCGACGATGATCCGCGCGATCCCCTCGCCTACACGCTGCCGGGCGAGCCGGTGCGCGGGCGCGCGGATCGCTACGACCCGCACCGCGCGCTCGACCTCGGCGCCCTCCGCGTCGCGTTCACGGAGGATTTCGGCTTCGCGCCGACCGAGCAGCACGTCCGGCGCGTGTTCCGTCACCGGGTCGCCTCCCTGTCGCCGCTCTTCGCCACCGCCGAGACGGCGACACCGGACTGCGCGGGGGCGGATGAGGCCTTCGCGATCCTCCGGGCCGCGCAGTTCCTCGCGCTCCACCTCGACAATTACCGCACCCGGCCGCACCTTCTCGGACCGAATGTCCGCACGAACGTCGAGGAAGGCCTCGGCTACACGCTCGCTGACTATGCCCGGGCGGCGAGCGTCCAGACCGCCATCTACCGGACTTTCGTGGACTTCTTCCGTCGGTACGACCTGCTGATCAGCCCGACCATCACGCTCTCGCCCCGCCCCTGGACCGAGCTGTACCCGACAGAGATCGACGGTGCCGCCACCCGCTCGTACTTCCACTGGCT
This sequence comes from Methylobacterium sp. 22177, assembly GCF_052045615.1. Classification (NCBI taxonomy): domain Bacteria; kingdom Pseudomonadati; phylum Pseudomonadota; class Alphaproteobacteria; order Hyphomicrobiales; family Methylobacteriaceae; genus Methylobacterium; species Methylobacterium sp. 22177. The sequence continues at coordinate 264,874 of NZ_JBQEPK010000001.1, read as the reverse complement.
GGCCCTGGCCTACGGCGTGACCCTCGCAGGCCACCCGGCGATCAGCCTGCCGCTCGGTGTCGACGAGGCCGGCCTGCCATTCGGCGTACAGGTCGTGGCCCGGCGCGGCGGCGACGCCGACCTGCTCGCGGCGGCGGCGGCCATCGAGGCCCACTGCGCCGGCCGACCGGAGCTGACCCGTCCGAGACCCGACCTCGCTGGACTGGCCGGGCGGGCGCCGATCGCCCGGAGCCCCGGCTTCTTCGATCTCGGCTGATCGATCGCGCCCCAGTGGAGCCGTCGGCACCGGCCGGCGGTCACTCCATCAGGTCGGTCAGAGCCCCGATCTCGTCGGCATTCTTCCAGACCGTCTCGCAGCCGATGACCTTGTCGGTGGCGTCGATGGTCAGCGTGAACGCGGAGGGAACCCGATCGGTCCCCACGAGCCTGAGGCGGACGCCCCACCGCGACATGTCGTGCACCACGCAGGGGATGGCGGGGTGGCCGGCCACCGAGATGCGTCCGTTCAAGTTGACGGATACGCGCCGGGCGTTGCGCTGGTTATCCATAAGTACTCCGCGCTCAAGCGCCGAAGACTAGACCGCCACAGTTCAATAAGCCGTTCACAAACTGACGCCAATTGCGCTTAGAACCCGCGTCGGGCCGCCTCATCCTGGGGCTTTCGGTTGCCGGTTGGGAAGCCACCGGGAGACGAAGGGTAGCGGCCGCACCGCCCCGGACCGGGTGCCGGCATCACCGTGCGCCTCGTCCGGAAGCAGCGACGCGATCAGATCGAGCAGCTTCTCCCGCTCCTCCCCGGTGAACAGCACGAGGAACGAGCCGAGATCCAGCTGCACCTCCGGCGCGTCATCACCGGGGCGATGGGAGACGTAGGGCTGCCCGGACTGGCCGTCGCGCATCAGCGCCCAGCGGTCGCCGCCGACACCGACATGGAATTCGCGCGCGATCCGTGGGGCCTGTTCAATCATCGCTCATCCAGCGCGCGATCAGCGTGCAATGTTCGATGAAATAGAGTGCACAGTGGCGACGAGATATAACCTGGTACAAGGATTCACAGTTTTCGGCGGCCGCCGCGTGGTCGCGCGGGACAGCGCGTCGGTTCCCAGGTTGCGCGCCGCCGTCGCGGGGTTTCGCAGCGGCTCCGACTGGGCCGGTCGCGGTAGGGACGCGATGTCCGGCCCCGCGCGTGTCGTCGGCCACCGCAACGGCGACCATGTCGACCACGGCGCCCGGGATGGCGTGCTCGGCTGGACCCTATCCCGCACGTCGATTGCCGGGGCGCGGACCGTCCGGTGCGCCGGATCGCGCGCGGGCGGCACCCGAGCGCCGGTTTCGCGCCCCGCTACGGCGAGGGGCTGCACGACTCTCTGACCCGATCGCCTTCGGTCCGGCGGGGTCTGTCGCGCGCTCGGCGCGGGCTCGTCGCCCGCTCTCGGCCCCTCGACGAACGGCTCTAGCGATACGCGTGCGGGCGAGAGCGCTCGAAGGCGTCCGCGCAGGCGGTGTCGAACAGCTTGCAGGGCGGCTGAGCGTCGCCCGGCTCAGCCAGCATCGGCTGTCCGCGGATGTCTCCGGCGGAGTGGACCTGCGCGTACCGCGATCGCGGATCGAAATAGGGATCCGCGGTGTAGCTGCTCATGAACGCACCGCCCGCCGGCATCTCGCTCTCGGACAGCGCCGGGCCGATCTGCAGCGGAAGCGACAGCGCCAAGACGAGGAGCCGTGAACATCGTCTGACCATGGGCGCGTTTCTCCCCGAGCGCGCGTGATCGGCAGCGCGCAGGCCGGTCGCCGGATTTCTCGGGCTGGAATGACGTCGCCGCCGCGAGATCGGCGGCCGCTCTATTCAGGAGGGACCACCGTCACGCGGGCATTCCAGGGACAGCTTTCCGCTGCGCATTCAGCATGACCGCCCCCCCGCCCCGACCGCCTTCGCCGGATCGGACAGTCCCGTTTTCGGGAAGATCGTACAAGATGACCTCGGGCCGCAAGAAAATAAGATTTACGCCAGCAAAGATCGAATTTCTTTTCAAAATCTTTTTTCAATACCCGGTGCGAGAAACGGCGATAGCGATCCGCTGCGCAGGATGGGCCGGTGGCGGATCAGTCTCACACTTCAGAGAACCCGTGTCGTTTTAAGTTTCTTAAAACCGCTTCAGTTTGTCGTGCCGAATTCATTCGAACAGCGATTTTACGAAGGCTATATCTGCGTCGTGCCGGGCTATTGCCCAGGCTTCTCTTCGCAAACGAGGCTCGATCGGCTCGTTGTCCAGCGGACACGCCGCGCGGAACGAGGTCAGGCCACGGCAGGACATCCGACTGATCTCATGGAACTCGTCCGGTTCGCCCTGAAATTTCGCAAGAGCTTCTATGTTCTCGCCGTCCTCATGTTCCTCACGGGGCTCGGCTCGATCGCCGTCGCGCCGAAGGATGTGCTGCCCGCCGTCGACATCCCGATGGTGATCGTGGTGTGGACCTACAACGGTCTCGACGCGACCGACATGGTCCAGCGCATCACGAACTACAGCGAGTTCTCGCTGTCGAGCAACGTGAACAACATCCGGCGGATCGAGTCGACGTCGATCCAGGGCACGGTCACCGAGCGGATCTACTTCGACTCTGCCGTCAGCATCGACTTGGCGATGACCCAGGTCGACTCGGCGATGAACACGATCCGCTCGCGCATGCCGCCGGGCGTGCAGCCCCCGGTCATCATGCGCTTCTCCGCGTCCTCGGTGCCCGTCATCCAGATGGCGCTGTCGTCCTCCAAGCTGCCGCTCACCGAGGTCTTCGACTACGCCCAGTACCGGACCCGCCGGCGGCTCGCTGAGGTGCCGGGCTCCACGCTGCCGTCGCCCTACGGCGGGGCGCCGCGTCAGGTCATGGTCGATCTCGACCTCGCCAAGCTGCGCGCGATCGGCATGACACCGCTCGATGTCCTGAACGCGGTCCTCACGCAGAATCTCGTGGTTCCCTCGGGTCTCGCGAAGATCGGGACGCAGCAATACACGGTGCGGCTGAATTCGAGCCCGCAGCTGATCGATCAGCTCAACCGCATCCCGATCAAGGTCGAGAACAACCAGCCGGTCCTGCTGCGCGATGTCGCCCACGTCCGGGACGGCGCGCCCCCGCAGATCAACGTCGTCCGCGCCGACGGCCACCACTCCGTCCTGCTGCAGGTCCTCAAGAACGGCGCGGCCTCGACCCTGGACGTCGTCAACGCTGTCAAGGCCGCCCTGCCGGACATCCACGCCGCCGCGCCGAAGGGGATGACCATCACGCCGCTGTTCGATCAGTCGGTCTTCGTCTCCGACGCCATCTCCGACGTGGTGCGCGAGGCGGTGATCGCGGCAGGGCTCACCGGTCTCGCCATCCTGCTGTTCCTGGGCTCCTGGCGCTCGACCATCGTGGTGCTGGTCTCGATCCCGCTCTGCATCCTGACCTCCCTGTCGATCCTCGTCGCCCTGGGCCAGACCATCAACGTGATGACCCTAGGAGGCCTCGCCCTGGCCGTCGGGATCCTGGTGGACGACGCGACGGTGGCCATCGAGAACACCTACCGGATGTTCGAGGAAGGCTTCTCGTTCCGGCGCTCGGTGGTGGAGGGCGTCGCCGGCATCGCCAAGCCGGCCCTGACCTCCACGCTCGCGATCTGCTCGGCCTTCTCGGCCGTCTTCTTCCTCACCGACGCGCCCCGCTACCTCTTCGTCCCGCAGGCCGAGGCTGTGGTCTTCGCGATGCTGACCTCCTACCTGCTGTCGCGGACGCTCGTGGCGATCCTCATCGACGTCCTCGTCGCCCCGGAATACGCACGGCACCACGGCGGCCCGATCGCTGAGACCGAAGGGGCGTCGCCCCGCCGCTCCGTCCTCGGCCGGATTCGCGGCGGCGTGACTCGGCCCCTCGCCTGGATCCTCCGGTATCCGCTGCGCGGCGCCCTCGCCTTCCGCAACGCGTTCGAGCGCGCTTTCGCGCGCTTCCACGCCGGCTATGTCGGCCTCCTCTCCGCTGTGCTCGGCCATCCCGCCCGCGCGCTGTGCGGCGCGCTCGCCGTCGTCGCGGTGACAGCTGCGATCTTCCCCTTCGTCGGGCAGGACTACTTCCCGCAGATCGAATCCAGCCAGATGACCCTGCACATCCGCACGCGGCCGGGTGAGCGAATCGAGCAGGCGGAGAAGACCTTCGCGCAGGTCGAGGACGTCGTCCGACAGGTCGTCCCGAAGGACGAGCTCGGGCTCATCCTGGACAATATCGGCCTACCCGCCTCGAACTACAATTTCGCCTTCATGGACGCCTCTTTCGTCGCGTACAATGACGGACAGATGCTGATCAACCTGAAGGGCGAGCACAAACCGATCTCCTACTACGAGAAGCGGCTGCGCCAGATCCTGCACGAGGCCTTCCCGGACGATACCTTCTATTTCCAGCCGTCCGACATCATCACGCAGATCCTGAATTTCGGGACGGTCGCGCAGATCGACGTGCAGGTGTCTGGGCGTCACGATGCCGAGGACCTCGCGCTAGCGCAGGACCTCGTCCGCCGCATCGGGGCGGTCCGGGGTGCGGTCGACGTCCACCTGCATCAGATCGTCGACGCCCCGCAGATGTACGTGAACGTCGACCGCAGGCTCGCCTCGGAGATGGGCGTGAGCGAACAGTCCATCGCGCAGAACCTCAACGTCTCGCTCTCCGGCTCCTTCCAGGTCAGCCCGAACTTCTGGGCCGATCCCAAGTCCGGCATGCCGTATCAGCTCTGGGTCCAGACGCCGGAATGGCGCAACGCCGACATCGCGCAGCTGATGAACACGCCGGTCTCCGTGCACGCGACCGCGCATGACAGGCCCGGCATCCCGATCCTGCTGTCGAACATCGCCACCATGCAGCGGCGTCCCGAGCAGACGGTGATCAACCACGTCAATCAGCAGCCGACCTACGACATCCTCGCCAATGTCCAGAACGCCGATCTCGGCAGCGTCCGCAATGCCGTCGACCGGATCGTCGCCGAGGAGCAGGTCCGGCTCCCGGCTCCGGACAAGATTCTCGTGCGCGGCCAGATCGAGAGCATGGAGAGCGCCTTCTCGCGCATCGAGATCGGGCTCGGGATCGCGCTGGTCGCGGTCTACCTGCTGCTCGTCCTGAACTACCAGACCTGGGTCGATCCCTTCGTGGTCATCGCCGCCCTGCCGCTGGCCTTCTGCGGCATCGTGATGAGCCTGTTCATCACCAGCACGGCGTTCTCGATCCCCGCCCTGTTCGGCGCGATCATGTCGGTCGGCGTGGCGAGCGCGAACTCGATCCTGCTCGTCACCTTCGCCAAGGAGCATCGCGAAGCCACCGGCTGCTCGGCCAGCGAGGCCGCCCTGATGGCCGGCCACACCCGCCTCCGGCCGGTGCTCATGACAGCCTCCGCCATGTTCCTGGGCCTGATCCCGATGGCGATCGGGGCGGGCGAAGGCGCCGAGCAGAATGCCGCCCTCGCCCGCGCGGTGATGGGCGGGATCGGGATGGGCACCGTCTCGACCCTGCTGTTCGTCCCCCTTCTCTACACCCTGCTCCGCCGCAACCCGATCAAGCCCCTCGAGGATTATTGATGACCGACTTCAACGACGCTCCCGGGAGCGGCGCCGAAGCCGCCGCGCGGGCGCACCGGCACGCGGTCGAGATCGACCCGCTGCGGCAGGACCAGGCCGGCGAGGTGCTGGTCCACGCCGTGCCGCCGCCGCCGCGCAAGCGCCCGTTCCTCGTGGCGCTCCTGGCGCTCGGAAGCGCCCTCGGGCTCGGCGCGTGGCGCCACTGGGAAACCTATCAGGCCTCTCTAGTGACGCAGTCGGAGGCCGTGAACTTCGTTCCCAACGTCCGCACCGGGCCGGCGCAGGTGGATGACGGGCCGATGATGCTGACCCTGCCGGGCCAGACCGAGGCCTTCGACCATGCCGACATCTTCGCCCGCGCCACCGGCTACATCGCCGAGCGCCGGGTCGACATCGGGTCGCGGGTGAAGAAGGGCGATCTCCTGGTCCGGATCACCGCGCCCGACCTCGATCAGCAGGCCCGGCAGGCCGAGGCCCAACTCGGCCAGTTCGAGGCGCAGCTCGCGGTCGCGCGGGCCGACGTGGAGCAGGCCAAGGCCAGCGTGACGCTCGCGAATGTCACCGATGCCCGCACCGCGACCCTGGCCGGGCAAGGCTGGGCCTCGAAGCAGAATGCCGACCAGACCCGGGCCGGGATGCTAACCGCCACCGCGTCACTCGCCGCCGCGCAGGCGAAGGTGAAGGTCGCGGAGGCCAACATCACCGCCCAGCAGGCGACCGTCGACCGGCTCCGCACGCTGACCACATTCGAGAACGTCGTCGCGCCGTTCGACGGCATCGTGACCGCCCGCAAAGTCGATGTCGGCGATCTCGTCCACGGCGATGCCGGCTCCGGGACGCCGCTCTTCACGATCGACAGCACCGATGTGCTGCGCGTCGCGGTGCAGGTGCCGCAATCGGCCGCCGTGGGCATCCGCGACGGGGTGAAGGCGCGCGTTCAGGTCGCGCAGATCCCGGACCGCGCGTTCTCCGGCTCGGTGTCGCGCAGCTCGGTCGCTCTCCGATCCTCGGTGCGGACGCTCGACACCGAGGTCGACGTCGCCAACCCGGACGGGGTTCTCCGGCCCGGTCTCTACGTCGCCGTCACCTTCGCGGTGCCGCGCACGCATCCGCGCGTGATCGTGCCGTCCGAGGCGCTGATCTTCGACGCGGACGGGACGCGGGTCGCCGTGGTCGGGGCCGACGGCACCGTCCGGCTGCGCCCGATCACGATCGCGCGCGATCTCGGCACGCGCCTCGAATTGCGCAGCGGCCTCGAGAGCGGCGACACCGTGGTCCTCAACCCGCCCGCCGGCCTCCAGGACGGCAGCCGCGTCAACCCCAGGAGTTCCGTCGCCTCGCAGACCCCGACAGCCAAGCTCTCAGAGCAGGCGAGCGCGGAGTGAGGCGCATGGTCCAGATCCCCCGCTCTCCCGTAAGCTTCGCCGCCCCGATGATGCAGACCGCCGGCCGCGATCGGACCCCATTTGACTCCGGGACCGAAGAGGATAATTGCACTCCTCCCTCCGAGCCGCAGGAGACTAGACAGGGCCGGCGAATACAAAATAAGAAGGAAAAACGAATGGCCAACGTATTGGTAGTCGAGGACGACCGGCGGGTCGCCGCCGAGATCGGGTCGGCCCTCGCGGAATACGGATTTCAGGTAGACGAAGCGCCGAGCGGTAGCATCGGACTACGCAAGGCCCTCGACGGTAACTTTGACGTGATCGTGCTCGATCGGATGCTCCCGGAGATCGACGGCCTGTCGCTGCTCACCGAGCTGCGCGCCGCCAAGGTCTCGACGCCGGTCCTGATCCTCAGCGCCCTTTCGGCCGTCAACGAGCGCGTCGACGGGCTGCGCGCCGGCGGCGACGACTACCTCGCCAAGCCGTTCGAGTTCATCGAGCTGACGGCGCGCGTCGACGCGCTCGCCCGGCGCAAGATGGCGGCCGAGGCGGTGAACGAGCTGGTGGTCGGCGATCTCCGCCTTGACCTGATCGAGCGCGTCCTCTACTGCGCGGGGCGCGAGATCGAGCTCCTGCCCAAGGAGTTCGCGATCATCGAGTTTCTGATGCAGAACGCCGGCACGCTGGTCAGCCGGAAGATGATCTTCGAATCCGTCTGGGGCTACAGCTTCAACCACCAGTCCAGCGTCATCGACGTCCATATCGGCAAGATCCGCAAGAAGTTGGATCCCGACGGGCTGAACCCGCGGATCCACACGGTGCGCAACACCGGCTTCATTCTCCGTGCGCCTTCTTGAGATCCGGCGCACCAGCGGCTTCCGGGTCGCCTGCCTGTTCTTCGCGACCTTCGGGACCGCGTCGCTCGCGCTGTCGGGCTTCCTGTACGTCGACACGCGCAGCTACGGCCGCAAGGCCGCGTTCGAGTGGGTCGGATGGGAGTCGAAGCACCTCCTGAGCCTGTCGCCGCGGGCGCTGCGCGAGCGCATCGACGCCTCCGAGGATTTCGCCGAAGGCGGCCGTCCGCTCGTCCTGTTCGGACCAGACCACGTGCGCCGGGCGGGCGCGCCGATCGACTTTCCCGATCAGGCGCCGATCGGGAGGCCGTTCATCCTGTCGCAGCCGATGGACCACCGCAGCCGCACGCTGTTCAGCCAGCTCACCGAGCTCCCGAGCGGCGAATACGTCCTGGTCAGCCGCTCGGCCCAGGATCTTCAGGCTCTCGAGAAGGCGCTGGTCGAGACCTTCGTCTGGGGGATGGCCGCCACCATCGTCATCGGCCTGATCGGTGCCGTGGTCTTCGGCGCCGGCTCACTGCGGCAGAACGATGCGATCACCAAGGCGGTCGAGCGCATCATGCGCGGCGACCTGAGCGAGCGCCTGCCGACGCGCGGCGTCTCGGCCGACCTCGCCCACCTGACCCGCGTCGTCAACGACATGCTGGATCAGCTCGAGCGGCTGATGCTGGAGATCAAGGGCGTCAACGAGAACATCGCCCACGACCTGCGCACGCCGCTGACCCGGGTGGTCGGCACGCTGGAGCGCTCGCTCCGCAAGGCCGACAGCGTGGAGACCTTTCGCACCTTCAACGAGGACGTCCTCGCCGAGGTCAAGACCATCGTCGTCCGGTTCTCGGCCCTCTTGCGCATCTCCGAAATGGAAGACCGTCTGCGCCGGTCGGGCTTCACGCAGGTCGATCTCGGTCGGCTGCTCGAGGACGCGGTGGAGTATTACGAACCCCTCGCCAACGAGCGCGGCATCGAACTCCTCTGGGACCGCCCGGAAGACACCTGTGCGATCGAGGGCGACCGCAGCCTGATCTTCGAGGCGGCGAGCAACCTGATCGACAATGCCCTGAAGTTCACGCCGGCCGGAGGAGTGGTGACGGTCGCGCTGATCCGGAATCCGCTGGGCATCCAAGTCACGGACACGGGCTGCGGCATCCCGGCCGAGGAGCTGAGTGCCGTCCGGGCCCGGTACCGCCGCGGGGCGCTGAAGACCGACAAGAGCGGCTTCGGGATCGGCCTGAGCCTGGTCGACTCCATCGCGCGGCTGCACAGCGCCGCCTTCGACATCGCCTCCGACGGGACCGGCTGCCGCGTGACCCTCAGCTGGACCCACACGGTCGGGACTGATCCGTCCGTCGATCTCCTGCCCGCCGCGTCCCACTGACGCCGTCGCGCCCGGCCGATCCCGTCCCGCGGGATCGGCCGGGCGCATGGCCTCGGAGGGGTCTCAGTAGGACGGCTGACCGCGCCGACGCTCGCGGCTGTTGAGGCGGCTCCACTGCCGATTGGCCGGGACGGTCTCGATCGCGCTGGGCCGCTGGACCGCGGCGCTGTAGCCGGTCGCGCCTTCCCACATGCCGCCCGCCTTGTCGTTGCCCTCGGACGCGGACCATGGGTCGAGGCCGCTGCCGTTCGTCCGGATGATGAGGCTCGGATCGATCGCCGCGCCCGCGTCCTGGGCGAAGGCAGGACCCGCGACCAGCACTGCGCCCATCGAGCAGGCCAGGACGATGTTCTTCATGATGTTTTCCCGCTTCTCGAGCTGTCGCCCAACGACGACGTGCCTGCAAGATGCCGCATGACTGATTTAAACTCTATATTTTATTGAATAATAATTCTTCTACTCTTCGGGTAGTTTTCAATATTACAAATATTTTTGTTTTCCCGGGTGCAGTGGTACAGATCCGCCAGGATCGCGACCACCGCGACCGCGTGTGGGGCTGCGCCGCTCGAGTCTCGCGGACTGCCGCGCAAGGCGGGAGCGTGCAGCGGACATGAAAAAGCCGACCGGTTGCCCGGTCGGCGAAGTCTTATGGGTCTGAAGCTCTGGGTCAGACGGGCCATGCCCTGGTACCCGGGACAGCCACTCTGAAACCATAGCATCCGCTCGCTCGGCGGCGAAGCAGGCCGCTGAAGAGCTGCCCTCTTTGTAGATGATTCCGCGCGATGCGCAAGCAAAAGATCTTTTATTTGTTTAATGTACTCGAATTCATTCAACGATGTATGTCCGCAGCCAATGATAAAAGCCCGACCTCGCGGTCGGGCTCAAGATTAGATCGTGCGTTTGTAATGAAGCTTCACATCGGTTCAGAAATCTCGCTGCACGCGGAACCGGAATTGGGCCGCGTCCTGCGAATTGACGTAGCGCAGCGCGTTCTTCGAGATGTCCGGCGTGACGCCGCTATTCAGCGCCGTGCGGATGTACTCGCCCTCGACGCCGATATCGAGGTCCTTCACCGGGGTCCAGATCAGGCTGGCGCCGGTGATCATCTGGTTGTTGCCCCGCAGGATGGGGCTCGTGGCGAAGGCCAAGGCGTTGGACGCGCTGGCCCCTGCCGGGGCGAAGCCGAAGCCCAGCAGACCCAGCGCGTTGCGGCCTTTGGAGTTGTAGTCGATCTGCGCGTAGCTGCCGAAGAAGGCAGATCGCCAAGCGGGCGACCAGTAGTGGAGCAGGGACGCCACGGCGGAGAACGAGGTCGATAGCTCGAGTCGACCGGTCGTCGGGTTCAGCACCGCGTCCGCATAGTATTGCGCGAACGAGCCACCGCCGACCGGCGCCGCACCGAGAGCGTCGTACGGCGCCGTGTAGTTCGAGATGCCCGTGTAGGCGATGGCACCCTGCCCGTAGGCGCCCTGCAGGTAGAGCGTGTCGCCCGTCGCGATGAACGGCAGGTTGACCTTCAGGCCGCCCTGAACTGCCCAGCCGTAGGCGTTGGAGGCGCGTCCCGTGGGCGAGATGCCAAGACCGGCCGTCGCGGTGGTAATGCCCGCGACCGTGCTGCCGGCGTCGCCGGCATTGATCTCGTGAACGGCGGCGGAAAGCTGTGCCGAGCCCCAGGCTTGGTCGATGCGGGCCACGCCGATGAAGTCCGGCATGCGGCTCTTCTGCGTGACATCGACGAAGGCGACGTTGCCCGCACCGACGACGATCGGCGCGAGCCAGGTCGACGGGGTGAACGGGTTGAAAGCGTTGCTGTAGCCGGCAAACCCGCCGCCCGCCGTGAACGCACCGACCGCCGAGCCCGTGCCGAAGATCGGAAAGCGCCGGTAGGTCGGGTCCTCCATCGAGGCGGTCAGCGTGATGCCGTTTCCGAAGACTGCCGAGTAGGCGAGCAGGTTCGTGCTGAACGTATCGGAGCCGGCTGTACCGCCGATCAGCTCGAAATCGTGCGCGTAGAAGTCGAAGAACGAGGACGCACGGCCTGCGGTGAGTCCGGCGAACTGGATGAAGGCCTTGTCGGCATTGACGTAGGTCTGTGTGCGGCCGAAGGCGTCGGCGCCGAGGCCCGCAATGGCCAAGCTCTCGCGCTGCCGGGATCCCGAGGTCAGGAACGGCCCGCTGCGGTTGGCGACGTCGATGCGCAGGAACGCGCGCAGGGTTCCGTAATCGGTCTGGGTCCGCGAATCGAGATTCAACCGCATCAGGCCGAGATAGCCGGTGAGGTCGCCGCCGCCGCCCGTACGAACCTTGCTGGTCTGATACAGGAAGTCATACCGCGCTCTTCCGGACAGCCGGATGCAGGTATCGGTCCCTGGGATGTAGAAGAATCCGGCGCCATAGGCGTTGCAGACGCGTACGAACTCGACCGGCGCCGCCTTGAATGTCGGGAGATCGGCGGCGTACGCACCGCCGATCGGGATCATCAGGGCCGAGCAGCCCAGTAGCAGCGCCTTGATTCTGGTCATCATAACCCCGCATCCGACGCCGTGGACGTGCCACTGCAGGCGTCAACCCAACAATCCGCGTTCACGCACGTGTTCGGGTGCCGACACGATGCGACGTCGCAGTGGTTTAGAGAATTGGCCGCTCTATCTAGAGACAGCTTGACCGTATCCGTCAAGGATTCATTTTACAAATAAATTGCACTTCTATAATTCAACGAGAATTGACTTCATGAAATTTGTTTCGGTATCTTAAGCGATCGCGAGAAGGTGAGCGCGCGTTCGGCGCATTTCGGCCATCGCGGCCGCGTCGGATTGGCGGAACGGGTCGGGCCGCACGAGAGGAGCCGCCCTGCAAGAGGACCTCGCGGGCCGGATCGTGTTCAGATCTCGATGTTGAAGTGGCGCGGACCGAGACCCGCCGCGCTGCCCGTTGCGGGCAGCGGCGAGCGACCGTCCGCCACCCATCAGGGGACAACTGATCCGACGACAGAGTTGGGGGCGGCCTCGGAGAACGCGTTCCGAAACGGCCACGAAGAAGAGGCCGCTGCCGCGTACGGGTCCGCTATCGCGCGGATAGCGAGGCCTATCGGCCTCGTCTGACGATGTGCGCCGTCGGCGCGCCTTGTCCTGCCGGCGCTGCGGCGGGGCGGCAACGCCGCGGGCCCGCCCGACGCGCGCGGACGATCGCGCCCGTTAAGCATGTTCCTCAAGAGTTCAAGATTGCAAAGCTCGGCTATATCCGCGAGCCGTCATCGTGATTTACAAAGTTCTAACGTAGCGAGTCCAATTTGCGGCGACGGTGCGGAGAAACGAATGTCGGAACCGCTGACCCTCTCGCCGCACCCGCCCGGCGGACCCGACGCCGCCTCCGGTTGGCGCAGCACGCCCGCCGCGCGGGCCGACCGGCATCCTCGCTCCGATGTCGGGACGATCGTCATCCACTGGATCGTCGCTATCGCCATGGTGGCGAGCCTGCTCACCGGCCTGCGCATCTCGGCCGACGCGCCCGTGGCGCGGACCGCGAAGTTCCTGGCGCCGATGCTCCCGCAGGGAGAGGTCTGGACCGTCCATTTCGTGGCCGGCCTGACCCTGTTCTTCGGCATCACGGCCTATCTCGTCTACCTCGTGCGCGGGCGTCTCACCGACCGCAACGGCCTCTCGCGGCTCCGCGCCCTCCGCGTCAGCGGGCGGACGAAGGCGGCCCGGAAGGCCCGGTGGGGCGGCATCAACGTCGCGCTGCACTGGCTGATCTACGCGGTCACGCTCATCCTGACAGGCACAGGGGTCGCGCTCTACCTGGGCTACGGCGGCTGGGTGGTGTGGCTGCACGCCACCTGCGCGCTGGTGGCCCTGGCCTACATCGCGGTCCATACCCTCGCGCACTTCATGTACGGCGGGCTCTGGCAGCTCCTGCGGTTGTTCCGTCCCGCGGCCCTGGCGGACGGCGCGGCGCGGCGGCGGCGGCCGCTCCTGGCGGCCGCCGTGATCGGTCTCCCCGTCGTCGGCGGCCTGGCCTTCGCGGACGTGAAGGGCCGCTCCACACTCGTCGTCGACAAGGTGTCGGCCGGACCGGACCTGTCCAAGCTCCTCGAAGACCCGGTCTGGCGCACGGCGCGGCCGGTCTCGGTCCGGACGATGCAGGGCGCCAATTTCGGCGGGACCGGCGAGACGACCGTCGAGATCCGCGCGGTCCGCGACGACGCGAACGTGTACTTCGCCTTCCGCTGGTGGGATCCGTCGCGCTCACTGAAGCGCGTCCCGATGATCAAGAAGGCGGACGGCTGGCACCTCCTCGACGCGGACGCCGCGCGCGCGGACGTGACCGCCTACTACGAGGACAAGCTGGCGGTGATCTTCTCGCGATCCGACGCCTTCGGCAGCGGCGGGTCGACCCATCTCGGCGCCCGGCCCCTGCCCGACGCCCCCGCCCCGCTCAACGGCCGCGGCTACCACTACACCACGGACGGCAGCTACATCGACATGTGGCAGTGGAAGGCGGCCCGGGGCGGCATGCTCGGCGTCGTCGAGGACATGCATATCGGGCCGCCCACCGAGCCGACCGCCGCCGAGCGGGCCGTGAAGGGCCGCTACCAGGCCGGCTACTGGGGCGATCCCGGCACCAGCGCGTACCGCTACAACTTCAAGTTCGAGGGTCCCGGCGGTTACGCGGGCGCGGTCGAGCCGCTGCGGCTTCCCAAGGACTGGCGCGCGACGGTGGCCAAGCTCGGCACCGTGGATCTCGCCTTCGACGCCAGCACCTCGCCGGGCTCGGAATGGTGGATGGTCGAGAAGACCGACACGGTGCCGTACACGGCGGCCGCAGACGCGGAGATCCCGGTCGGGACCGTCATGCCGGGCGTCCTCATGACCGACGGCTATACGGGGGATCGCGCCGGGATCTCGGCGGCAGCCGACTGGGCCGACGACCACTGGACCCTGGTCGCCTCCCGCAAGATCGCGACCGGCAGCAAGTACGACGTCGATTTCCTGCCCGGCAACACCTTCTACCTGTACGTCTCGGCCTTCGATCACACGCAGACCCGCCACACGCGGCACATGCGGCCGGTCGAAGTCCTGTTGCGCTGAGGCGAGAGCGCGCCATGGCCGATCGCGTCGACCTCATCATCAACGGACGGCGCGTCAGCGCCGTCGCGGGACAGACCCTGCTCGACGCGGGTCTGGCGGCCGGACGCGCGATCCCGCACGACTGCGCCACCGGTCAGTGCGACACCTGCCGCGTCCGGATCCATTCGGGCTCGGTGGACGATGCGGGGACGCGCATCGGCGAGACCGTGCAGGCCTGCCGGGCGCGCCTGACCAGCGACACGGTCATCGAGTTCGACGAGGTTCCCGAGACCGTCCGGCGCGCCGGCACTGTGGACCGCGTGGTCGATCTCACCGCCGAGATCGTCGAAGTCACGGTCGCGCTGCGCAAGCGGCTGATCTACCTGCCGGGCCAGTATGTCCGGGTCTCCTTCGCCGGGCTGCCGGCACGGGACTACAGCCCGACCCTGCGCTCGGATGGATCGGGCGAACTGAACGAGTTGATCTTCCAGATCCGCCGGCAGCCCGACGGCGCGGTCTCGCCGCTGCTCGGCAACAAGGTCGGACCGGGAACGGCGGTGAAGGTCGAGGGTCCGTTCGGGGCCGCCTTCCACCGGCTCGGACGCGGTCGCCTCGTCGTCGTCTCGTCCGGCGTCGGTTGGGCGCCGGCCTGGGCGGTCGCACGCGCGAGCCGGCTGCGCGAGCCGGAGCGCGAGCTGCTCGTCGTGGCCGGCGCGCGGCACCCGCAGAACCTCTACATGCGCCCGGCGCTCGACTGGCTGCGCGAGCGCGGGGCAACGACGATCCTGACCTGCAGCGGCAGTAACCCACCTCCGGATGCCCGGGCGGGGCGACCGACCCTCCACATGCCGATGCTCACGCGGGACGACATCGTCCTCGCGGCCGGCGCCCCGGAGATGGTCGCAGCGGTCCAATTCCTGGCCGCGGCCACCGGTGCGACCTGCTACGCCGATCCCTTCTACGCGGCCGCGCGCGGCGCGGAGGAGAACCCGCCGTCCGACACGAATTTCCTGCAGCGCTTCCTGCAGCGCGTGGCGGGCCATCGGACCGCTAAAACGGAGCCCGTCGCCTAGCAGATCGTCAACCACACCTTCAATGTACGGTATCCGGTGACCTCGAGTTAAGCACTCAAGGCGCATTCTCCGGTCATGGCACTGTCATTCTCGAATCTTCGGCGCGTCATCGCGGGTGGAATCATCCTCCTCGCCCAGTCGGGCGGCGTCCGGGCGGACGATCTCCCGATCGTCGGCACGGGTGACGGGATCGAGATGCTCCAGGCGGTCGCGGCCGCCTACAATGCCGAGGGCGGCGACGCCCGCGTCTCGGTTCCTCCGAGCATCGGCTCCGGCGGCGCCGTCGCGGCCGTGGGCGGCGAGCGCCAGCGGCTCGGACGGGTGGCGCGCCCGCTCACCGAGGCCGAGAAGGCCCAGGGCCTGGTAGAGGTGCCGCTCGCCCGCATCCCCTCGGCCATCTTCGTCCACCGGGGCGCCGGCGTCACGAACCTGACGAGCGCGCAGGTCGCGGCCATCTTCGCGGGCACGACCGACAATTGGAGCGCCCTCGGCGGACCCGATCTCAAGATCCGCGTCGTCCGCCGCGAGGAGACGGACAGCACGCTGTCGGTGCTTCGGGCGACCATGCCGGGCTGGCGCGACCTCGTCCTGACCAGCCGCTCCAAGACCGCGACCACGACCCAGGACGCGATCGCCACGGTGCGCGAGACGCCCGGCGCGATCGGCTTCGGTCCGTACTCCCCGGCGCTCGCGGGCGATCTGACAGTGCTGACGATCGACGGTAGGGCGCCGCGCGATCCGGCCTATCCGAGCGCCGTGACCCTCGCGCTGATCTACAAGGCCGCCACGCGCGACGCCGCGGCATCCGCGTTCCTCGCCTTCGCGACGTCCGATCGCGCGGGTCAGGTCATGGCGGAGCGGGGCGGTGCCCCGCTCAGGCCGTGACGGGCACCGTCTTCTCGCGTTCCCTGCGCGCGCGCCTCGTCGGCGCGACGCTCTCGACGGCCGCGGTCGCGCTGGCGGCCCTGGTCTTCCTGGTGGTCCTGCGCTCCGGGCAGACGCTCCGCGAGCAAGAGCGAGAGGTCTCGACTTGGTCCGAGGCGCAGCTCTCCGACCGCCTGTTCAGCGACGCCAAGCTCGCCGCCGCCCGGCTCCAGATGCAGCGCGAGGACGTCGAGCGGCGCTTCGCCACCATGGCCAAGCGCTGGGACGTCGCCAAGGCGGTCTTCTCCGGCAACACGGTGGCGGCCTCGGAGCTGCTCCGGCCGGCGCTGGCGCTTGCGGACCTCGACGGTGCCATCGCCTTCGACCTCAATCTCCGCGCTCTGACGGCCGACCGCGTCGACGCGGATCTCCTCGCCGCCAACGGGGCGTTCGGGACGTCACCCGTCGCGACGGCCCTCCGGGCGGTGCTCGCCCGCAACGATAGGGAGCGCGCGGACGGGTTCGTGCTGTCGCTGCGCTGGGACGACGCGCTGGCGCGCGCGCTCGCCGCGAACGAGAGCGGCACGGTCGCCGACATCTTCGGCCAGCCGCTCTTCGACGATTTCGGCGAGGTGATCGGCGGCCTCGTCGGATACCGGGTCCTGCGTCCGCACGAGCCGACCCTGACGGCCTTCGCGTCGCTCAGCGGACGCGACGTCCTCATCCTCTCCGGCCAGAGTCTGCTCTCCTCGGCGGGCGCGGAGGTCTCCCACGCCCAGCTCGGACCCGCGTCGGGTGCTGAGCTTCACGCCGTGGTGGGGGCCGAGAAGGTGGCGCGCTGCATCGCCCAGCCTGCCGACATTCGCCTCTGCGTCGCGGCGCCGCTCAAGGAGCTGCAGCAGCTCACCGGCAAGGTGGTGGGCATCGGCGAGGAGAGCTCGCGCTCGCTCCTGCGGACGCTCAGCGTCGTGGCGGGTCTGACCCTGTGCCTGGTCGCGGTCGTCCTGCTCTTCCTGTCGAGCCGGATCACCCGACCCCTGGTGCGCATCACCCAGACGGTCTCCGAGGTCGCGCGCGGCAACTGGCACGTGAGCGTGCCGGATACCGATCGCGCCGACGAGGTCGGCGATATCGCGCGCGCCGTCGTCGTGCTCGAGCACTCCCTCTCGGAGCGCGATCAGCTGCGCGACGACGTGTTCCGGCAGAACACGATCCTGACGGAGCGCGAGCGGCAGCTCCAGGAGCAGAACGAGCGGTTCGACGCGGCCCTGAACAACATGTCCCAGGGCCTGTGCATGTTCGGGGGTCACGGCCGGCTCAAGGTCTACAATGCCCAGTTCTGCCGGATCTACGGCATCGCCCCGGGCGCGCTCGATACCGAACCGGCGCAGGCAGAGGTTCGCCGGCTCGCCGGTCTCGCGGACTGGCCGGACGCGGAGAGCGGGCCGAGCCGCCGGACCCTCACCCGGACGCTCTCCGACGGCCGCTGCGTCGAGATCACGGTCGAGCCGATGGCCGATGGCGGCTGGGTGGAGACCCACGAGGACGTCACCGCGAGCGTCACCGCGCAGGCGCGGATCGCGCATCTCGCGACCCACGACGCGCTGACCGGCCTGTCGAACCGGGCCCTGCTGGCCGAGCGTCTGGCGGCCGCCTTCGCGGACCATGCGGGCGGCGGCCGGGCAGTGACGGTGATCTGCCTCGACCTCGACGACTTCAAGGGCATCAACGACACCCTCGGGCATCCGGCCGGCGACGAGCTTCTCCGGCAGGTCGGGCGTCGCCTCACCGCCCTGTGCCCGCCCGGCGGCACGGTGGCGCGCCTTGGCGGCGACGAGTTCGCGATGGTCCTCTGTGAGGCGGATCTGCCGGACGGAGTCCTCGTCCTCGCCGAGCAGATCCTGACCCAGCTCAGGCGGCCGTTCTTCCTCGCTGGCCAGTTCGTTTCCGTGGACGGGAGCCTCGGCATCGCCGTCTCCGGCACGGAGGATGCCGACGGCGACGATCTCCTGCGGCGCGCCGACGTCGCCCTCTACGCCGCCAAGGCCGACGGCGGTCGGCGCGTCCGCGTCTTCGAGCAGGAGATGGAGGAGCGCCAGAACCAGCGGCGCTGGCTGGAACGCGAGCTGCGGCTGGCGATCGGCACCGCGCAGATCGAGCTGCACTATCAACCGCTCTTCGATCTGGCGACGAACGCGGTGACGAGCTTCGAGGCGCTGGCCCGGTGGCATCACCCGGAACGCGGGATGATCTCGCCCGGCGAGTTCATCCCGGTCGCCGAGGCGACGGGGCTGATCGACGCCCTCGGCGCCTACGTGCTCGAGCGGGCCTGCGCGGATGCCATGACGTGGCCCGGCTCCCTGCGGGTGGCCGTCAACATCTCGCCGATCCAGTTCCGCGAGGGCAATCTCGACCGCTTCGTCGAGGAGGTCCTGCGCAAGACCCGGCTGCCGAGCCACAGGCTCGAGCTGGAGATCACCGAGTCGGTGATCCTGAGCCAGGATCAGGCGAGTTTCGACATGCTGAGCCGCCTGCGCCGCCTCGGCGTGCGGTTCTCGATGGACGATTTCGGGACCGGCTACTCGTCCCTCAGCTCGCTGAACACGTTCCGCTTCGACAAGATCAAGCTGGACCAGTCCTTCGTCCGGAACCTGCTCGAGAAGGACGAGGCCGCGGCCATCGTCCACGTCGTGGCAGAACTCGGCCGCAGCCTGAAGATCACGACGACGGCCGAGGGTGTCGAGACCCCCGAGCAGCTGGCCCGGCTGCGAGCGAGCGGCTTCTCGGAGGTCCAGGGCTACCTGCTGAGCAAGCCGATCCCGGCTGCCGGCGTGGCCGCCTTCATCACAGCGCAGCAGCATCTCCACGTCGCGGCCTGACGGGGCGCAGGCACGGCTTGCGCGGAACGGCGCGGAGGACCGCGGTCAGCCGGGCACGCGCTCCACGCGCACGAGCAGGCACCCGGGTCGGGCCGTGTGGACGTTGACGAACCGGGTGCGCGGGTCGGCGAGGGCGCGGCGGAGCGGACCCTCGGCCTCGCTCCCGGCACAGACCTGTCCGAGATCGTAGAGACAGAGATGCTCCGCGTCGTAGGCGCGAACCGACACGAGCGCGTTCGCGCGGACGATCGGCGCGAGTTCGTCGACCGTCTCGGCGCGCGGGCAGTCTCGCGCGTGCAGGAAGATCGGGCTCGGGGTCCAGTAAATGCCGCGGGGCTCCGGCAGATCGTAGGATCCGAGCAGCATGGACTCGCCGGGCTGGCCGAGTCGCAGGCAGTGGCGGCACGGAAAGCCTCCGTCCGCCGTCGCAGCGACCCGCCGGATTGGGTTGCCCCGGTCGTCCAGGCCGGCGCTGCGGAAGCGATCGGCGGTCTCCGTCGGGATCGGAACGCATCGGAAACGGGTCATGGTGCACCTCCGGGACGGGCCCTAGGCCCCGCCCCGGCCCGCCGCATCCCGCTTCTTGCTGCGCAATCCGGAACGCTCCGCGGCCGCCGAGGCCGTCTCAGGCCGGGTCCGCGTCGCCGGCCGCGAGGGCGTGGCAGTACACGTCGACCGCGCCCTTGCCCTTCAGCGTCACGGCGCCGATCGGCCGGACGTCGCGCGGATCGGCCAATCGGTCGAAGGCCTCGCGCGACAGGTGCAGCGCGCACCCGTCGCCGAGGCCGGCGAGGCGCGCGGCGACGTTCACGGTGTCGCCCCACAGGTCGAAGGTGAACTTCGTCCGGCCGACGATACCGCCGACCACCGGCCCGATGTGGATGCCGCCGCGGATCCGCCAGCCCGGCTCGCCCGCCGCGGCGATCGCCACCATGTCGGCGGCGCAGCGGATGGCGGCGGAGACCGGGTCGTCGTGGGGCCGCAGCAGGTTGGCCGTGGCCATGAAGGCGTCGCCGATCGTCTTGATGTTCTCCAGGCCCCGCGCCTGCGTGACCACTTCGAAGGCTTCCGCCAGGCGCTGGATCTCCGCGACGACGACGTCCGGGCCCTGGTCGTGGCACCACGTGGTGAAGCCGACGAGGTCGATGAACAGGACCGCGACGTCGTCGAACAGCCGCGGCTTGACCTGCCCGGTCTCCATCAGCTCCGCCACCGCCGAGACCGGCAGGATGGCGTGGAGCAGCTCGTCGGCGCGCTTGCGCTCGCGCTCGATGGTCCGCAGATGCGCGACTTCACGGTCATGCGCCCGCTTCCGCTCCAGGCAGGATCGGATGCGGGCCTCCAGGATCACCGGCTCGAAGGGCTTCGGCAGGTAGTCGAACGCGCCGAGCTCGATGCACCGGACAATGCTGCCGATCTCCATCAGGGCGGAGATCATCACGACGGGCGTGTGGCGCCAAGCCTCGTGGGCTTTCATGCGCTCGAGCACGGCGTAGCCGTCCAGGGCCGGCATCATCACGTCGAGCAGGACGAGGTCGAACGGCTCCTCGCTCAGCCGGTCGAGGGCTGCCCGCCCGTTCGCGGCCCGCACGCTGGTATGTCCGAGGAGCTCCAGCTCCTGCTCCAGCAGGTCGAGGTTGAACGGCTCGTCGTCGACGATGAGGATGCGGGCTGGCTCCACGGGTCCTCCCTTCCTGGCGTGCGACGGCCGCGCTCAGCCGAGCCAGTGCTGCAGCTTGGCGAAGAGGAGGTCCTCGTCGACGGGCTTGGTCATGAAGTCGTCGCAGCCGGCAGCCCGCGCGCGGTCCTCGTCGCCGGACATCGCGTTGGCGGTGATCGCCATCACCGGAATGGCGGAGGTGGTCGCGTTCGCCTTGATGCGGCGCGTCGCCTCCCAGCCGTCGACGAGCGGCAGCGACAGGTCCATGAGGATGAGATCCGGCCGGTGCGCGATCGCCATGTCCACGCCGTCGGCCCCGTCGACGGCGATCAGGATCTCGTACTCGTCCTCGAGCAACTGGGTCAGCAGATCGCGGTTGAGCGCGACGTCCTCGACGATGAGAATCCGCTTCATGGGCCGGTCCCGGGCGTTGCGGGCCGCCGCGCCCAGGTTGTCCCGAGCCTCATCGGCCACCGTCGGCGGTCTCAGTCTCCAGGACCGGCAGCACGCGGCGGACCTCGCGAATCAGGGCGGCGCGGTCGAGCCCGCCCTTGTCGATCAGCCCGAGCACACGCTCCCGCAGCATGCCGCGATCGGCTGAATCAAGCGACGCGGCGGTCAGGACCACGACAGGGATCGATCGGGCGGCGGGGTCCGCCTGCAGGGCATCCAGGAAGGCCAGGCCGTCCATCCGCGGCATGAGCAGGTCGAGGAGGATGACGCTCGGCCGGGCCTGCGCGATGCGCTCCAGGCCAGCCGCGCCGTCGGCCACCCAGTCGACGGTGCAGTGCTCCGAGTCGAGCAGCTGGCGCACGAGGTCGGGCACGTTCGGATCGTCGTCGATCACGAGGACGCGCTCGTTGTCGGGGGCGATCCGCGCGAGGGCGCCGATCAGGGCCTCCCGCTCGAACGGCTTCACGATGTAGTCGGTCGCGCCGAGCCGGAAGCCGAGCTCCTTCTGGTCGACGATCGAGATCAGCACCACCGGGATGTCGCGGGTCAGCGGATCGGTCTTCAGCGCGTGCAGCACCTGCCAGCCGTCGGTGCCGGGCATCATGATGTCGAGTGTGATCGCCCGCGGCTGCAGCTCCCGGGCCTTCGTCAGACCTTCCTGGCCGCTCGCCGCGCCGACGACCGTGTAGCCGGCATCGGCGAGATTCTCCTTCAGCAGGTAGACGACGTTGGGATCGTCGTCGATCGCCAGCACGACCTTGGCGCCCGAGCGCGGCGCGGTGACGGTGGCGGGCGCCGGCTTCGGGGGCGGCGCCTCGGCGCCGCCGGCGATCCGCGGCGGGATGGTGAGGGTGAAGGTCGAGCCCTCGCCCTCGCGGCTCTCGACGTCGATCCGGCCGCCGAGCAGGCGCGCGAGCCGGTGGCTGATCGCGAGCCCGAGCCCGGTGCCGCTGTGGGACCGGGTCGCGCTGTTGTCGACCTGATGGAACTCCTCGAAGATCGCGCTCAGGGCGCCCGCCGGGATGCCGATGCCGGTATCCATCACGGCGAACTCGATGCCCTCATCGACCGAGCGGACGCGGAGCGTGACCGATCCGGCCTCGGTGAACTTGATGGCGTTGCTGAGCAGGTTGATCAGGATCTGCCGCAGCTTCTCCTCGTCCGTGCGCAGCATCGGGGGCGGGTCCCGGACGTCCCGGACGAGGCGCACGCCCTCGTTCTTGACGAGGGGCTCGACGGTGCGGAGGCACAGGTCGAGGACCGGCTCCAGGGCGAAGTCCGAGGGCTTCACCTCCATGCGCCCCGCCTCGACCTTGGCGAGGTCGAGGATACTGTTGATCAGCGAGAGCAGGTGCTCGGAACTCGCCAGGATCTTCTCGAGATTCTCGAACTGCTTGACCGGCAGGACATCCTTCGCCCGCCGCATCACCAGCCGGGTGAAGCCGATGATCGCGTTGAGCGGGGTCCGCAACTCGTGGCTCATGTTGGCGAGGAAGCTGCTCTTGGCGCGGCTCGCCTCCTCGGCCGCCTCCTTCGCCTGACGCAGGCTCTCCTCGGCCTGCTTGCGCTCGATCACGCGGCCGAGCTGCGCGCCGATGTTGCTCATGACCCGGAGCAGCGAGGCGTCCGGCGGGGACGCGTCGCGGGCGAAGAACTCCAGCACCGCGACGACGTCGCGCCCCACCGTCACCGGAAAGCCGAATCCCGCCCGGATGCCGTGCTCGACCGCCGCCGGCGCGCGCGGGTCCGCGGCCAGCGTCGGGTCCCCGACGCTCCATTCCGGCGCGCCCGAGACGAGAACGCGGCCGGCCAGGCCCGATCCGGCGGCCAGCAACGTGGCGGCCGTGGCGGCCTGGAATCGCGCGACATCCGCGCCGGGATCGCAGTGCCAGATGCCGGTCGGGAGCAGCGTCCGCGTCCCGTCCCGGGCCAGGATATGGGCGTGACCGACAGGCCAGCCGGCGTGCTGCGCGACGCGCTCGAGGCAGAAGCGCAGGGCGTCCTCGACCGTCGGCGCCTCGTTGGCGGCCGCGGCGGCGGCCTGGAGCAGCTCGACGAAGGCGGTCTGCTTCTGCAGCGCCAGCTCGGCTTCTTTGCGCTCGGTGATGTCGCTCCAGGACTCGACCACCTCGACGGGCTGTCCGCCCAAATCCCGCAGGAGGCGCTGCTCGTCCCGGACCCAGCGATAGGTGCCGTTCGCGTGCTGGAACCGGTACTCGATGACGTTGTGCCCGTCGGCGAGCAGGCGCGGGAACTCGGCGAGCACGCGGTCGCGGTCGTCGGGATGAAGCCGCTCCAGCCAGAATTCCGGCCCGGCCAGGTAATCGCCCGGCTCGTAGCCCAGGAGATCGCGCACGTTCTCGCTGATGAAGGTCGGCGCGTTCCTGCCGCCGACCTCGAAGCTGCAGATCATCGACGGGGACGCGGTGAGCAGGTAGGTCAGCCGCCCCTGCGTCGCTTGGAGCACCTGCTCGGCGCGCTTGATCTCGGTCACGTCGGTGTAGACGGCGACGACGCCGCCGTCGTTGGTCTTGCGCTCGTTGACCTGGACCCAGCGGCCGTCGACGCGCTGCTGGAGAAGCGGGCCTCCCGGCGCGCGGTAGTGGGCGATCCGCTCGGCAAGCCAGCCCTCGACGGTCATGCCGTTCGGGCGAACGACGCAGGTCTCGGCGACGGCGCGGGCGATGGCCTCGAAAGCTACGCCCGGCACGATGATCGTCGACAGGCCGGGATGGAGATCCTGGAAGTGCCCGTTGCATATGACGAGGCGATCGTCCGAATCGAACAGTGCGAAGCCCTCGGAGCTGCACTCGATCGCCTCGATGAGCTTCTGCTTGGCGACCCCGACCTCGTCGAGCGGCCCGGCGTTCCGGACCGGGGCGGCGTCCGCGGCCCGGCCCGCTCCGTCAAGTGACCCGGCCGGCGTGTGGGACATGACTCGAACCACTCCGACACCGATGCGCCATGGCGTGACGCCCTGCCCTAGAAGGCCTGATCTGCGCGATGCCCGAGGCTGCGCAATTCATTATTCGGCACCGTCGCATGGTCTATTTTGCGGATCAAGCTGTACGGAGACTGCTGTCCCGCTCCAGTCACGGGTTGACCGTTTCTGACCGATCTACCCGTATGTCGCCGCCGTTCCCGCCCGAAACGCATCGGTGCCATGTCTCGGCGCGACGTGGCGGCACGCCGAGAAGGTGTATCTTCCGTGAAAACGGAGGAAACGATGGCTTACAAAATCACTTTTCGCCGCGGGAAGCGCGAGAGCTTCACCAAACTGTGGCCGTGCGATCTCGAGGCGGCGACGGCCTACGCGCTCGCGCAGCTCCCCGTGCAGCAGCGCGAGAACGGGGCGACCTCGGTCAGCGTGGTCTGCGAGCGGACCGGCGAGGTCGTGTTCAACTCGACCGAGCAGCCATAAGCCGCGACGGTCTAGAACCGCGCCCGGCCGCGTCGCGGCCGGGTCCGACATCCGGCGTCCGACGCGGCGCCCGGCCTGACGGCCGGCCGCGGACAGGACGCTTCCGGAGGGACCGCGTCATGCCGTCAGACCCGACCCGCGCGCCCGAGGGTGTCCCCGCGTCGCCGAGCCGCGACGAGCCGGACTTCGGCGCCTACAGCTCGCCGCCCTGCTTCCTGCACGAGCTCGACCCGAGCTTCCTGGGCCTTGCGGACGCGCCGCCGCCCGGTCCTGATGACATCCCTATGCCGGACGCCTCGCACGCGTCTTGGTCCCTCACGGCCGATGCGGACGTGGTCACGCCATCGGGCAACAGCCCGGATGGAGCCTCCGCATGCGAATCGTCCGCCACATCCTCGCCGAGTGCAGGGCCGACCACGTCTTCGCGCTGATGGTGGTCGCGCTCGGCGGGTGGTCCGCCGTGTCCCTCGCGCTGCTCGCACTGAACCTCTTCGAACCCCTGCAGGTCCGGTGAGCGCCGGAGTCTGCCCCGCCTGTCGCGGCGCCGCTGCGTCGCCGGCCGACGCGTCACCCTCGCCCTGCCCCATCGAGCCGCTCGCCGGACGCTGCGGCGTCTGCGGCCTCGGTTACGGCGGGATCCTCGGCCGAGAGGCCGGGGTGATCCGCCTGGACCGCGCCCGGTGGCGCGCCCTCTGCCCGGGGGCGGCTTGGCTGACCGTTCCGGCAGCCTGCGCGGGCCTCCAGGCGAGCTTCGGCCGACGCACCCGATCCTAACGCGACCCTTATATGTTCCGGCTCGGTCCTCGCTCGAACCCTAACGCGGTTCCCGGCGACACTGATGGTCGGCCAAGCCCGGTCGCGGAGCCTCCGCGGCCGGTCCGCCGAACCGGACCTGACCCCCATGCTCGACATCGTCTTCCTGGCCGGAGGGCTCGCCTTCTTCGTCGCGGCGGCCGGCTACGCGGCCGCCTGCGACCGGCTGTGAGAGAGGCCGCCATGACCCTCGACCTCGCCCTCGGCGCCTGCGTGACCGCCGGCCTCCTCGTCTACCTCACCTACGCCCTCGTCCGCCCCGAGCGGTTCTGAGCGGCCCGCAGGATCTCCCCCATGACCCTCAACGGCTGGATCCAGATCGCGCTCTACGGCGCGATCGTTCTGGCGCTCGTGAAGCCCCTCGGGTCGTACATGACCCGCGTCTTCACCGGAGAGCGCACCTTCCTCTCGCCCGTGCTCGGACCGATCGAGCGCGGTCTCTACCGTGTGTCCGGCATCGATGACCGCCAGGAGCAGCACTGGCTGGCCTACACGGGTGCGGTCATCCTGTTCCACGTGCTAGGCTTCGCGGTCCTCTACGCGATCCTGCGGCTGCAGGCGGTGCTGCCGCTGAACCCGGCCGACCAGACCGCGGTGGCGCCGGACCTCGCCTTCAACACGTCGACCAGCTTCATCACCAACACGAACTGGCAGTCCTACGGCGGCGAGACCACGCTCTCGTACCTGTCCCAGATGCTGGGTCTGACGCACCAGAACTTCCTGTCGGCGGCGACCGGCATCGCGGTGGCGGTGGCGCTGATCCGCGGGTTCGCGCGCGCGTCCTCCGGCACGATCGGCTCGTTCTGGGTCGATGTGACCCGCGCCACCCTCTACGTCCTCCTGCCGATCTGCGTGCCCTACACGCTGTTCCTGGTCTGGCAGGGCATACCTCAGACGCTCGGCGCCTACGCCGACGCCACGACGCTGGAAGGCGCCAAGCAGACCATCGCGCTCGGACCGGTGGCGAGCCAGGTGGCGATCAAGATGCTCGGCACCAACGGTGGCGGCTTCTTCAACGCCAACGCCGCGCACCCGTTCGAGAATCCGACCGCGCTGTCGAACCTCGTCCAGATGGTCTCGATCTTCGCGATCGGCGCCGCCCTCACCAACGTCTTCGGCCGCATGGTCGGCGACGAGCGGCAGGGCTGGGCCATCCTCGGCGCCATGGGGATCCTGTTCCTCGCGGGCGTCCTCGTCACCTACTGGGCCGAGGCCCACGGAAGCTCCGTCCTGAACAGCTTCGGGCTGACCGGCGGCAACATGGAGGGCAAGGAGACCCGCTTCGGCATCGCCGCCTCGGCGCTGTTCGCGGTGATCACCACGGCGGCCTCCTGCGGTGCCGTCAACGCCATGCACGACTCGTTCACGGCGCTCGGCGGCCTGATCCCGCTGCTCAACATGCAACTCGGCGAGATCATCATCGGCGGCGTCGGCGCCGGCCTCTACGGCATGCTGATCTTCGTGATCGTGGCGATCTTCGTGGCGGGTCTGATGGTCGGCCGCACCCCCGAGTACCTCGGCAAGAAGATCGAGGCGAAGGAGGTGAAGATGGCCATGCTCGGCATCCTCTGCCTGCCGCTGATGATGCTGGGCTTCACGGCGCTGGCGACGGTGGTGCCGGCGGGCCTCGCCGGCCCGGCCAATGCCGGCCCGCACGGCTTCACCGAGATCCTCTACGCCTACACGTCGGCGGCGGCCAACAACGGCTCGGCCTTCGGCGGGCTGACGGCCAACACGCTGTTCTACAACAGCACGCTCGCCATCGGCATGCTGGTCGGCCGGTTCTTCGTGAAGATCCCCGTGCTCGCCATCGCGGGCTCGCTCGCCGCCAAGAAGACGGTCCCGGCCTCGGCAGGCACGTTCCCGACCCACGGCGGCCTGTTCGTCGGGCTGCTCGTCGGGGTGATCCTGATCATCGGCGGCCTGACCTTCTTCCCCTCGCTGGCGCTGGGCCCCGTGGTCGAGCACCTCGCGGGCGCCGCCGGCCAGACCTTCGCGACGGGGGGCTGAGATGCCGCGCGCCCTCCCCGCCCGGCGCGTCGCGCGCCACCACCTCGTGCTGCACCGGCAGCCGCATCGCGCCGGCCGTGCCGGAGCCCCGCCCCCGCGGACGTCGGACCTCGTGCTGGCGCTTCTCGGCGTCGTCCTCCTCGGCGGCTTCGCCCTGCTGGCGGCCTACGCGCTGACCCTCGGCGTCGCGGGCTGAACCCCTCCGCAACCGTCCTCGCGAGCGCAGCGCGGCCCTGGATCGCATCGCTCCGCCCGCGAGGACGGCAGCCCCACTTCCATCTCTCCTCCGGACATTTTCCATGTCTCGCCAGACGTCATCCCTGTTCAGTGCCGCCCTGATCGGGCCGGCCCTCATAGGCTCCGTCGGGAAGCTCGATCCCCGCGCCATGATCCGCAACCCGGTCATGTTCGTGGTCGAGGTCGTGGCGGTGCTCACCACGATCCTGTTCGCCCGCGACCTCATCACCGGCGGCAGCGATCTCGCCTTCTCCGGCCAGATCATCCTCTGGCTGTGGTTCACCCTGATCTTCGCCAACTTCGCCGAGGCCCTCGCGGAGGGGCGCGGCAAGGCCCAGGCCGACAGCCTGCGGCGCACCCGGACCGAGATGACGGCGAAGCGCCTCAAGGGACCGGGCCGCGCCTACGAGACGGTGCCGGGCACCGCCCTCAAGGTCGGCGACGTCGTGCTGGTCGAGGCCGGCGACCTGATCCCCTCCGACGGCGAAGTGATCGAGGGCGTGGCCTCCGTGAACGAGGCCGCCATCACGGGTGAATCCGCGCCAGTGATCCGCGAATCCGGCGGCGACCGCTCGGCGGTGACCGGCGGCACGCAGGTGCTCTCGGACGAGATCAAGGTCCGGATCACCGCCGCGGCCGGCTCGACCTTCGTGGACCGGATGATCGCGCTGGTCGAGGGCGCCTCGCGACAGAAGACGCCGAACGAGATCGCCCTGAACATCCTGCTCGCCGGGCTCACCATCGTGTTCGTCTTCGCGGTAGCCTCGATCCCGAGCTTCGCGAGCTACGCGGGCGGCGCGATCCCGGTGATCGTCCTCGTCGCGCTGTTCGTGACCCTGATCCCCACGACGATCGGCGCGCTGCTCTCGGCGATCGGCATCGCCGGCATGGACCGGCTGGTCCGCTTCAACGTGCTCGCCATGTCGGGCCGCGCCGTCGAGGCGGCGGGCGACGTCGACACCCTCCTCCTCGACAAGACCGGCACGATCACGCTCGGCAACCGGCAGGCCACCGAGTTCCGTCCGGTCTCCGGCGTGAGCGCGCAGGAACTCGGCGACGCGGCGCAGCTCGCCTCGCTCGCCGACGAGACGCCGGAGGGCCGCTCGATCGTGGTGCTGGCCAAGGAGAAGTACGGCATCCGCGCCCGCGACATGGCCGCGCTCAACGCCACCTTCGTGCCGTTCACCGCACAGTCGCGGATGTCGGGCGTCGACTTGGAGAGCGCCTCGATCCGCAAGGGCGCCGTCGACGCCGTGATCGCGTCGCTGTCCGGTCAGCCGGTGGCGAGCCGGGGCTCGAGCGCCGCCCTGGCCTTTCAGCCGGCTCCGGAGACGGCCGCCGTCAAGGAGACCCGCGCCATCGCCGAGGAGATCGCCAAGGTCGGCGGCACGCCGCTGGCCGTCGCCAAAAACGGCCGCCTGCTCGGCGTCGTCTACCTGAAGGACATCGTGAAAGGCGGCATCCGCGAGCGCTTCGCCGAGCTGCGCCAGATGGGCATCCGCACGGTGATGATCACCGGCGACAACCCGATGACCGCGGCGGCGATCGCGGCCGAGGCCGGCGTCGACGACTTCCTCGCCCAGGCCACGCCTGAGGACAAGCTCGCGCTGATCCGCAAGGAGCAGGCGGACGGCAAGCTCGTCGCCATGTGCGGCGACGGCACCAACGACGCTCCAGCGCTGGCCCAGGCCGATGTCGGTGTCGCCATGAACACCGGCACGGTGGCCGCCCGCGAGGCCGGCAACATGGTCGATCTCGACAGCGACCCGACGAAGCTCATCGAGATCGTCGGCATCGGCAAGCAGCTGCTGATGACCCGCGGCGCGCTGACGACCTTCTCGATCGCCAACGACGTGGCCAAGTACTTCGCCATCATCCCGGCGATGTTCCTCGGGCTCTACCCGCAGCTCCAGGCGCTCAACATCATGGGCCTCGCCTCGCCGCAGAGCGCGATCCTGTCGGCGATCATCTTCAACGCGCTGATCATCGTGGCGCTGATCCCGCTGGCCCTGCGCGGCGTCACCTACCGGGCCGTCGGCGCGGCCGCGCTGCTGCGCCGGAACCTCCTGATCTACGGCCTCGGGGGCGTCCTCGTGCCCTTCGTGGGCATCAAGGCCATCGACCTCGCCGTCAGCGCCCTCCACCTCGTCTGAACCGGTCCCTCGGAGACCCGCCATGCTGAAACAGCTTCGCCCTGCCCTTGTCCTGCTCACCGCCCTGACGGCGATCACCGGCCTCGCCTATCCCCTCGCGATGACCGGCCTCGCCGGCGCCATCTTCCCCGCCAAGGCCGCCGGCAGCCTGATCGAGCGCGACGGCACGGTCATCGGCTCCAGCCTGATCGGCCAGAACTTCACCGGTGCCGGCTACTTCCACGGCCGGCCTTCGGCGACCACGGCGCCGGACCCCGCCGACGCCTCGAAGACGGTGCCGGCGCCCTACAACGCGGCCAATTCCTCGGGCTCGAATCTCGGGCCGACCAGCGCGGCGTTGGCCGAGCGGGTGAAGGCCGATGTCGAGGCCTTGAAGGCCGAGAATCCGGGCGCCCCGGTGCCCGTCGATCTCGTGACGACCAGCGGGTCCGGCCTCGACCCGGACATCTCGCCCGAGGCCGCCTACTTCCAGGTTCCCCGCGTCGCCAAGGCCCGCAACATCCCGCAGGACAAGCTGCGCGACCTCGTGACCGCCCGCATCGTGGGCCGCACCCTGGGCATCCTGGGGGAGCCGCGCGTCAACGTGCTGGCGCTGAACCTCGCCGTCGACGATCTCGCCCGTCGCTGAACGGCGCTAAGTAGAGGGATCATGCCCGAGACCGGCCGCGACCCGACCCGCCCCTCGCCCGACGCCCTGCTCGAAGCGGCGCGCCGGGAAGAGCGGACGCGCGGCCGTCTCAAGGTGTTCCTCGGGGCCGCCCCCGGCGTCGGCAAGACCTACGAGATGCTGACCATCGGCCGGGCGCGCCTCAAGGCGGGGATCGACGTCGTGGTCGGCGTCGTCGAGACGCACGGCCGGGTCGAGACGGAGGCCCTCCTCGACGGCTTCGAGACGGTTCCCCGGCGGTCGGTGCCGTATCACGGCACCGTCCTCCAGGAGATGGACCTCGACGCCCTGCTCGCCCGCCGGCCGGCCCTCGCGCTGGTCGACGAGCTCGCGCACACCAACGCCCCGGGCTCGCGCCACCCGAAGCGCTACCAGGACGTCGAGGAGTTGCTCGACGCCGGCATCGACGTGCTCACGACGCTCAACATCCAGCACGTCGAGAGCCTCAACGACGTGGTCGCGTCGATCACCCGCATCCGGGTGCGCGAGACGGTCCCGGACGGCGTCCTCGACCGCGCCGACGACATCGAGGTGGTGGACCTCAATCCCGACGACCTGATCCAGCGCCTGAAGGACGGTAAGGTCTACGTCCCGACCCACGCCGAGCGCGCGCTCAAGCACTACTTCTCCCGCGGTAACCTGACGGCGCTCCGCGAGCTGGCCCTCCGGCGCACCGCCGACCGGGTCGACGACGAGTTGCTCGGCCACATGCGGGCCAACGCCATCGCCGGTCCCTGGGCGGCGGGCGAGCGCGTGCTGGTCTGCGTGAACGAGGATCCCCGCTCCTCCGGCCTGGTGCGCTACGCCAAGCGGCTGGCCGACCGCCTGCACGCCCCCTGGACGGCGCTCTCCATCGAGGGCGCGCGGGCGGCGGCCCTGAGCGAGGCGGAGCGCGACCGGATCGCCGAGGCCCTTCGGCTCGCCGACCGGCTCGGCGGCGACGCCGTCACCCTGCCCGGCGGGCGCCGGATCGCCGACGACGTGCTCGACTACGCGCGCTCGGCCAACGTCAACCACATCGTCGTGGGCAAGGCGCACCGGTCCTGGCTGTTCGAGCTGCTCAACGGCTCGGTGGTGCACGACCTCGTGCGGCGGAGCGGCGCCATCAGCGTGCACGTCGTCCCCGGCGAGGCCGTCCCCGACGAGACGCCGCCGCGCCGCGCCGTGGCGGTGACCGCGCCGCGGCCGGGATTCGACGCGCGGCCCTACGCGATCGCCCTGGCGGCGATCGCCGCGGGGCTCGGCGCGGCCATCGTCGCGGAGCCCTACGCGGGCGTCGAGAACGCCGACCTGTTCCTGCTCACCGCCGTCGTGGCGGTGGCGGTGCGCTGGGGTCTCGGGCCGGCGCTCGCCGCGGTCGTGGCGGCCTCGCTCGCCTACAACTTCTTCTTCCTGCCGCCGGTCTACACGCTCACCATCGCCGACCCGACCAACGTCGCGGCCTTCCTGCTCTTCACCCTGGTGGCCGTCCTGGTCTCGAACCTCGCCTCGCGCGCGCGCCGCGTGGCGGTGGTCAGCCAGGGCCGCGCGCGGGCGACCGAGCGGCTGTTCGGCTTCTCGCGGAAGCTCGCCGCCTGCGGCACCCTCGACGACGTGCTCTGGGCCACCTGCGCCCAGGTCGCCGCGATGCTGAAGGTGCGCGTCGTCCTGCTGCTGCCCGACGGCCAAGCCGTGACGGTCAGG
This sequence comes from Methylobacterium sp. 22177, assembly GCF_052045615.1. NCBI lineage: Bacteria > Pseudomonadati > Pseudomonadota > Alphaproteobacteria > Hyphomicrobiales > Methylobacteriaceae > Methylobacterium > Methylobacterium sp. 22177. Next base: position 232,690 of record NZ_JBQEPK010000001.1, on the reverse strand, counting down.
GCCGGCTACCCGCCCGAGGACATGCTCGACGAGGCCGACCTCGCGGCCGCGCAGTGGGCCTTCGACAACGACCGGCCCGCGGGCCGGGGCGCCGACACGCTGCCCGGTGCCAAGCGCCTGTTCCTGCCGATGCGGACCGGGCGCGGCACGATCGGGGTGATCGGCCTCGATTCCGACGGCACCGGGCCGATCCTGTCGCCGGAAGGCCGCCGCCTCCTCGACGCCCTGGCCGACATGGGCGCCCTCGCCATCGAGCGGGTCCGGCTCGTGGAGGATCTCGACCGGGCCGAGCGCGCCGCCGAGACCGACCGCCTGCGGCAGGCGCTGCTCACCTCGATCAGCCACGACCTGCGCACGCCGCTCGCCTCGGTGCTGGGCGCGGCCAGCACGCTGCGCGACCTCGACGCGGCGCTTCCCGCCGAAGCCAAGGCGGAGCTGCTGGCGACGATCATCGAGGAGTCGGAGCGGCTCAACCGCTTCATCGCCAACCTCCTCGACATGACCCGGCTGGAAGCCGGCGCGGTGGCGCCGAACCTCTCCGCCCAGGACGTGGCCGAGACGGTCGACACCGCTCTGCGCCGCACCCAGAAGATCCTGGCCGACCACCGCGTGGCCGTGGAGGTCGAGGCCGACCTGCCGGCCCTGGCGCTCGACCCGGTCCTGTTCGAGCAGGTCCTGGTCAACCTCCTCGACAACGCGGCCAAGTACGCGCCCGAGGGCTCGACCGTGACGGTCCGGGCGCGACGCGCGGGCGACCGGGTCCGGATCGCCGTGCTGGACGAGGGCGACGGCCTGCCCGACGCCGATGTCGAGCGGGTCTTCGACAAGTTCTACCGCGTCCGGAAAGGCGACCGGGTCCGGGCCGGCACCGGCCTGGGCCTCGCGATCTCCCGGGGCTTCGTCGAGGCGATGGGCGGCACCGTCACGGCCGAGAATCGCCGCGACCGCGGCGGGGCCTGCTTCACCGTGAGCCTGCCGGTTCCGGCCCGGAATGCACCCAGGGACATCGCCGCATGAGCCCCGCCGTCCTGGTCGTCGACGACGAGCCGCCGATCCGCAAGCTCCTGCGCATGGGCCTGGCCACCCAGGGCTACGCCGTCCTGGAGGCGCCCGATGCGCGAACCGCCCTGGCGCTGCTCGGCCGCGAGGGGGTGGATCTCGTCATCCTCGACCTCGGACTGCCCGACATGCGCGGCCACGACCTGCTGCGGTCGGTGCGGGCGAGCCATCCGGACCTCCCCGTGGTCGTCCTGTCGAGCCGCGACGACGAGGGCGGCAAGGTCGAGGCGCTCGATCTCGGCGCCAACGACTACGTGACCAAGCCGTTCGGCATGGCGGAGCTGCTGGCGCGCCTGCGGGCCGCCATGCGACACCAGCTCGCCGCGCGGGGCGAGCGGCCGATCTTCCGCGTCGACAACCTGTCGGTCGATCTGGTCCGCCGGATCGTGAAGGTCGACGAGGCCGAGGTGAAGCTCACGCCGCGCGAGTACGACTTCCTGCGCGTCCTGGTCCTGCACGCCGGCAAGGTGCTGACCCACGCGCAGCTGATGCGCTCCGTGCCGTCCTCGTCCGACCCGCAATACCTGCGCGTCTACGTGCGCCAGCTCCGCCAGAAGCTGGAGGCGGATCCCGAGCGGCCGCGGATCTTGCTGACCGAGACCGGCGTCGGCTACCGCCTGCGCGCGCCGGACGACGAGCCGGCCCCGCATTCCCGCGGCGCCGACGGCGCGACCGCCCACTGATTCCGAGGACGAGTTGATGCTTCGCAGCGCCCGCGATCCCGCGCGATGACGATGGATCGGATCCTCGCGCCCGCCGACGTACTCGTCGGCCTGCGCGCCGCCAGCAAGAAGGCGCTGCTCGAGGAGATGGCGTGCCGCGCGGCCAGCGCCCTCGGCCTCGCCGTGGAGACGGTCCTCTCGGCGCTGATCCGGCGCGAGACCCTGGGCTCGACCGGGATCGGCGACGGCATCGCCCTGCCGCATGCGCGGCTCGAGGCTGTCGCGCGCCCGTACGGGATCCTGGCCCGGCTCCGCGACCCGATCGAGTTCGATGCGGTCGACGACCGGCCGGTGGACCTCGTCGCTCTGCTCCTGCTCCCGACCGCCGCCGAGGGCGAGACGCTGAACGCGCTGGCCTGCGTGGCGCGGCGCCTGCGCGACCCGGGGGCCGCTGCGGCGATGCGCGGCGCGCGGGACGCGGCGGCGCTCCACGCGGCCGCGACGGGCCGTTAGGGGCGCCGCGCGGGCGTCAATGCGCGCCGCCGGTCTCCACGAACTTGAACAGGAAGACCGCGGCGATCACCCAGACGATCGGCTTCACCTCCCGGGCGCGGCCCGCGAACAGCTTGAGCGCGGCGTAGGTGATGAAGCCGCACGAGACGCCGGTGGCGATCGAGTAGGTGAAGGGCATCAGCAGGGCTGTGACGCAGGCCGGCACGACTTCGGTGAGGTCGTCCCAGTCGAGCTCCGTCAGCTCGCGCAGCATCAGGCAGGCGACGTAGAACAAGGCCGGCGCCGTGGCGTAGGCAGGCACCGCGCCCGCCAGGGGCGCGAAGAACAGACAGGCGAGGAACAGTACCGCCACGGTGGCGGCCGTGAGCCCGGTGCGGCCGCCCTCCTCGACGCCGGAGGCGCTCTCCAGATACGCCGTGGTGCTCGACGTGCCGAGGAGCGAGCCCGCGAAGACCGAGACGGAATCGGCCATCAGGGCCCGGTCGAGGCGGCGCATCCGCCCGTCGGTCAGTAGCCCGGCCCGGTTCGCCACGCCCATCAGCGTGCCGGTGGCGTCGAACAGCTCCACCAGGAACAGGACCAAGATCACGTTGAGCAGGCCCGCGGAGAGGGCGCCCGGAATGTCGAGGGCGAACAGCGTCGGGGCGATCGAGGGCGGAAGGGAGACGATGCCCTGAAAGGTGTTGCCGGCGAAGATGAAGCTCAATGCCGTGACGGTGAGGATGCTGGAGAGCAGCGCCGCCCGGACCTTCCGGGCGGAGAGGACCGCCACGATCAGGAAGCCGATCACCGCCAGGATCGCCTCGGGCTTGTGCAGGTCGCCGAGCGTGACGAAGGTCGCCGGGCTCGCCGCGACGAGGCCGGCGTTCTTGAGCGCGATGATCGCCAGGAACAGGCCGATCCCCACCGTGATGGCGATGCGCATGGATCGCGGGATCCCGTCGACGATGAGCGCGCGCAGGCCCGTCAGCGTCACGATCAGGAAGCACACGCCCGAGATGAACACAGCGCCGAGGGCCGCCTGCCAGCTGTAGCCGAGCTGCTGGACCACCACGTAGGTGAAGTACGCGTTGAGCCCCATCCCGGGCGCTAGGGCGATCGGGTAATTGGCGTAGAGCGCCATGATCAGCGAGCCGAGCGCCGCGACGAGGCAGGTCGCCACGAACACCGCGCCGCGCGGCATGCCGGCATCCCCCAGGATGCTCGGATTGATGAAGACGATGTAGGCCATCGTCAGGAAGGTGGTCAGCCCCGCCAGCAGCTCCGTGCGCACGCTGGTGCCGTGCTCGGCGAGGCGGAAGGTCCGCTCCAGGAAACCCGGCTTCGCCGTCGGCATCGTGTCCCGCGCGCGATCCATCACGGGAGCCCGGCCCGGCCGGCCGCCACGGCCCGGTAGATCCTGTCGGGCGTGAAGGGAGTCGCGGTCAGGCGGGCCCCGGTCGCGTCCCGGATGGCGTTGCCGAGCGCCGCCGCCACCGGGTTGAACGGCGACTCGCTCATGGACTTGGCCCCGAGGGGGCCGACGCTGTCGTGGGTGTCGGCGAACAGGACCTCGGTGTCGGGCACGTCGGCGCAGGCGGGGATGTGGTAGTCGCGGAACGTCTGCGTGACGAGGCTCCCGTCCGCGGCGATGCGGACGTCCTCGTAGAGAGCTGCGCCGAGCGCCTGCGCGATGCCGCCCTCGACCTGACCGCGGCACTGCATCGGGTTGATCACCCGCCCGGCATCGGCGGCGTGGACGCTCCTGAGAATCCGCACCGCGCCGCTGACCGGGTCGACCGCCACACGGAAGGCGTGGACGTTGAACGCCACCGAGCGCGGGCTGCCGTCAGCCCGGCCGGTCGCGTCGAGGGGACCGACCGCCGCCAGCGTCACCGGCCCCGCCGGCGTCTCGACCTGCTCCCCGTTCAGGCGGCACGAAGCTGGGGGCGCGCCCGCGATCTCCGCCGCCCGCGCGCAAATTCGCAACGCGAGCGCCTCGGCCGCGCGCAGGGTCGCCAGACCCGCCACCACGGTGCCGGTGCTCCCGTAGGCGCCCGTGTCGTGTCCGACGATATCCGTATCCGCGCCCGCGATGCGGACACGCTCCGGCGCGGCACCGAGCGCCGATGCGGCGATCTGCCGATGCACCGTGCTGGTGCCGTTGCCGAACTCCGCCGTCCCCACGCGCACCGTGAAGTGCCCGTCGGCGTCCAGGCTGACCCGCGCGTCGGCGTGGTGGCCGCGCGGCGGGATCGTGTCGATCATCGCCATGGCCATGCCGGTCCCGGCGCGCCAGCCGGCCTCCGGATCGGGGCCCGGATCGGCCCGCAGCGCCTCCTCGACCAGGGTCAGGCACTGGTCGAGCCCGTAACTGCCGAAGATCACGTCGTGCGGTTCCAGGCTGTTCGACACCATGGCGTCGCCCGGCTTGACGGCGTTGCGCCGTCGCAGGGCGAAGGGGTCGAGGCCGACTCCGCGGGCGACCTCGTCCAGGGCGGATTCGAGCGCGAAGATCGTCTGGCTCAGCCCGTAGCCCCGGAAGGCCCCCGCCGGCACCGTGTTGGTGTAGACGGCGCGGCCGCTCACCTGCTTGTTCGGGCAGACATAGGCGGCCAGCACCTCGTGGCAGGCGTGGTGGATCACGCCGCCCGCGTGATTCCCGTAGGCGCCGGTCTCGGACAGGACATCGAGGCTGAGCGCCGTGAGGGTGCCGTCCCGGCGGGCGCCGACTTTCACGTCCACCCGCATCGGGTGGCGCGTCGTCGTCCCGACGAACTGCTCCTCGCGGGTCAGCTCCCAGCGCACGGGCCGCCCGGTGTACAGGACCGCCAGGGCGACGAGGTCCTCGGTCAGCATCTCCTGCTTGCCGCCGAAGCCGCCCCCGACCCGGGCGCAGACGACGCGCACCGCGTCCTTCTCCAAGCCGAACAGGTCCGCCAGCGCGTCCCGGGTCAGGAACGGCACCTGGGTGCTGGTGCGCAGCGTCAGGCGGCCGTCCTCGGCGCACCAGCCGATGCAGCCGTGGGTCTCCATGGCAGCGTGCTGGACGCGCTGCGACCGGAACGTCCCCGCGTAGACGAAGTCCGCCTCGGCGAAGCCCCCGTCCACGTCGCCGACGGCGCCGTGCACCTCTCCGGCGAGGTTGGGATGGCGCCCGAGGGGCGGTGCGTCCTCGCCCGGGCAGTCGCGGGGGTCGTGAACGCGGGGCGCGTCGGCCTCGAGGGCGCGCTCCGGATCGAGGAGCGCCGGTCGGACCTCGTAGGTCACTCGCAGGGCGCGACATCCGGCCTCCGCGGCCGCCTCCGTCTCCGCCACAACGGCGGCGACGCGCTGGCCGACGAACCGCAGGATCGGGTCGAGCACCCGCGTGTCGGAGGCGTCGTCCCGCGGATCCTCGTGGCGGGCGGTCGAGAACCGGCGCGGCGGTGCGTCGGCGTGGGTCAGCACGGCGACCACGCCCGGCACGGCGCGGGCCGCCGACGCGTCGACCGCGACGATCCGGGCATGGGCGTGCGGCGAGCGCAGCACCTTGAGATGGAGCGTGTCGCCGGGCGGCAGGTCCATCGTGAATCGGGCGCGCCCGGACACCACCAGCGGCGCGGCCGGCGCCGCGAGGTTGCGGCCCACGGGATCGCCGCACGCCCCGCTCTCGACCGGATGCGTGCCGCCCACGATGGCCTCGCGCACGGCCCGGTAGCCGGTGCAGCGGCAGAGATTGCCCTTCAGGGCGGTGCCGAGATCCTGCTTCTGGCCCTGGTTGAGGCTCGCGGCCGTCATGATCATGCCGGGCGTGCAGAAGCCGCACTGGAAGCCCTGGGCCGCCAGGAACGCCTCCTGCATCGGGTGGAGCGACGTCGGCTCGGCCGCGTCGGCACGGCAGGGACCGGCCAACCCCTCGATGGTGGTCACGCTCCGCCCCTCGGCGCGGAAGGCCGGCATCAGGCAGCTGTGCACGGGCTCGCCGTCCAGATGGATCGTGCAGGCGCCGCAATCGCCGGCGTCGCAGCCTTTCTTCACGCCGAACCATCCGGCCTCGCGCAGGTAGGTCCTGAGGCATTGCCCCGCCCGCGGCGCACCCTCGTGCGCGGCACCGTTGATCGTGAGCTTCATGACGCGGCTCCCGGCGACGGCGCCGCGTCGAGCGACCCGCGGATCTCCTCGGCGAAGTGACGGGTCATGTGGCGGCGCCAGTCGGGCCGCCCGTGAACATCGTCATGGTAGAGGGCCTCCGGGACCGCGTCGTCGAGCGCCCGCACCAGCTCGGCCCGACCCGGAAGCCCCTCGAAGGCGAGGCGGAGCGGCCGCTTGACCGAGGCCGTGACCGTGAGCGCGAACGCGCCGTCCGCGCCGCGCGTCCCGATCAGCAGCGCGCCGGAGCGGCCGTTCGGGCTGAGGCTGACGCGGCGGAAGGCCGTGCGCCGCGCGAGTGCGGCGGCCGGCATCGACAGGCTCCGCAGGATCTCCCCCGGCGCGAGCGCGTTCCGCTGCGGCGCGAGGACGAAGTCGAGGATGGAGACGGTGCGCTCAGCTCCGTTTGGGGACCAGATCGTGCAGGTGGCGTCCAGGGCCGTCGCGAGGGCGATCATCGGGCCGGCCGGGAGGGCGAGGCAGATATTCCCGCCGACCGTGGCCACGTTCCAGATCTTGAAGGAGCCGAGCAGGGCGCGGCAGCACTGGCCGACAAGCGGCGCCGCGTTCCAGCCCGACGGCAGCTCGAGCCGGTCGAGCTGCGCGATGGTGCAGGTCGCCGCGAGGGTGAGGCCGTGCGCGTCGATCGCGTGCGGAGTCCATTCCAGGGCCGCGAGGTCGACGAGGCGCCGCGTCCCGACCTGCGGCTCGGAGAACAGCCACGTCCCGCCCCCCAAGCAGGCATCGCCGTCCGCCCAGGCGGGGAGCTCGGAACGTTTCTTCGGCCGGACGACGGTCTCGATCGTGTGGAGGTCCATGCCCGCTCGCCGGTCCGAGGCCGGTTCGGCCCGGCCCTGCACTATGCCGGTTTCCATGAGGCCTCGGTCAAGCCGCACCGACACGTTCGAACCTTGGCGCCCCCACGCGCGTCGGCCTAGGATGAATCAGATTTGCGTGAGATGGCCGGCGACGGTCCGGTCGGAGATCCCCATGGCCCTGACGGCATCGCGGTACGGCAAGGAACGGGTCCGGGTGCTGCGCCTCGCCCGTGACGGCGACCACCACACGCCGCGCGAAGTGACCCTGTCGGTCATGCTGACCGGGCGCTTCGAGGCCGCCTGGACCGGGGGTGACAACCGCGCTTCCATCGCCACCGACAGCATCCGGAACATCGTCAACGTCACCGCGGCGCGGAACCTCGCACTCGACGCCGAGGGATTCGTCGCCGCGGTCGCGCGGGTGCTGCTCGAGACCTATCCCCAGGTCGAGACGGTGGCGATCGAGGCGGAGGAGGTCCGCTGGCTGCGGCACGCGATCGCCGACGCGCCGCACGGCCATACCTTCACGCGCGACGGGAACGGCGCCGGCTTCGCGGGTCTCACCGCCGATCGGAGCGGCTCGACCCTGCGCTCCGGTCTGCGCGGGTACACCTTCATGAAGACCACGCAGTCGGGCTGGACGGGCTTTGTGGCGGACCAGTACCGGACCCTGGCAGACACGACCGACCGCATCGCCGCCACCAGCATGGACGCGACCTGGACCTGGGACTCGGCCCCGCAGGATCACGGCGCGGCCAATGCGCGGATCCTCGCGACGCTGCTGACTGTGTTCGGCACCACCTACAGCCGCGGGATTCAGGACAGCATGTACCGGATGGGCGAGGCGGCCCTGGCCGCCGTCCCCGAACTGGCCGAGATCGGCTTCGTCATGCCCAACAAGCACTACCTGCCGATCGACCTCGCGCCGTTCGGCCTCGACAACCCGGGCACGGTCTTCCTGCCGACCGACGAGCCCTACGGCCGCATCGAGGCGACGATCGGCCGGACGGGCTGACGCGGGCACCGACGCCGGCCTCGTCCCGCGGCGGGCGCGTCGGACCGACCGGACTCCGCACGTCATCGTGCGGCGTCGCCGGGCGAGATGCGGCGCTTCGCGCAGATCCTACAAAGGCGGGCCGGAAGGCCTCCCGGGTGGCGTCGGCCACACACAACCTAAAATAGTGGCGCCCTTGATCAAGGCTGTTTCGCTGCGCCTTACAGCTGTGTTTGTGGTCTTTATCGAACATCGCTGCACGCATCGTCCCACTCCACGCTTTTTGGTCAGGAGGCGAACCATCTTAACGGCCGCGCAACGGTGTCGTCCTATGCCAGACATCGCTATAGCAGGGCCTCGACAGACATCTGACGTCGCCCAGCCCGATAGAAGGCGGACTCGGTCAAGAAGATCTTGATCTGACCGCCCAGGTGCGCGTTTCGGCCGCACCCTCATCACGGGATGCGGAGGAATCGATGTTCGAGGGCGCGAAGGTTCGGAGAGATCAGGCTGCCAAGCTCGCGGCCCTCAGCCGGTCCCTGGCCACGATCGAATTCGCGTTGGACGGCACGATCCTCGACGCGAACCCGAATTTCCTGGCGACGGTGGGCTACACGCTCGAGGAGATCCGTGGCCGGCATCACAGCCTCTTCGTTCCGCCGTCCGAGCTGGGGAGCGACGCCTATCGGGAGTTCTGGGACAGCCTGCGACGCGGCACCTTCGCCAGTGCCGAGTACAAGCGGCTCGCCAAGGGTGGACGGGAGGTCTGGATCCAGGCCTCCTACAACCCGGTGCTCGACGCCAGCGGCAAGCCGGTGAAGATCGTCAAGTTCGCCACGGACATCACTGACCAGAAGCTCCGCGCCCTCGATCTCGAAGGGCAGATCAGCGCGCTGCACCGCTCGCAGGCGGTGATCGCCTTCTCGCTCGACGGCACGATCCTGACCGCCAACGCCAATTTCCTCGACGCCGTGGGCTATCGGCTCGACGAGATCGTCGGTCGGCATCACAGCCTGTTCGTCGGCGAGGCGGAGCGCGTCGGCGAGGAGTACCGGATGTTCTGGGCCGCACTCGCGCGAGGGGAGTTCCAGTCCGGCGCGTTCAGGCGCACCGGCAAAGGCGGTCGCGAGATCTGGATCCAGGCGACCTACAACCCGATCACGGACGCGGATGGACGGCCCGTCCGGGTCGTCAAGTTCGCCACAGACATCACCGCCCAGGTCCACGAACGGCAGCAGCGCGCCGCCGCGCAGCGCGCCATCGGCGCGGAGCTGGACGCCATCGGCGACGCCGTGGCGGACGTGACCCGGCAAGCCGACGCGGCGGTCGCGCGCGTGGGCCGCGTGTCCGGCGACATCCGGTCGGTGGCCACCGGCGCTGAGCAGCTGTCGGCCTCGGTGGACGAGATCAGCCAGCAAGTGAGCCACGCCGCCGAGACGGCCGGGCAAGCCGTGGAGCAGGCGCAGCGCACCGGCCGGATCGTGACGGGCCTCAGCGACCAGGCCGCGCAGATCGGCGAGGTTCTGGGCCTCATCTCCGGCATCGCCGCGCAGACGAACCTGCTCGCGCTCAACGCCACCATCGAGGCGGCCCGCGCCGGCGAGGCCGGTCGCGGCTTCGCGGTGGTGGCGTCGGAGGTGAAGATTCTGGCGGCGCAGACCGGCCGCGCGACGGATCAGATCCGCCACCAGATCGCCTCGACCCAGGCGGCGACCCGCGAAGCCGTCGACGCCATCGACGCGATCCAGGGCACGATCCGGACATTGAACGCGGTCTCGTCGACCATCGCGGCGGCGGTAGAGGAGCAATCCGCGGTGATGCGCGAGATGTCGGGCAGCATGCAGACCGCCGCGGAGGACGTCTCGGCGATTTCCGGCGGGATGACCACGATCGCGCAGGCGAGCGGCCGGGCGGACCGAGCGGCGCGGCAGGTCCGGGAGACCGCCCGGGCCTTCGGGTGAGGCGATCCGGGCGGTCGACGCCGGCTCAGGGCGGTTCGGCGCCTTCGTCCGCGCGCTCGTCCTCGACCAAGCGCCCGATCCGAGGGATCAGCGGGCAGTCGACCGTGCAGCGCAACCCGTCGGGCTCGAAAGCGAGCGCGACGGTCGCGCGCAGCTCGTAGCTCAACATCTCGGTGAGCACCTGCATGCCGAAGCCGCGCCGGCTCGGCGGCGTGACGCCCGTGCCGCCCGTTTCCTTCCAGACGAGCGTCAAGTCTCCGGGCGCGCTCGTCCCGTCCCCCGCGACCGCCCAGGTAACGTCGACACCGCCCTTCGAGAGACCGAAGGCGCCGTGCTCGACCGCGTTGCTGCAGAGTTCGTGGACCGCCAGGGCCATCAGCTGCGCGGCCTTCGGCCTGAGGCGCACGGACGGGCCCTCCAGCGTCGCCTGCTCGCCTTCGCGGATCAGGTGAACCATCAACTCGTCGGAGATCAGCGTGTGCAGGCTGACCTCGCCGAAGGTGTCGGCCGCGACCCGCACGCGCGCGATAGCATCGAGCCGACCTTCGAGGTGCGTCGCGTAGCCGTCGACGGTCTCCGCGGTCTCGGCGGAGAGCCGCAGGACGGCCCGCAGCATCGCCAACGTGTCGCGCAGGCCGTGACGCAGACCGTCCGGTGTCCCGGTCTCGTCCAGGAGGCGGCGCAGACGGGCGTTGTCCGCTTCGAGCTGCGCGAGGCGCGCGTCCGTTGCTTCAGGCTCTGCCATATTCGCTCTCTCAGCGCCGAAAGCCGGGAGGATTCGTGTACCTCAGATAACGTGTGACGGTCCTGCGCCAGCATCACAGGCCGGAGATTTTTGCTCAACCGGACCGGCGAGGCCGGCACCAGACCAGCCGATCTGAACACGGGCCGACGCGTCAGAGTCATGCGGGACCGGCAGCCGGCTAGGCCGCGAGCCCGGACGATCGGCGCAGCTATTCACCGCGTTGCCGGAGCCTGATCCGATCAGGGCACGCGGACCGGCGATGGTTCTTCCAGCTGGTCCAGAATTCTCAGACCTCCGAACAACGTGGCAAGCATCGCGCCAACATGACGCACCGGAATGCTCGCGGTAACATCGGGTATGCCCGGCGACGACGTGACCTTCGCTGAAGAAGCACTGGCGACGCCCTTTGGGCCCGACGCGCCGGCCTCTCGATACTCCTGGTCCTGCAAATCCGCCGACGAGCGAGCGCCGGTTGCGTGAGAATCCAGGGCTACGGCCGCACCCTGCGCGATCCGGCCGATCCGCCGAGAGACGCGAAATCGTGAGCGGTAGGGCGACGGGTGCGCCTGCCCAGGGGGGCTCGCATACGCCCGACGCCGGGCCGGCGTCCGACCCTTGTTTCGGCCCCGCTAACCATCTCCGAAGCCCTCGCCTACCCGTGACCGCCTTTGATGCGCGGGAGACAGATGCGTGGCGGAACGTAGCTTGCGGAAGGCGGGACGGCTGAAGCGGCTCTGGCCCGGGCGCTCGGCCGCCCTTCCGCCTGCACCGCGCCCGCCGGGACCCGCCCTCCTTCCCGAACCGCCACCGCTCCGAAGCCTCACGGCCTCGGAGTTGATCGCTATGGCGCGGCAAGCCCGCGCCGCGTCCGCTGAGCGGGATCCGGCAAAATCCCCGAGCGTTTCCTGACGTTCACTGCGCCCTGCCGGGAGGTCCCATGGGACTGGTCGCTTTCATCGTCTTCGTCTGTCCCTGGATGGGCGTCGCCGGTCTGCTGTGGCTGCGCGCCCAGCAGGCCAAGCCGCTCTGATCGGGCCCTCGTCGCGGCGGCGCTCCGCGATGATCGCTGGCAAGATTCTTCCGTCGACGCGTCCGCTCCGGGGGCGCGCCACAGGGTGCGTCCACACCGCCCGCGGACCGGGGAGCGGATGCCCCGTGCTCCCGACCTGGGCTCAGGCCTTCCGCGAGGGGACAGAGAGGGGTCCGGCCTGCACTTCCGCGCGTACCGCGCGCTGACGAGCGAGGCCGGTGACCGGTTCCGTTCCAGTCACGGTCTCCGCGAGGCGCACCAGTACCGCCGAGTCGTTCTCGTTCGGTACGGTGAAGCGGGACAGCACATCCAGCTCGACCGCCGCCCAGTTGCCCGGCTCCCGACATCGCGCGTCTCAACACTGCTGCCCATCGATATTGATCTCTGATGGTCAAGCGGGCGGTCGAGATACATTAGATGCGCGCCTGCTCGAAGTGAAAACATGATAACTTTCGATAAATAATCTCGATTTTCGTGAATTCGATCTGTCGCGCTGACGCGTGTAATTGTCGTGAGCGATTGATTTTCTGCGGCTCGTAAAATAGACGCGGTCTCGAGGTCATGCCTCGGACCGCATCTATGGTTTCTTTCCCTATTCGGCGCAATTATCACTATGATTTGGGTTTCAGGTCCTTCGTGATCGGCTTCACGGCCTCGTTGTTGTGTATTCCCTTCGCTTTCGGTTGCGTTTCGGCATTTCAATTCGGCACCATCGACTCCTCCAGTCGGTCTCTGGTCAGAGAGATCAAAGCTGTCAGGCTTCTCGGCACCATGAAGCAGCTGACTCAGGAACTTCGCGCGCTCGACCATCTGGCGCACGCCGCATCGACCGATCAGGCGCGCCGCGACGAGGCCGCCCGGACTGCGCAGGTGCGCGACGCATTCACACGGGCCTGGAGCGCCTATGCGCCGACCGTCCGGACGGCGGATGAGCGGAAGCGGGCGCAAGGTCTGTGGGAAGCCTGGCAGCACTTCCTGACCGCGGAGGCCGAAGCAGCCGCTTTCGACCGAGCCGGGGAGCGCGATCTCGCCGAGACGGTCCTGATGACAGTGTCGCAGGCCGACGCGGCGGCCTTCACGCAGGCGGCCGACGCGGTGCTGAGCGACCACGAGGCAGGGATCACGGCGCTGATCGATGCTGTCGACGCCGCCGGCACGACCTATCGTCTGGCGCTCGCGATCGGCTCGTGGGGCGCCGCCCTCGCTGCCCTGGGGCTGATGCGTCTCGCCCTGCGCCGCGTCGCGCACCCGATGACCGCGCTGGCCTCAGCCCTGCAGCGACTGGCCGACAACGACCTCACGGTTTCGATCCCTTCGACGTCGCGTCCCGCCGAACTCGGCGTCATGGCGGCCGCGACGAGAGCCGTTCAGGAGACCTTGCGGCACGCGGGGCGGCGCGAAGCGGAGGCTGCTCGGTTGCAAAGTCAGGGCGAGAAGCGCCGCATCGTGGTCGAAGAAGCGACCGTGCGGGTCGAGAGCGCGATCGCCGGCATCGTCGAGACCGTGAGTTCCAGCGCCGCGGCGCTGCGCGGCACCGCCGACGGCGTCGGCCGTTCGATCTGCGAGACGGCACGTCGATCGACGATGATGAACGCCCTGCTCGCGCAGACGCGATCCAGCGTCCGGCGGGTCGCCGACTCCGCCGGTGCGCTCGGCGCGGCGGTCGGCGAGGTCGGCGCGCAGGCGGAGGCCGCCGCAACCCTGGCCGAGACAGCCGCGGCGGAGGCGGAGCAGTCGACCGCCCGTGTGCGGGCGCTCAGCGGCGTCGCGGACCGGATCGGCGACGGAGTCCGCCTCCTCGCGAAGGTCACCGCTCAGACGGATCTTCTGGCGCTCAATGCCACGATCGAGGCCGCGCGGGCCGGCGACGCGGGCCGCGGCTTCGCCGTGGTCGCTTCCGAAGTGAAGGCCCTGGCCGCGCAGACCAAGGACGCCACCGACACCATCGGCCAGCACGTGGCCGAGATCCGCGGCTCCACCGCGGAGGTGGTATCAGCGATCGCGGGCGTCGCGGCGCGGATCGAGGGCATGAGCCGCGCGGCGCGTGCCATCGTGGATGCCGTGGCGCGGCAGGGCGCGGCCGCGCGGGAGATCGCGCAGAGCATCGCGGCGGCGGCCGACGGCACCGACCAGTTGGACACCGACAGCGCGGGCGTCGCCGACACGCCGGAGACGGTCGATCCGGCCGCGACCGCCGTGCTCACCGCGGCGGAGAGCCTGAAGCAGGACGCCGCGCGTCTCGGCGACGAGATCGCCGGCATCTTGGAGAGCCTTCGTGCGGCCTGAATTGCATAGCGCGGCGAGCGGGACGGAACAGGCCTGATGACCTGGACCGTGTGGGTGCGCGGCCGCTTCACCGGCCGGTCGCTCCGGAGGGCAGCCCTCGTCCTCGTCCTCGTGGCTTGGACGCTGCCGGCCTCGGCTACCACCATCGCGATCCTGATGCCGCCGCCTGCCCTCGCCCGGCGCCTGCACGACGGCCTCGGCGAGCAGGCGCAGGCGCGCGGGGTGGCCGCCCGCTTCGCCTACGCGCCCGAAGATGCGGGCGAGGTGCAGATCGCGCAGGCGCGGCGGTTCATCGCCGAGAAGGTCGACGCCCTCGTGGTGATGCCGGTCGACCCGACGGCCCGCGAGGAGATCACCCGGCTGGCCCTGGGGATGGATGTCCCGCTGGTCCTCATCGGCCAGGGCCCGCGCACGGACTGGTTTGCCGGACGCGTCACGCATGTCGTTCCGAACGACCTCGTTGCCGGGCGCCTGCAGATGCGCAAGCTCGCCCAGATGCTGGGCGGGGCCGGGCGCGTCGCGATCATCGCGGGCAGCCTCTCCGACCCCGGCTCAGTGCTCCGCCAGAGGGGCGCCGGGGAGGTGCTCTCGGTGAGCCCGGGCCTCCGTCTCGTCGCGGAGACGACCGCGGATGGAAGCCGCGCGTCGGCGCGGGTCGTCGTCGGCGGGTGGATCGCCCGCGGCATCGGCATCGATGCGATCGCCGCCGGCAGTGACGAGATGGCGCTCGGCGCCGCCGATGCGATCGAGGCGGCCGGGATCCCCGTAGGCCGAATCCTCATCGGCGGCGCGGATGCAACTGCGGACGGCATGCAGGCGATGCAGGACAAGCGCCTCGCCGTGACGATCTACCAAGACGCCGGCACCCAGAGCCGTCGCGCGATCGACGACGCTCTGGGACTGATCCGGCGCGAGCCGGTTCCGCAATACGACTGGGTGCCGTCCGAACTCGTCACGGACCGCATGTCGACCACCCATTTCTCGCGCTAGGACCGCTCCGCCCGGGCAAGCCTCGGGCGGCTGGTCGACGATTCGGTCGGCCGCCGCGCCGGTTCAGCCCATCAATGCGCCATCAGGCAGCAGAGACTGTTCGCCTGCAGGATGTCGCGGGTAGCGCCACCGAAAGCCCATTCCCGAAGGCGCGAGTGGCCGTAGGCACCCATGACGATCAGGTCGGCCTGCTGCTCGCGGGCGAAGCGCAGGATCTCCTCCCCGTCGCTCACCGCCGTGGTCAGCAGGTGGGTCGTGACCGCCGCGCCGTGGAGCTTGAGATGGGCGGCGACCTCCTCGGCCCCTTCGAGACGGGCGCCCTGACCGGTCGTAACGACGAAGACCTGGCCGGCGGAGCGCAGGAACGGCAGGGCGCCCGACACCGCCCGCCGGGCCTCCGGCGTATCCTTCCAGGCCACGACGATCCGGCGGCCCGGTTCCCCGGCATGGTGCTGCGGGACGACCAGGACGGGGCGTCCCGCCTCCATCAGGACGGGTGCGACCGCCACGCCGAACGGGCTCGGATCGATCTCGGTCTCGCCGGCCCCGCCCACCACGATCAGGTCGGCGGCGCGGCCCCGCTCAACGAGATGGGCGAACGACCGCTCCGTGCCGCCCCGCCAGGCGGTGCGGGGCGCCGCGCCGGCGCAGCGGGCGAAGACGGCCTCCGCGCGCTCCACCTCCTGCAGGATCTTCGCTTTCGAGCGCTCGTACTGGGCCTGCGCATCCCGGATGTCGTGGGCGAAGAGCGGCGCCGGCACCTCGGCGGCGGCGGCGCCGGTCAGCGTCGCGTCGAAGCGGCGCGCCAGCGCGGCCGCGAGCCGGACGCGGTCGGCCGTCGCCTCGGCGAAATCCACGGATACCAAGATGTTGGCGTAGGACATGGCGGTCTCCTCGCGGGCCGTGACCGAACCCCCGCGCCACTGTCGGCGGACGCGCGAGCGGCGGCCTTGATCCAGCGCAATCGCCTCGCCGCGCTCAGAATCGCGGCCCCGGCCTTGAGCTGAATCAACGCGTCCGCGTCCGGGCCGCGGCAGAGCTGCCGCGTTTGTCCCCCCTGGAGACCGCGATGTCCGCCCTCGAACTGCCGAGTGCAGTCAACCTCGCGCGAGCCCAATTCGCGCTCACCGTCGTCTGGCACTTCCTGTTCCCGGCCTTCACCATCGGGCTCGCGAGCTATCTCGCCGTGCTCGAAGGCTTCTGGCTGCGGACGGGCAAGGCCGTCTATCTCGACACCTACCGCTACTGGCTCCGCATCTTCGCCGTCGCCTTCGCGATGGGCGTCGTGTCGGGCCTGGTCATGAGCTACCAGTTCGGCACGAACTGGTCGGTCTTCGCCGACCGGACGGCGCCGGTGCTCGGGCCGCTCCTCGGCTACGAGGTGCTCACGGCCTTCTTCCTGGAAGCCGGCTTCCTCGGCGTCATGCTGTTCGGCTTGGAACGGGTCGGCAAGGGACTGCACTTCCTGGCGACCTGCCTCGTCGCCGTCGGCACCCTGACCTCGGCGTTCTGGATCCTCTCGGCCAATTCCTGGATGCAGACGCCCACCGGCCACGTCGTCGGGCCGGACGGCCGCTTCAACCCGGCCGACTGGTGGGCGATCGTCTTCAACCCGTCCTTCCCCTACCGCTTCGCCCACACGGTCACGGGCGCCTACCTCACCACCGCGATGATCGTCGGCGCCGTGGGCGCGTGGCACCTGCTGCGGGACCGGGCCAATCCCCGGGCCCGGCTGATGTTCTCGATGGCCATGTGGATGGCCGCCGCGGTGGCGCCGGCCCAGCTTGTGATCGGCGACCTGCACGGTGGCAATTCCTACGCGCACCAGCCCGCCAAGGTCGCGGCCATGGAGGGGCACTTCCGGACGGAGCGCCGGGCCCCCGCGATCCTGTTCGGCTGGCCGGACGCGGAGGCGGGTGAGGTGCGCGACCGGATCGGGATTCCCGGCCTCGCCAGCCTTTACCTGACCCACGAGCTCGACGGTGAGGTCCGCGGGCTCAACGACATGCCGCGCGACCTCTGGCCGACCAACCTCCCCCTGGTCTTCTGGTCGTTCCGGATCATGGTCGGCCTCGGCCTGCTGATGATCGCCCTCGGCCTCGCCGCGCTGTGGTTGCGCCATCGGGGGCGGCTCTATGACACCCCCTGGCTGCACCGCTTCGCCGTCGGCATGGGACCGTCCGGCCTGATCGCCGTCACGGCCGGCTGGACGGTGACGGAGGCCGGCCGTCAGCCCTTCACGGTCTACGGCGCGCTGCGCACGATCGACAGCGTGTCCCCGGTGGCGGCCCCGGCCGTCGCGGCGTCGCTGGCGGCCTTCGCGGCGGTGTACCTCGCGGTGTTCGGCGCGGGCATCTGGTACCTCCTGCACCTGTTCAACCAAGCGCCGCATGCCCACGAGCCCGGGCCGCCGCCCGGACAGCCGATCCGCACCGCCGGCATCACGCCCGCCCCCGCCCTCGTCGCCGGCGCGCAGGATGCCGGCCGCCCCCTCGCGCAGCCCGCGGAGTAGTCCCGATGTCCCTCGATCTCACGCTCATCTGGGCGCTCCTCATCGCCACCGCGGTCTTCCTCTACGTGGTGATGGATGGCTTCGACCTCGGGGTCGGCATCCTGTTCCCGGCGGTCCGCGGCAAGGCGGACCGGGACGTCATGGTCAACACCGTTGCGCCGGTCTGGGACGGCAACGAGACTTGGCTGATCCTCGGCGGCGGCGGGCTCTTCGCGGTGTTTCCGCTCGCCTACGCCACGATCCTGCCGGCGCTCTACATGCCGCTGATCCTGATGCTCCTGGCGCTGGTGTTCCGCGGCGTCGCCTTCGAGATGCGGTTCCGCGCGGCCTCGCCCGGGAGCCAGCGGACCTGGGACCGGTCCTTCTCGTGGGGCAGCTACGTGGCGACCTTCTGCCAGGGCATCTGCCTCGGCGCCCTGGTCCAGGGCATCCGGGTCGAGGGCCGCGCCTACGCAGGCGGCTGGTGGGACTGGCTGACGCCGTTCTCGGTGCTGACCGGCGCCGCCCTCGTGGCCGGCTACGGCCTGCTCGGCGCCTGCTGGCTGATCTGGAAGACGCAGGGCGACCTCCAGCTCCGGGCCTACCGGCTCGCGCGCCGGCTCGGCCTCGTCACCCTGGCGGCCATCGTGGTCGTCTCGGCCGCGATGCCGATCCTGAGCGAGGCGTTCCGGGCGCGCTGGCTGTCCTGGCCGAACCTCGCCCTGGCCGCGCCGGTGCCGGCTCTGGTCGCGCTGCTGGCGTGGCGCTTCTTCGTCGCGCTCGATCGACGGGCCGAGGTGACGCCGTTCCTCTGCGCCCTGGGGCTGTTCCTGATGTCGTATGTCGGGCTCGGGATCAGCCTGTGGCCGATGATCGTCCCGCCCGCGATCTCGATCTGGGACGCGGCGACCCACCCGAGCAGCCAAGCCTTCCTGCTGGCCGGCGCGGTGGTCCTGGTGCCGATGGTCCTGGCCTACACGGGCTACGTCTACTGGCTGTTCCGCGGCAAGGTCGCGGCGGGCGCGCCGGGCTATCACTGAGGCCGCGGCCCGTCGCGGGCGTGGGCGGCGGGGATCGGCGCGGGCCGCGCCGATCCCCGCCCACTCGCGCTCCGGGTCACGGGCCGGCGTGGGCGCCCTTGACGAAGCGCGCGACGTCGTCCGCGACCGAGAACCGGAGATTGAACGGGAAGCTCATCGCGTGAACGATCTGCCCGTGGCCGAGATCGGGGTAGATCTTCACGGTCTCCTTGCCGTCGAAGCCCCGCAGCGCGCGGTCGAGCGCGAGGGTTCCGGCAGGGTTGACGTCGAGATCCGCCGCCCCGGTGGCCAGCAGCATCGCGGGATGGGAACCCGCGGCGTGGTTGATCGGCTGCAGAGCCGGGTCGCTGCCCACGAACACCTGGCGATCCAGCGGATCGGTCAGAGCCGACGTCGCGTAGGGCCCGGCCAGACCGACGATGCCGGCGAGCTTCGCGGGACTGGAGCCGGCCCTGTCGAGCCAGGTCCGGTCGAGACCCAGCATCGCGGCGGCCCAGGCCCCCGAGGAATGCCCCACGACGGTGACGCGGGCGGGATCGCCGCCGTACGCGGCCGCGTGCGCGATGGTCCAGGCGACCGCGGCGGCGTTGTCCGCGAGGATGTCGGGGAGGGTCGCCGCCGGGACGTGGCGGTACTCGGGGATGACCGCGACGACACCCCTGCGCGCGAAGGCCGCGCCGACATAGGCGACCTCGTCCTTGGATCCGGTCCGCCACCCGCCGCCGTACAGGAACACGGCGACCGGCCGCGGCTTCCCCGCGGGTGGCCGGTAGATGTCGGCCCGGTGCTCGCTCCCGGCAGCGTAGGGGACGCCCTTGTCGACGTGCACGTCCAGCGGCGCGAGCGCGTTCAGGACCGCGAGGGTCAGGCCGACAATCGTGTCACCCAGGTAGCTCAGCATGGACTCGGCCTCCGTCGGGTCGGAGTTCAGGCGCGTCTCTGAACGGGCCGCGTGGGCGGTCGCTCTACGTCAGCTCGACGACGCCGAGGCGGTCCGTGACCGGGATCGGCACCCGCCTGCCCGCGGGAAGATCCACCACGCTCACGGCGCCGTCGTCGTCGAAGCGATGGAGGCGCGCCCGCCGGGGCTGCCGTGACAGGCAGAGCTCTGCGGTGCGCGCCGGCATGTCCGGCCGCGCTGCCCGGCCGCGCCGGTCCCAGCCGTCGAGGCCGAGCCAGATCGGGACGAGCGTCGCCCCGTCCCGCCGCGCGAAGCGCGCGGTGACGAGATCGGGAACGGGGGCGGCGAGCGTGACGTCGCGGTCGGCCGGAACCGCGGCGATCTCCGCGGCGGGGGCGCCGAACAGCCGGACGAGGTTGCGCACCGCCGCGAAGGCGGGCGTCGGCCGGCCATCGTGGGCGAGGAGGCCGAAACGGCTCTCGGGATCCGCGTCGCCGCGGTCGAAACTGGAGATCAGCTCGTACAGGTAAGTCCGCCGCACACCTTGAAGGTAGCTCCAGAGCAGCATCCGCGGGAGGTATCGGGCGCGCAGGCCCGGCGAGATCGGCAGGTGGGCGCTGCCGGTGGCGAGCGCCGTGTGATAGCCGTTCTCGGTCGCGATCACCGGCGCGTCACCGAAGACCGGGCGCGCGGCCGCGACGAAGCGCGCGAGGCTGCCCCCACCGTCGGTTTCCGGGTGCTCGGCCCCCGGATAGGCGTGGATGTTCGCGAGGTCGACCACCGCGGCGAGGTTCTGCGCCGCCGCGACGTTGCCCTGGATGTAGCTCGGTCCGGCAACGCGGACGGCCCGGGCCCGGTCATCCGCCCGCACCGCGCGGAACAGGGCCGCCTGGTGATCGGCCGACAGCCGTGCGAGGCCCGGCCGCGCCGCTACCGGCGGCTCGTTGCCGCCCTCCGCCACGAGGAGCCCGTCGCCGGCCCAGCCGGCGATCTCGGCGAAGCGCTCGGGTGGCACCCGCGGCCCGGGCGTGAGCCCGTCGTAGAAGATCAGGCTGAAGCGGTAGCCCCGGTCGGCAAGATCGGCGATCCGCTCGAACTGCCCGGCCGGCTCGTCACCGATCAGCACGATGTCGTCGCGCAGGTGCCGGATCCCGAGTTCGTCGAGGG
This sequence comes from Methylobacterium sp. 22177, assembly GCF_052045615.1. NCBI lineage: Bacteria > Pseudomonadati > Pseudomonadota > Alphaproteobacteria > Hyphomicrobiales > Methylobacteriaceae > Methylobacterium > Methylobacterium sp. 22177. Next base: position 211,923 of record NZ_JBQEPK010000001.1, on the reverse strand, counting down.
CCTGGGCGCAGGCGGCGAAGCGGTCGACGTAGGGGCTGCCGCGATGGCCGAGATGCACGTTGACGCCGATCGAGTCGATCAGCGCCTCGCAGCGGTGCAGCGGCTCGGCCGCGGCGGCGCGACCGGACGCGAGGGCGCCCGCCGCCAGGGCGAGGGCCGACCGGCGCGTGAGCCGGGTCACGTCCGGCCCGCCAGGGTCAGCTCGCCTCGCGGCGGGGCGGCGGCCGCGGTGACGCGCGTCGCGTGGGCGCGCCGGACAGCCCGCAGGAGATCGAGCAGCGCCTCGGTGACGCGGGCCTGGGCCTCGCGGGAGCCGAAATTGTGGTCCACGCCCGGCACCACCGTCACGGGTGCGCCGACGCGGCGGTCCGCTGCGCCGGGCGAGCGTCCGAGATGGCGGCGGACGGCCGCGAGCCCGGGGTCGCCCGCGCTGTAGAGCAGGCGCATCTCGGCCCCCCTGCGACGCAGGGCGGCGATCCGCCGGGCGGGCGAGCCCCCGGGCGGTCCGGGGCGGAGAGCCCGTCGGATCCTGCGAAACGCGGCCACGATTCCGCGCCGGGCCAGGGCGGCGGCGATCGCCAGGACCCGGATCTCGCCGCGGATCAGCCGGCGCCACGTCGCACCACGCTTGAGCAGAGCCGCGTAGGTGGACGCGCTGCCGAAGGTCTGCCGGATGACCTGGTCGAGGTCCTGATCCGGATCCCAGTCGAAGCAGTAGAGGTTGAGCAGCAGCGCCCCGTCGACCCGGCGGTCCCGACAGAGCGCGTGGAAGGCCGCGTAGGCGCCGCTGCACCCGCCCACGAGCAGGATCGGGCCGCCCGTTCCGGCGATCGCGTCGATCGCCGCCGCGACGTCGGAGAAGCCGTCCGCGGCGAAGAGGGGCTTGCGGCCGTCCGACCGGTCGTCGCTGTCGCCGATGCCGCGCAGGTCGAACCGGAACGACGCGACCCCCTCAGCGGCGAGGCGCCGGGCCAGATCCGTGGTCTGGCGCCCCCAGCCGGAATGCACGCTCATGCCGGTCGAGACGAACAGGATCGTCGGCGCCGCTCCCTCCCCTCGGTCCGGCCGGCACCGGATGCCGAGCAGGCCGTGGCCGAAGCGGACCGGCACCTCCGCCCAGCCCGGCCCGGTCAGACCGTTCGCGAGCCGGCCGACGGCGGCGGTGCCGCCGGATCGCGGCCCGGCGACCGGCATGCCTTCGGTCGCGAAGCCGATCACGCGGGCGAAGTCCGCGTCCGGGACATCGGAGAAGATCGGGTCGGCGACGAGCGCCGCGAGACCCGGGAACGCGCCCGTCGCCACGTCGCAACCGAGGGCGCCGAGGCGGGCGGCCAGCGCCTTGGTCTCGGCCGCGAGGAGCAGCGCGTGTCCGGCAGGCGCCCGCCGGAGCCGCGCGAGATTCAAGTCGGCGAGATCGGCCAGGAACGCGGCTTCCATCCGGAAGCCGCCGACGGTGAGGCAATCCGGGTCCTGCGCCGGGGCGGACCCGTCCGGCAGGCGGCCGATCGTCTGCGCCCGCAGCCGCATCTCGCGGAGATAGGCGCGTCCGGTGGTGACCGGCGCCAGCAGGACGAGGCGGTCCACGGCCTCGCCCTCTGCGGCCAGCGCCGCGAAGGTCGCGCCGAGGCGCAGGCCGACGACGACGATCTCGGTGACGCCGGTTGTCGCGCGCAGGAAGCGGACCGCCCGCCAGACCGCCGCGACGCAGGCATCGACCCGGGCCTCCCCGGGATCGGCCGAGTCCCCCTCGCCCGGATAGTCGAAGCGCAGCGTCGGGCAACCTGCCGCGGCGAGGCCTTCGGCCAGCGAGCGCCAGGGCCGATGCGCGGCCATCTGCTCGAATCCGTAGGCCCCGCAGAGGACCACGCCGCGCATCCCGGCCGCCGGATGAAGCCACCCGAACAGCCCCTCGAACGTCACCGGCACCGCGGCCTCGGACCGGACCTCACCTGTCATGACCGAAGTCCACGATCTCGCCGCTGTTGATCGCCCGCACGCACCCGCGCGGAAGCCGGGCGGCTTCCGCGAACCTGATGATCCGGCTCGACCCGGGCGCGAGATGGAAGCCGCTGTCATCCGGCCGCGCTCCGGGGGCCAGAACCTGAACGCCGAGGGCGAAGCGCTCGGTGCTGATCCGCAGACCCGGTCCTGCCCCGGTCGCCACCGGCTCGGCCCTGAGCCCGACGGCCGATTGGTCGACCGGCCGCGCGCCGGGGAAGTAGAAGCTCTCGGCGATCGCGCGCCCGTCGGCGTCGCTCAGCCGCGCGTGCGCGAGATCGTGGATGCGCGGTCCGAAACAATAGCTGTCGGTGGCGTCGAAGAAGCGGCCGAGCAGGGCGGCAGAGGTGAGCGTGAGCGCCGCCCGCGAGCCGACCAGAAGGTCGCGCTCGGCGCGCGCCGCGACGCGGCCCGCGACATCGCAGAAGGTCAGCGTCAGGGTCAGCGCCCGCGCCGCGGCCGTCTCGTTGAGGACGTGGACGTGCAGGCCGTCGAGGCCCTCGTCGGCGAGGAGGACCTGGACCGGGCGGAAGGCGCGCTTCAGCGCGTACCAGGCGAATTTCGGCCGCTGCGTCCAGTCGATCACGCCCCAGCCGGCGCCCGGCGCGAGGTCGCGCAGCATCAGGACGAGGCCGCCGGCCGTCGGCGAGCGCGGGCGGCGCCACTCCGCGAAGGTCGCCTCCATGACCTCGGCCACCGCGGCGCGGCCGAGATCGAGGTAGCGGTCCGGGTCGTCGGCGCGCAGCGCGGCCGGATCGACGCCGTAGAGCGCGGCGACGTAATGGTCGCGCACCCCCTCGAAGTCCCAGTCGGCACCCCGATCCCGGGGGATGCCGGCCTGCCAGAGCGGATCGGCCGGCCCGGTCGGCCCCGGCGTGCCGGGATCCGGCGGGTTGGCGAAGGCGAGGCACTCGCTGGCGAACCCGACCTCGGCCCGGCGGGCATCCTCGAGCGGACGACGATAGGCGCCGACGCCGAAATAGTGGGTGCAGCCCGCGCGCGGCGAGAAGGGCAAGTCGCCACCCGAGGGGGAGTTCGGCGTCACGACGAGATCGGGGCGCCGCTCCGCGACGCGTTGCGGAAGCGTCTCCGCGCAGAAGGTGTCGGCCCAGACGGGGCGCGGAGCACCGAGCATCGCCGCCTGCTGCCAGACCTCGCTGCCGCCGCAGACCACGCAGAGCGACGGTGCGGTCTGCGTCCGGTCGAGGAATGCCGACAGCTCGCGCTCGAGCGCGGCCGCGAAGGCCGGATCGTCGTGCGGGTAGTCGAAGTTGGCGAGCATCAGATCCTGCCAGACCAGGATGCCGAGCTCGTCGCAGAGGTCGTAGAAGTCCGGGGCCGGATAGAGCGTCGTCCCCGGGACGCGCAGCATGTTCATGCCGGCCTCGCGCGCCAGCCGGAGCAGCGTCTCAGTGCCGTCCGAGCCCAGCCCGACGAGGTCCGGCGGCGTCCAGATGGCACCCCGGCAGAAGACCGTCACGCCGTTCACGGCCAGCGCGAGGCCCTCCTCGAAGGGCCGCGCGAGCGACAGGGTCCGGAAGCCGACGCGGCCCAGGTCGATCCGCGCACCGTCGACGCGAATCTCCACCGGGTGGAGGTTCGGCGCGCCGTGAGTATGCGGCCACCAGGGCGCGATGCCCGGCAGCGCCAGCTCGCCCGCGAACAGCCCCGGCTCGACCGCGGCGAGCGGGGTTTCCTCGCCGCCGCACCGGAGGATCACGGGGCCGACCGGCCCGTCGACCCGCAAGCGCACGGCGAGGCGCCCGACGTCGCCGTCGAGCGTGGAACGCACATCCGCGGCGCTCGCGCGGGGGCGGACAGGCTCGACTGTCAGCGGGCGGTAGGGACCGACGAGGTCGATCCCGGGGCACCAGCCCGGCATGAAGCCGAGGACGCTCGTGCGCACATGGCGCAGCGACCCGGGCGTGATCATCCGCGGCCGCCAGCGCCCGCGCTTGGCCGGACGGTCGAGCTCCGACCCGAGCGCGCGGAAGCAGAGGACGAGATCGGAGACGTCGCCGAGGACCGCGTCGACGGCGTGTTCCTCGAACATCGAGCGCACGCACAGGAGCGGGACGCCGTCGAGCCAGACCTCGGCGATCGTGGCGAGACCCGCGAAGCGCAGCCGGGCCGGGCCGGAACCGGTGATGCGTGTCCGATACCAGACGTCGTGATCGTGGATCGGCTCCGGCGTCGCCTCGCTCCAGCGTCCGGCCGCCCGCAGGGCGGACGCGGCAGTGCCGGGAACCTCGGCCGCGATCCAGTCGGTGACCCCGTCGAGGTCGCCGGGGCCCGCGCAGGCGCCCGGCGGCGTCACGGCGAGCCGCCACGGCCCCAGCTGGACCTCCGGCGCCCGGTCGTCGAGGCTGCGGATGCGGGCCATCGCGGCGCTCAGCGGTCCAGCGCGCGGTCGAGATCCGCGAAGACGCGGTCGTAGGTCGCAGCGAGGCGGTCGAGGCGCGGCGCCAAGCCGTCGGCCGAGCGGCGGTGGAAGGCGCGGGCGAGCTGGAACTGGAAGGCCTTGGCCTCGCGGCTCAGATCCGCCGCGGCCGCGGCGGCCGGCGCGAATCCGCCGGCCTCCCGGTCTTCGAGCCACGTGAGATGGCTGGCGAGCATCTCGAAATTGGCGCCGAGCTGGCGCGTCGTGTTGAAGGCGTAGGCGTGGAACACGCTGAGCGGCCGGACGACCAGATCCCCGGCGGTCGCCGCGAGGGCGTCGCGGAACGCCAGGACGGGGTTGCGCCGGGGTGCGCGTGCGCGATGCCGGACGAGCAGTTCGCGCGCCACCGTCGGCAGCTCGGCCGTGCCGAGCGGCGGGGCGACAGTCTTCACGAACTCGGCATAGGGCGGCAGCGTCGCCGGCCCGAAGATGCCGCCGTAATCGTCCCCCGAGAGCCGGAAACGACCCGCATTGTGCAGGTAATCGAGTTCCCGGGCCGCCGGATCGAGGGCCAGGATGCCGATCGTGGTCTTGCCGTGCTCGCGGCCGTAGGTGGTCCCCTGCGTGTCGGGCAGGTAGATCGCGTCGACTTCGACCAGGACCGGCCGGCCGGCGGCGGCCTGGATCTCCGCGTGGTTCTCGAGGCCGCCGTAGACCGCGAGTTCCAGCACTTCCAGACCGTAGAGACGCTCGATATCGCCGGTCGGCGGCTTGAAGAAGGTGAACTGGTCGCCCTCGAAATCCTGCCGCAGGGTGAAGCCCAGCATCGCCTCCGGCACGAGGCCGCGGCCGTGCAGGAGCTCGATCCAGAGGTCGACGTAGCAGTTCGTCTCCGGCCAGTCGCGGCCGGAATCGTGGAGCGGGTGCGGGACGTGGGGTCCCGCGGCTCCGAGACCGACCGGCAGGCGCAGAGCGGCGGTCACCGCCTCAATCCCACAGCTCGGCGCGCACGGCCTCCGGCCAGGCGGCGAGATCAAGCCCGTGGTGGCGCAGGAGCGCCAGGGTGATCCGCTCCAGGCCGAATCCGACGCAGGCCGTGTGAGCAACCGCGCCGTCCGCCTGGCGCAGCTCCCATGTGCTGCCGAAATGGTCCTGGTGATAGTTGAAGCTGAGGCAGGCCGTCGGCTTGTCGACGCTGTTGACCGGGACGTTCAGCTCGAACTTCAGCCCCTGAGCCCGCTGGTTGTTGGCGAGCATCCGGCCGGCGCGGCCGAAGAACGGGTCGTTGGCCGCGTCGATGGCGAGGGGCAGACCGAGGGCGCGCATCATGGCCGTGCCGCGCTCGAGCCAGGTTTCGCGGAAGGCCAGAACCTGCTCGGGGCTGCCCATGCGCACGTACTCGCGCATCCGGAAGAGCTGCATCCGGGTCGGCTCCAGTGACGGCTCGCGCCGGAAGCAGTAGGATTGCAGGTCGAACAGGCGACCCTCGGTCGGCAGCGCGCCCCGCGCGGCGGCGACCGGATAGACCGGGTAGCAGGCCGCGGGCGTCAGCACGACGTCGGTGGCCTCCTGCTGGCCGGTCCAGTCGGTCCCGGCCTCGAGGCAGGCGAGGATCTCGGCGTGTCCGCGCGCGTCGCCGCAGAAGCTATGCACGGTCCCGGCGAGGTTCGGGAAGCCCTTGAGATAGCCGCTGCGCTCGAAGGCCGGGCGGCTCATGGCCGGCGGGAACCGCAGCACCTCGGCCCCCTCGGCGGCCCCGAGGCGCGTGATCATCCGGTCGAGGGCGTCGACGACGCTCTCGAAGCCGCCGCTGCGGCCGTAGAGGCCGTCGACGCCGGTCCGGACGAGCAGGCCGCGGTCGAACAGGCGGTCGAGGAAGGTCGGGCCGCCGGCCGGCTCGTCCTCGAGCAGGACGACGTCGCCGGCGGGAGAGGAGATCGATTCCATCACGCACTCATGAGCTGGCCGCTGCCCTTCTGCACGAGCAGGAGCTTGGCGGTGTTGGCGAGGATGCGGTCGTTGCCGATCATCAGCGGCGCGGAGAGGACGTCGCGCAGCGGCCGTCCCAGGCTGAAGGGCGTGTCGTTCCGGTAGCCGGCGAGACCGACGATCGCGAGCGCCCGCCGCACGATGTCGACCGCCATGTCGGAGACGGTGACCTTCAGATTGTTGAGCATCACGCAGAAGCCGACGGAGCCGATCGTGTCGGCGTCCCCGTGGGCGTCCTCGAAACGGCGTAGGGCCGACGCGATGGTGCCGCGCATGGCCTGGTGCGCGTTGGAGACCTCGGCGAGGCGCGTCGCCGTCGGCGGTACCTGCCCGGGCCGGCGCCGCGCCTCGGCCTGCACGAAGGCGCGGGCGCGATCGACCGCGTAGGTCGCGATCCCGTACCAGACGCTGCTCCACAGCAGGTGCGAGGAGGCCAGCATCGACTGGGCGGCGATCTCCGCGAACGGCTTCGGCAGGATCTGCTCGACCGGGACGTTCCGGGCCTCCAGGCGGAAGCCCTCGCTGCAGGTCCCGCGCATGCCGAGGGTGTCCCAGTCGCCCGTGCGCACGAGGGAGACCTGGTCGGCCATCAGCGCGACGAGGACCTGATCGGACGTCGCCGCGTCCGGATGGCGCCGCGCCGTGGCGAGGATCAGGTCGGCGTGGGCGCCGTAGGAGATCACCGACGCGTCCTTGCCGAGGGCGAAGACCTCGCCGTTGGTTTCCACCGCGCAGAGGCTGTTCCGGAGGTCGCCGCCGATGCCCGCCTCGGTGGTCGAGGAGGCGACCAGCAGTTGCTCCCGCGCGATCCGCTCCATCAGGCGTCCGTGCCAGGGGCTGTCCAGGCCGTGGGTCACGAGGCTGGACACCTTGATGTGGTGCATCGCGAAGGTCATCGCCGCCGCGCTGCAGGCCTGCCCGAGCGTGCTGCACAGCTCGGCGATCTGCACCAGCCCGGCCCCCTCGCCGCCGAGCTGACCCGGGATCTGGAGGCCGAGCAGGCGCTCGGCCTTCATGGCGGCGACAGCCTCCACGGGGAAGCGGCCTTCGCGGTCGACGGCGTCGGCGTGGCGCGCCGCCACCGCCGCGGCCCGCTCGGCGCGCGCGGCGAGCGTGCTCATGCGGCTTCCTGCTGAATCAGGGAGGAGACGGCCTCGCGGATGGCGCGGATGGACGAGAACGACTTCCGATTCAGGAGCTCGTCGGGGAACTCGATGCCGAAACGCTCCTCGAGGCCCAGCATCAGCTGAACCGAACCGAACGAGTCCAGGCCGAGATCGAACAGGCTGTCATCCTCGGAGAGGTGATCCGCCTTCCCTGCGAAGGCTTCGTTCGAGCCGAGAATCTCACGGATGTCCTGAGCGATGTTCAAGGCGGAACTCCTTATTCCAGTTGTCGAGACGCTATTGAACCGATCGGCCCGGCGTCAAATTATCTAATGATTAATAGTAAATAGCGGCTGGCACTGGGCAGAACGGGGTGGCGCACTGTGCAAGCGGGAGCTCCGTGCGGCCGGCGTCCCACATTTGACGGCCGCCTCTTTACGATCACTTTCCAGCTCTTGATTTCGTGATCTTCCGTCCAGAGATTTCGCGGATCTAGCAACTCATGCGTGTAATCGCTCCGCCTGAGCTTAATTCGAGACCCGGAGCCATTTAGGACGTTTCGGGACTCGTCGTGACGCAGTGGGGCCATCTCGGCCATAAGGGCGCGATGTCGCCCGTCCCGGGCGGGCCCAGCGATCAGCCGGCGCGCGATGATCTACAACCTTCAAATCCTGCGCGCCGTCGCCTCGTACCTCGTCTTCCTCACGCATTTCGGCCTCTATGTCGGCCCCGTCCTGCCGCGGCCTGACCTCCTCGCCTTCGGGGCGAGCGGCGTCGACGTGTTCTTCGTGCTCTCCGGGTTCATCATGTTCGTGAGCACGAGCGGGCGCCGCGAGAGCCCGGGGGAGTTCCTGCTCCGCCGCGCCTCTCGCGTCGTCCCGGTCTACTGGATCGTGACGATCGGCCTGACGTTGATCGCGCTCACCGGGCTGAGGCCCATCGGGATCGTGGAGATCCGGACGGATTACGTCGTTCAGTCCCTGCTGTTCCTGCCGTTCTCGCGGGGTGGTTTCATCGAGCCGCTGAACTCCGTAGGCTGGACCCTCAATTACGAGATGTTCTTCTACGTGGTTTTCGCGGGATTGCTGCTGGTGCCCAAGCCCGCCGTCCGGGCGCTCGGCGCAGCCGCGGTCTTCCTCGCGCTGATCCTGCTCGGATTGCTGCCGGCGTCGGGCCTCTACTGGGCGTACTACACCAAGCCGATCCTGATCGAGTTCGCTGCCGGCATCGGGCTGGGCTACGCCTACCTGAGGCTCGGAGTGTTGCCCGCAGGCTTCCCCGCCCGCCGCGCCGCCGGCGCGGTCGTCGCGGCCGCGGTGCTGCTCATCCTCGGCGGCCAGGTCGTCACCGAGGCGCTCGGCGCCAGCCCCGAACTGTCGGGGTTCGCCCGCCCGCTGGTCTGGGGTTTCGCGGCCGTCCTGATCGTGGGCGCGATGCTGCTGCTGGAGCGGGCCGGCATCGTGTTGAAGTCGCGCTGGCTGCTCTCGCAGGGCAATGCCAGCTACTCCTTCTATCTGGTTCACAATCTGCTGCTGCACAGCGCCGCCAAGATCGCGGCGCTCGTCGTCGCGCCCGGCATCGCGCGCGCTCTCCTGATCTTCGCGATCGCGTTCCCAGCGGCGGTGGCCGCGGGGGAGTTGCTGTTCCGGTATGTCGAGGCGCCGGTGATCGCGGCCCTGCGGCGCCGGCTCGACCGGCGCCCCTCGCCGGGCCCCCTGCCCGCCCCGATCGCCTCGTAGATCGCGGCGTCGAGTCCGCAGGCAACCCCATTCCGGCGGCGCGGCGAGCTCCTGACCTTAACGTTAATCGTTCGCAAAAATTAAGTTTACACGTCAGGTTTAAGGCTCGAATCAGCACTATTTTCGATAGTTGCTGGCGCGGTGACCCCTTTTTTAGAGATCACGTCTCTATTACCCTCACGTGTGTGCCTACGCTCGCTGTCAGAGGCGGGGCCGGCAGGACGGAATGCATTTTCCAGCGTCCGGCGCACCGACGAGGAAGCTGTGATGCGCGTCGCGATTGTTCACGACTGGTTGTATATCGTCGGTGGCGCCGAGCGTGTCCTCGAGCAGCTGCTGCGGATCTATCCGGACGCGGACGTCTTCGCCCTCTTCGACTTCCTGCCCGACGCAGACCGGGCGCGGCTGGGCTACACGCAGGCGCGGACGAGCTTCATCCAGCGCATGCCCTTCGCGCGGACGCGGCACCGCAACTACCTGCCGCTGATGCCGCTCGCGATCGAGCAGTTCGATCTGTCGGCCTACGATCTGGTCATCTCGAGCAGCTACGCGGTGGCGAAGGGCGTCCTGACCGGGCCCGACCAGCTCCACGTCTCCTACATCCACTCGCCCATGCGTTACGCCTGGGACATGCAGCACACCTACCTGCGGGAGAGCGGCTGCGACGCGGGCATGAAGAGCCTGCTCGCCCGGCTGATCCTGCACCGGATGCGCGTCTGGGATTTCCGCACGGCGGCCGGTCCCAACGCGATCGTGGCCAACTCGGCCTTCGTCGCCCGCCGCATCCACAAGGTCTACGGCCGCACCGCCGAGGTCATCCACCCGCCGATCACGCTGCCGACCCTGCGGTACGACGGCCCGCGCGCGAACCACTTCCTCGTGGCCAGCCGCCTCGTGCCCTACAAGAACGTCGAGGCGGTGATCCGCGCCTTCGCGCTGCTTCCCGATCTCGAACTCGTGGTGGCGGGCTCCGGGCCGGATGCCGCGCGGCTGCGCGAGATCGCGGGGCCCAACGTGACATTCTCGGGCTTCGTGCCCGACGCGGAGCTGCGCCACCTCATGGCCACGGCCCGCGCCTTCATCTTCGCGGCCGAAGAGGATTTCGGGATCATCGTGGTCGAGGCCACGTCGGAGGGCACGCCCGTCCTCGCGCTGGGCCGCGGCGGTGCCCGCGAGACGGTCCAGACCCGCGGCCCGCAGCGCACCGGGATGTTCTTCGACGTGCCCGAGCCCGAGGCGATCGCCGAGTGCGTCCGGCGCTTCCTGCTGCAGGAGAGCCACTTCACCCGTGAGGCCTGCTGGGCGCAGGCCGAGACGTTCTCGGCCGAGCTGTTCCGCAGCCGGTTCTCGAACTTCGTCGATGACCAGATGGCCCTGCACCGGGCCGCCTGCGAGACGCGCCCGCGGATCGTGCCGCGCCTCGAAGCCGTCGGCTGAGGGCAGATCGCATGTCCTTCCTGACTGTCGATCTGGCCGACCGGGCGCCGGTCCGCGCCCTCCCCCAGGAGCCGGCGCGCGGCGGTCCGCTGGCCGCCGCCCTCGCGCGGATCTGGCATCGCCGGACCCTGTTCCTGGCGGTGTTCGCCGCGGTCCTCGGCCTCGCCGTCACCGCGCTGCTGATGATCCAGCCGCAATACGTGGCGAGCGGCTCGGTGATCGTCGCCGAGGCCGAGCCGGGCGCCAACAACGCCTCGATGGCCTGGATCCAGAAGATCGGCGACCCGGCGGACATCGAGAGCCAGATCCTGGTGATCCGCTCGCCACGGCTCCTGCGCCTCGCCATCGACGACAACCTCATCGCCGCGGTCCTCGCCGAGTGCCGCTACGCGGCGACCGGCGGTCATCCCGACCGGATCAGCGACAAGAAGGACGCCGCCTGCACGAAGCTCACGACCGACCGCAACGCGCTCGTCGAGTATCTGCAGAGGCGCTACACGGTCCTGAGCTCCGGCCGCTCGCGCATCATCACCATCGGCTACAAGTCGCCGCTGCCCGAGACGGCGCAGACCATGGCCAACGGCCTGATCAACGCCTTCCTGGAAGACCAGCGCGAGGCGCAGGCCTCGAGCCGCAAGGCGGCGGCCGACTGGCTGCACACCGAGATCAGCCAGCTGGACGCGTCGATCCGGGCCGACGAGACCCGCATCCAAACCTTCCGGCGCCGCAAGGGCCTGCTGAAGGGCTCGCTGGCCCCGATCAGCGCCGAGCGGCTCACCAGCATCAGCCAGCAGCTCGCCGCGGCCGAGACCGCCAAAGCGGACGCCGCCGCGCGGCTGAGCGAGATCGAGGCCAGGGGCGCCCGCGGCGCCGACAGCGCCCCGGCAGTCCTGGCGAGCCCGACCATCGTCTCGCTGAAGCAGCAGCTCAGCGGTGTCAGCGCGCAGCTCGCCAACCAGAGCACCCTGCTGGGCGCGAATCATCCGGTCATCCGGGCGCTCGAGACCGAGCAGGCGAGCCTGCGCGCGCGGATCGAGCAGGAGATCGGGAACGTCGCGCGGGGCCTGCGCAAGTCCTACGAGGCCTCGAGCACCCTCGCCAAGTCGCTGCGCGCCCAACTCGAGACCGCGAAGACGGACGCCGCCGCCGCCATGGACGACGAGGCCTCGATCGAGGGCATGGTGCGCAACGCCGAGATCAAGCGCACCCGCTACGCCGATCTGGTGAAGCGCGCGGGCGAGCTCGAGACCGAGCGGCGGATCCTCACCGGCAGCACGCGGCTGGTCAGCCTCGCCGAGCTGCCGCAGGAGCCGTTCTCGCCCAAGGCCGTGCCGTTCCTGGCGGGCGGCCTCGTGCTCGCCGGCGTGCTCGCCGCCGCCGCCGCGCTGCTGCGCGACTACACCGACCGGCGCGTGCGCACCTCGGCGCAGCTGATGGCGGGCACCGGCGCACCGGTCTTCGCGCAATTGCCGAGCCTGGAGACCGCCGGCCTCGTCGGCCGCTTCTCTGAGCGCCAGCGCGAGCTCGACCTCGCGGAGGCCCTGGCGCGGGCGCGGGTCTATCCGGTGATGCAGAACGTCCTGCGCAACCTGCACGCCCATCTCGTGCTGGCCGGCGCCGGCAAGTCCCGCGTCATCCTGGTCACCTCGGCGAAGCCGCGGGAGGGCAAATCCTTCACGGCCTTCGCACTCGCCGGGATCGGCGCCGCCAGCGGCCGACGGGTGCTCGTGGTCGAGTGCGACCTGCGGCGCCCGAACTTCGAGGCCTCCCTCGGGCTCGGCCGCGGCGCGGGCCTCGGCGGCGTGCTCCGCGGCGAGATCGACCCGGCCGAGGCCGTTGTCCGGGCCGGACGCTTCGACGTCATCCCCGCGGGAACGCCGACGGCCGACTCGACCGAGCTCCTGATGGGCGACCGGATGGCGGACTTCCTCAAGTGGAGCCGCCGCTACGACCTCGTCCTCCTCGACACGCCGCCCACGAGTCTCCTGATGGACGCGCCGATGCTCGCCCGCCAAGTCGACGGCGTGCTCTGCTGCGCCCGCTACGGCCGCTCGCAGCTCTCCGACACCGTCGAGACCGTGGCGAACCTGCGCCGCGCCGGCGGACACGTCCTCGGGATCGCCATGACCATGGTCCGCCCGGGTATCCAGTCGACCTACGACGTGATGCCGCTTCCCGATCCCCGGGCGGCCGCGAGCGCGCGATGAACGACGTGCTTCCCGCCGAAGCGCTCGCCGAGCGCGGCCTCCTTGACCGGGTGCGGGCCACCCGGTCCGACGTCGCCGCTCGGCCGCGCGTCCTGTTCGTGAGCCACACCGGCACCATGTCGGGAGCCGAGCTGGTGCTCCGCGACGCCGTCCGGCCGTGGCCGGGCTCGACCGCGTTCCTGTTCGAGGACGGCGCCCTCACCGAGGCCCTGCGCGATCAGGGCCTGGAGATCCGCCTCGCGCGCCGACGGTCCGCCCTGGCGGGCCTCCGGCGCGATGTCTCCCCCCTGAGCGCGCTGCCGGTCCTGGGCCAGCTCGGCGCCCTGGCTCTCGAGATCGCCCGGGGTGCCCGTGTTTGCGACGTGGTCTACGCCAACTCGCAGAAGGCCTTCCTGCTCTCCGCCCCGGCGGCCCGCGCCGCCGGGCGTCCCCTGATCTGGCACCTGCACGACATCCTCGACAGCGCGCATTTCGGCCGGGCGCAGCGCGTCCTGCAGGTCCGGCTCGCCAATCTCTGCGCCGCCCGGGTGATCGTGCCCTCCGAGGCCGCCGCGCGGGCCTTCGTCGAGGCCGGCGGGCGCCGGTCCCTGATCCGCGTCGTGCCGAACGGCCTCGACGTCGACCCGGTGCCCTGCGGTGCCGCCGCCCTGCGCGCGGAGCTCGGCCTGCCGGACGGTCCCCTCGTCGGCGTCTTCAGCCGCCTCGCGCCGTGGAAGGGGCAGGACGTCCTGATCGACGCGCTGGCGACCCTGCCCGGCCTGCGCTGCGTCGTGGTGGGGGCGCCCCTTTTCGGCGAGGATGCCTACGCGGCGCATCTGCGCGACCTCGCGGCGCGGCGCGGCCTGTCGGACCGGGTCCTGTTCCTCGGCCAGCGCGACGATGTCCCCAGGCTGATGCAGGCGGTCGACGCGGTCGTGCACTCCTCGGTCGATCCCGAACCGTTCGGCCGTACCCTCGTCGAGGCCATGCTGGTCGGCGTGCCGGTGATCGCCACCGACGCCGGCGCGTCCGCCGAGATCCTCGACGGCGGCGCGGCCGGAACCCTGGTGCCGCCGCGGCGGCCGGACCGCCTCGCGGCGGCCCTGTCGGCGCTGTTCGCCGCTCCCGACGCCTTCAGGGCGCGCACGGCGCTCGCGCGCGAGCGGGCGCTGTCCCGTTACGGCGCGGACCGCATGCAGCGCGATCTCACCGACATCATCCTCCAGGTCGCCGGCCGGGCCTGACGGGCCCGCGTTTCCCTTTCCCGTTCGGAGCCGTCAGACCCGCCATGCCGCGCGTCCTCGTCAACATGCCGAGCCAGCATGCCGGTCGGCCGTCGGGCGTCGCGCTCGTCGCCTTCCGGGTGATCGCCGGCCTCGTCGCGCGCGGCACCTTCGCGGTGGTGCTGCGCTCCCCCTGGCGTCGCGATCAGCTGCCGGCGGCGATCCGCGACTGCGTCGAGGTCGTGACGGTGAAGCGGCCGCGGATCATGCTGCTCGACGTCCTGCGCCAGTGCCTCACCGTCCCGCGGCTGTGCCGCGCCCGCGCCATCGACGTGGTGCTGAACATCGATCCCTACGGGGCGGCGTTCGGCGGCCGCGCCCGCGTCAGCGTCGTGCACGACCTCTATTTCCGCACGCTGCCCGGGCGCATCCGCTCCCGCGAGGCCCTGACCACCGACCCGATCTTCCGCCTGGTCCTCGGCAGCAGCGCCCGGGTGATCGCCGTCTCGGAGGCGACGCGGCGCGATCTGGAGCACCACTACCCGCGACTCCGCGCCCGGACGCGGACCGTGCCGTCCGCGGCCATGCTCGACCCGACGGCGGGTGGCTCCGCCGCCGAGATCCCCGCGGGGCCGTACGTGCTCGCGGTCGGCAACGCCCTGTACAACAAGAACTTCGCGACGCTCGCGCGCGCCGTGGTCGGGCTCGGGCGGCCGGGACTCGGGATCGTCCACGTCGGCGAGGATCACGACGAGGCGATCGCAGGCGCGCTCGGCGGCGCGCCGGTCCCGCTGACACGCCTGTCGCACATCGGCGACGACAGGCTGGCGGCCCTCTATCGCGGCGCGCTGTGCCTGTGCGTCCCGTCCTTCGCCGAGGGATTCTGCCTGCCCGTTCTGGAGGCGCAGGCCCTCGACTGCCCGGTGATCTGCTCGGACCGCTCCGCCACGCCGGAGATCGCGGGCGCCGGCGCCCTCACCTTCGATCCCGCCGACGCGGCGGCGCTGACCGCGTGCCTGCGGCGCCTGCTGGACGAACCCGGGCTCCGGACCGCGCTGATCGCCCGCGGTCGCGACAATGTCCGGCGCTACGACTGGGCCGAGACCGCCCGCCGCTACGAGACACTGCTGCTCGACGCGCTGCGGGACGGCGCGACGGCGCGTACCGCCCGGGAGGTGCCGCATGCGCATCCTGCACCTTAGCTCACTCTACGCGCCCGAGCAGGTCGGCGGCGCCGAACTGATGGTCGAGACTCTCGCCCGGACCCAGGCGGAGCTCGGCCACAACGTCGCCGTCGCCTGCGCGGCGCGGACCGAGGGCGGACCGGTCCTGCAGGACGGCGTCACCGTCTACCGGACCG
Source organism: Methylobacterium sp. 22177 (assembly GCF_052045615.1). Lineage (NCBI taxonomy): Bacteria > Pseudomonadati > Pseudomonadota > Alphaproteobacteria > Hyphomicrobiales > Methylobacteriaceae > Methylobacterium > Methylobacterium sp. 22177. The sequence goes on along the minus strand of NZ_JBQEPK010000001.1, from coordinate 196,505 downwards.
GGTACGGAACGCCGTTCCACATCCTCGACTGGTCCCAGCGCGGGCGGGTCGACCGCCTCCGCTACAAGCTCGCGGCGCAGTGGAACCGCCACGCCCTCGACCGGATGATGCGGGCGGTCGGGGACTTCGCCCCCGACCTCGTCAACACCCACTCCATCTCCGAACTGCCGCCAGCGCTATGGCCGCTGCTGCGGCGACTCGGGGTGCCGGTCGTGCACACGCTGCACGACTTCACCAGCCTCTGCACCAACGGCGCCATGGTGCGCCACGGGCGTTCCTGTGCCGGCCAGCATCTCAAGTGCCGCCTCTACGCGGCGCCGCACCGGCGCTGCCAGCTCGCCGTGACGGCCGTCACCGCCGTGGGCTCGGACATCCTCGACCGTCACGTCGCCGCCGGCCTCTTCGCCCACGTGCCGCCGTCGCTGCGCCGAGTGATCTGGAACCCGATCCGGCCCGGTTCACCCGTGGCGCGGAGGCAGCGCGCGCCCGGCGCGCCGGTCCGGTTCGGCTATCTGGGCCGGATCGAGGGCGCGAAGGGCTTCGACGTGCTCCTCGAGGCCTGCCGACGCCTGCCGGAGGCGGGCTGGCGCCTCGCCGTCGCGGGCCGCGCCGTGGACGGGCTGGACCGTTACCGCACCCTGGCCGAGGGCCTGCCCGTCAACTTCCTGGGCTACGTGGAGCGCGACGCCTTCCTCGACGGTCTCGACTGCCTCGTGGTCCCGCCAGTCTGGCCCGAGCCCTTCGGCCGGACGGTGGCGGAGGCCTACGGGCGCGGCGTCCCGGTGATCGGCACCGCCACCGGCGGCATCGGCGAGCAGGTCGGGCCGGGCCCCTGGCTGGTCCCGCCGGGCGACGCGTCGGCGCTCGCCGCCGCGATGACCCGGATCGTCGCGGAGCCGGCCCGCCTCGCCGAAGGTCTCGCCCGCGCCGCCCGGATCCGCGCCGGCACCGATCCGGTCGCCGTCGCGACCGCCTTCCTCGACCTCTACGCCGCGACCCGCACCGAACCGCTTCCCGAGCTTTCCGCCCGCGCGGAGCGCCCGCATTTCAGCGAGTGCCGTCCATGATGACCCCCTCCCTGTCGTCGAACTACGCCCGGCTCCTGACCGAGGAGCCGCGCGCTCAGGGCCAGGACCGGCCGAGGGATCAGGCCACCGCGCGCGCGGTGACCGGACCGCTGCGGATCCTGCATCTGAGCGCCCTCTATCCGCCCTACATCGTGGGCGGCGCCGAGCGCTCGGTAGAGCATCTCGCCGAGGAACTCGTCGCGGCCGGCCACACGGTGGCAGCGGCCTGCATCGCGCGGGAGCCGGAGCCCAAGAGCGTGCGCGGCGGCGTCACGGTCTACCGCATGGCCCACCACAACGATTTCTGGCTGGAGGACTGGCCCCAGGCGAGCCGGTTCGGCCGCGCCTGGGCCAAGCTCAAGCAGCAGTGGAATTTCGCCGTGGCGGCCGAGTTCGGCCGCGTCCTCGACGACTTCCGGCCCGACATCGTCAACACGCACTCGCTGCTCGACGTCTCGACCCTCGTCTGGCGCGAGGCGGCCAAGCGCGGGATCCCGATCGTCCACACGGTCTGCGAGTACGACCTGATCTGTGGCAACGCCGCGATGTTCAAGGACGGCAAGCCGTGCGACCGCTGGCACCTCGGCTGCAAGGTGGTCAACGCCGCCAAGCAGATCACCAACCGGTCGGTGGACGCCGTCGTCAGCGTCGGCACCGAGATCCTCAAGACCCATGTCGACCACGGGTTGTTCGCGCATCTCGCGCCCGAGCGGCGCCGGGTGATCTTCTATTCCTGCACGGTTCCCGGGGGCGACCCGGAGGCACGGCGCCGGATCGACCGGACCGGCAGGCCGATGACGTTCGGATATCTCGGCCGGATCAACACCGAGAAGGGGGTCGGCACGATGATCGATGCCTTCCGGCGGATCGGTCCCGGCGACTGGCGGTGCCTCGTCGCCGGCCACGCGATGGACGACTCCATCGAGCGCTTCAAGGCGCGGGCCGAGGATCTGCCGATCGAGTTCGTCGGCTGGGCGAAGCCCGCCGAGTTCCTCAGCGCCGTCGACGTGCTGATCGTCCCCTCCTTCTGGGCCGAGCCGTCGCCCCGGACGATCTACGAGGCCTACACGATGGGCGTTCCGGTCATCGGGGCGGCCTCCGGCGGGATCCCCGAACTGATCGGCGAGGACAACGCCGACTGGCTGTTCACGCCGGGCGACGACGCCGACCTCGCCGCGCGGTTGCGGACGGTGATCGACCGTGGCCGCGGGAACCTGCCGGACGAGCGCGCCTTCCAGCACGTCATCCGCGAATCGACCTCGGAGCGCGTCGCCGAGAAGTATCTCGACCTCTACGCCGAACTCGTCGCCGAGCGTCGGGCGAGCCGCCCGTGACCGCCGCCGCGCCGGTCCTGTCGGAGGCCGCCGCCGCCGAGGAGGAGCCGGGGCTCGCCTCCGGCGCCGCCGTGACGCGCCGCTCGTTCGACGCCGCGCGCTGGGTGGCGGTCGCCTCCGTCGGCAATGTGACCTTGAGCTTCGGGGTTTTCCTCGTGCTCGCCCGCCTGATCGGGCCCGCCGAGTTCGGAATGGTGGCGATCGCGGCGGTCTTCATCGACATCCTGCAGATCGTCGCCCGCTGCGGGCTGCCCGACGCGGTGGTCCAGCGCGCCGACCTCGACGAGGACTTCGCCGCCACCGCCTTCTGGGTGATGCTTGCCACGGGCGCCGTCTGCGCCGCCGGCCTCGCGGCGCTGTCAGGCCCGATCGCCTGGATCTTCGACCTGCCCACGCTGCAGCCGGTCCTGTGCGCGCTCTCCGCCTGTTTCGTGATCACCGCCGCAGGCGCGATCCACGAGGCGCGGCTCCAGCGGAGCTTCGGCTTCCGCAAGCTCGCGCTGCGCGCGCTCGGCGCCAACATCCTCGGCGGGGCCGCGGCCCTCGTCCTGGCCCTCGACGGCTACGGCGTCTGGAGCCTCGTGGTGCAGCGGCTCGTCGCCGCGACCGCGACCACGCTCCTGACCTGGGCGGCGGCCCGCTGGATCCCGCCCCTGCGGCTCCACCTCGCCTCCGTGCGCGAGCAGATCGCCTTCGGCTCGCGGCTGTTCTGCACCTACCTGCTGCTCGTCGCCTCGATCCGGAGCCAGGAGGTGATCGCGGCCTACTTCCTCTCCGCGACCGAGGTCGGCTATCTGCGCCTCGCGTGGCGCTGCATCGACCTCGTGAGCCAAGTGGCAGTGATCCCGCTCACCACGGTCGGGCTGACAACCTACGCGCGCCTCCAGGACCGGCCGGGCGAGTTGGCCGCGGCCTTTCACCGATTCGCCGAGGCCTCGGCGTTCCTCGCGGTGCCCGCCTTCTTCGGCATGGCGGCCGTGGCCCCGACCCTCATCCCGTTCCTGTTCGGCGACCAGTGGCACGACGCGGCGCCGGTGCTGCGGACGCTAGCCCTCCTCGCCCCCGAATTCGTCGCGACCTCGATGCTGTGGATGGTCTTCACGGCTCTGGGCCGCAACGGCACCGCCCTGCGGCTCGCCGGCGCGCAGTTCGGCCTGGGCGCCGTGGCGGCGCTCGTGAGCGCGCCCTTCGGCCTCGCCGCACTCGTCGCCGGGCACGTGGTGCGGGCCTACCTGTTCACGCCCGCGATCGTCGCCAGCGCCGGGCGCGTCGTCCCGGTCACCAACGGGCGGCTCGTGCGGCTCCTCGCGCCGATCACGCTCTGCGCCGGCGCGATGGCCGGGCTCGTGCTGCTCGTCCAGACCCCGATCCACGCCGCCTTCGGGGACCGGCTCGGCCTCGTCGCGGCCGTCGGTATCGGGATCGCGGCCTACGTGAGTCTCGCCTGGATCTTCATGCGCGACACGCTCCGCACGGCCGTCGGCCTCTTTCTGCGGCGCCCGGCCTGATCTGCACCCTCCGCCAACGATTGTGGGCGACACTGCCTGCCGGAGACCCCGCGGCCGGCAGGCGGCATCGGCGGCGGGTACGGGAGACGGTGCGGGGCGATGGCGGGACAGGCGTTGCCGATCGGAACGAGTGCGCCGGCCGCGTCCCTCTTCGCGGACCGCGTCGCTGTGTTCCTGCTCGGCGCCGCCCTGAACTTCAACGTCCTGACCTCGACCTTCGGGCTTCCGTTCCAGCGCCTGTCCGACCTGCTGCCGTTCCTGCTCATCCCCTGGCTGGGTCTACGCCGGGCCGTCGTGGCAGAGGCGGTGCGGCAGGCCGCGCCGCTGTCCGGAATCCTGGCGCTGATCGCGGCCTCGCTGGTGCTGAAGGCGCACAAGCAGGCGGGCGACGTCTACCTGACCCTCGTCCTGCTGCTCTACGTGGTCCAGGCGTTCATCCTGCTGGTGATGTTCCGCGACCGGCGCGTCGAGGACGCGTTCTGCGTCGGCCTGCTCGCCGGCATGCTCGCCTCCCTCGCCGCGCTGCTGCTCGCCGCCTCCGGCACCCAGCTCGACCGGTTCGGGCTCGCGGTCCCGACGGACGGGCTCGACGAGGAGCTGAAGCTGTTCGTGCAGGACAAGCAGGGCGGCCTCTGGGCCTCCGGCAACGAGACCGGCCACGTCTTCGCGCTGGCCGGGGCCGCGGCTCTGCTGCTCAGCCTGCGCTATCACCTCAAGATCATCTACCTCGCCTACGTCGCGGCCCTCCTGGCGAGCTTCCCGTTCACCAACAACCGCGCCGGCCTGTTCATGCCGCTCCTGTTCCTCGGCCTGGTGATGCGGCGGAACCTCAGGGCGCCGGCCGTGCTGGTTGCGCTCGGCGTCCTGGGCGTCCTGCTCGTGGCCTGGGCAGTGACGGGGGAGATCCCGCTGCCGGGAACCCTGTCCCAGGCGATCGAGCGGCGCTTCGCCGGGGACCACAACGTCACGGGCAATTTCGACGAGCGGTTCCTGTCCGGCGTGACCGCGCTCCAGCTCGTCGCCGAATACCCGTTCGGCGTCGGCGAGGTCGCTAGGCGGGAGGAGCTGCAGGCGCTGACCGGCCTCGTCACGCCCCATAACGGCTTCGTGTCTCTGGCGCTCCAGAGCGGCATCGCCACGGCGCTGCTGCTCATCGCAGGCCTCGGGCGGATCCTGCTGGCGCCCGCCGCCTTCGGGCCGTTCCTGACCTACAGCGCGGTGTTCCTGATCCCGTCGCTGATGTTCGAGGAGCTGTCGGTCAACCAGTACTTCCTCTTCTTCATGGGTTTCATTCTGGCGTCCCTCGCGCTGCCGCCGGACCGCGCGCCATCGGCCACGAATTAGGGCGGGCCGCGCCGTACCGCGGCGCGGCCCGCTCGGTCACCGCATGACGAAGGGGTTCTCCGGCGCGTCGCGGCTCGTGGAGATCCAGACGCTCTTGGTCTCCAGATACTCGCGGATCGACTCGATCCCGCTCTCGCGGCCGATGCCCGAGCGTTTCATGCCGCCGAACGGCATCATGTAGCTCACCGCCCGGTAGGTGTTCACCCAGACGGTGCCGGCGCGGAGCCCCTTCGACATGCGCATCGCGCGACCGATATCCTGGGTCCAGACGCCCGCCGCGAGCCCGTAGATCACGTCGTTGCCGACCTTCAGCGCCTCGGCCTCGTCCTCGAAGCCGATGATCGACAGCACCGGGCCGAACACCTCCTCCTGGGCGATGCGCATATCGTTGGTGACGCCCGTGAAGATCGTCGGCTCGACGAACTGGCCGCCGAGCACGCCGGGACCGGAGGCGGGATTGCCGCCGAACACGCAGCGCGCACCCTCGCTCTTGGCGAGCGCGATGTAGTCGAGCACCTTCGTGTACTGGGGCGGCGTCGTGATCGGCCCGATGTTGGTGTCGGCCTGCATCGGGTCGCCGAGCTTGGCGGTGCGGGCGAGCTCGATCAGGCGCTCGGTGAATTCCTGGCGGATGCTGTTCTGCACCAGCAGGCGCGATCCCGCGATGCAGGTCTGCCCGGTGGCCGCGAAGATGCCCGAGATCGCTCCCGCGGCGGCGGCCTTCAGGTCGGCATCGGCGAAGACGATGTTGGGCGACTTCCCGCCGAGCTCCAGGGATACGCGCTTGATCTGCCGCGCGGCCGCTTCGTAGACTTTCGCCCCGGTGACGTCGGAGCCCGTGAAGGTGATCTTGGCGACGTCGGGATGCTCGACGATGGCGGTGCCGGCCTCACCGCCGAAGCCGGTGACGACGTTGAACATGCCGTCGGGCAGCCCGGCCTCCTTGGTCAGGCGGGCGAATTCCAGCGTGCTCGCGGACGCGAACTCGGACGGCTTCACCACGACCGCGCAGCCGGCCGCGAGCGCGGGGGCGCATTTCCAGGCGACGAACAGGAGCGGCGAGTTCCACGCCGTCAGCGCCCCGACCACGCCCACCGGCTCGTGCCGGGTGAACGCGAAGGTCTCGGGCTTGTCGATCGGCACCTGCGCGCCCTCGACCTTGTCGGCGAGACCCGCGTAGTACCACCACCATTCCGGCTGGTAGCGGGTCTGGCCGTACATCTCCGCGAAGAGCTTGCCGTTGTCGCGGACCTCGACTTCGGCGAGTGCCCTGGCTTCGCGCTCGACGAGATCGCCGATCCGGCGCAGGACCTTGCCGCGGGCCGAGGCCGTCATGGTGGCCCAGGGGCCGTCCCACATGGCGCGCTTGGCGGCGGCCACCGCCCGGTCGACGTCGGCGCGCCCGGCGCGCGGGATGCGGGCCCAGGGCTCGCCGCGATAGGGGTCGATGGACTCGAACCACGAGCCCTCGACCGGATCGACCGATTGCCCGTCGATGTAGAGCTGGTAGGTCTTCACGGCGCGCCTCTCCGTTCAGGGATGCGCGCCATATGGACCCGGAGCCCGCCGGCGGCGAGCCCGACGGCTCAGGCGTTGGCGCTGAGGCGCTTGATGTCGGCGTCGACCATCTCGGTGATCAGCGCCTCGAGGCTGGTCTCGGCCTCCCAGCCGAAGGTCGCCTTGGCCTTGGCGGGGTTGCCCAGCAGCACTTCGACCTCTGCCGGCCGGAACAGCGCCGGGTCGACGATCAGGTGGTCGTCCACCTTCAGGCCGACGTGCTTGAACGCGATCTCGCACATGTCGCGCACCGTCGTGGTCCGGCCGGTGGCGATCACGTAATCGTCGGGGCGGTCCTGCTGCAGCATGAGCCACATCGCCTTCACGTAGTCGCGGGCGTGGCCCCAGTCGCGCTTGGCGTCGATGTTGCCCAGCCGCAGCTCCTTCTGCCGGCCGAGCTTGATCCGCGCCACCGCGTCGGTGACCTTGCGGGTGACGAACTCGACGCCGCGCAGTGGGCTCTCGTGGTTGAACAGGATGCCGTTCGACGCGTGCAGCCCGAAGCTCTCGCGGTAGTTGATGGTCATCCAGTGCGCGTACAGCTTGGCCACGCCGTAGGGCGAGCGCGGGTAGAACGGCGTCGACTCGCTCTGCTTGGCCTCCTGGATCAGGCCGAACATCTCCGAGGTCGAGGCCTGGTAGTAGCGCGCCTGGGGCGCCGCCGAGCGCAGGCATTCCAGCATGTGCACCGCGCCGAGGCCGGTGACCTGCCCGGTCAGCAGCGGCTGCTGCCAGGACGAGGTCACGAACGACTGGGCCGCGAGGTTGTAGATCTCGTCGGGCTTGGCCGCCTGGACGATGCGCAGCAGGGCGGACTGGTCGAGCAGGTTGCCGTCGACCAGCTCGACATCGTCGAGGATGCCGAGCCATTTCAACCGGTGATCGAACACGCCGGCATGGCTGGAGCGCCGCACGATGCCGGTGACGGCGTAGCCCTTCTGCAGGAGCAGCTGCGCCAGATACGCGCCGTCCTGGCCCGTCACTCCCGTGATCAGCGCTCGCTTGGCCGTCATGAACCCGTCCCGTCCCGAAGATGCCCGGCTGCTACGACCGCAACGGGCCGCGCGTCAAGGCGAGGTGTCGACATCAGTATTGTGCCAAGCAAGCGGAGCCGGAAGGGCACATCACCAGACTAGCGCCGCCCGGGGACAACCATCCGCAAGGGTTGTGCGGCATCTGTGCGGCGCCGCTAAGGTCGCGCGAGCCAGTCCGCCACGCCGCCGAGCGAGCGGAATTCCTCGATGGCGTGAACGCGCGCCGCCGGGAGGGCGGCCCGGGCCATCGTGGCGAGGGCGTGGCCTGGCCCGAGTTCGAGCACGCGGTCCGCGCCGTACTCGCGGCACGCGTCGAGGCAGGCGGCCCAGTCGATCGTGCGCGAGATCTGGAGCGCCAGATTCTCGCGGCCGTCGGCGTCGCGGAACACCGTGCTCCCGTCCAGCCCGCTGACCAGCCGCGGCGCGCGGAGCGGCGGCCGACGCGGCGGCACTGCGGCGAGCGCGTCCCGGAAGGCCGCCGTCGCGGCGTGGAGCAGCGGCGTGTGCGACGGCGTGTGGACGGGCAGGACCACCGCCCTCTGGGCGCCCGAGCCGGTCGCCTCCCGGCACAGCGTCTCCAGCGTCGCGCGCGGACCGCCGACGACACCGCTGTCGGCCGCGTTGCGGATGGCGAGGTGGCAGCCGTGGCGGTCCGCGAGATCCGTGAGCGCGTCGAGGCTCAGGCCGCGGATCCCCGCAAGCCCGAACCCCGTGCCGGAAGCGGCGTCCATGGCCTCCGCCCGTCGGGCCGCCAGGGCGAGCACGTCGGCGGGATCGAGCCGTCCGGCGACGCCCCAGGCCGCGAGATCGCCGATGCTGTAGCCGGCCACGATCGACCGGTCCGGCGCCGCCTCCTCCAGCGCCCGCCACGCCGTCAGGGCGGCGACGCAGCACAGGATCTGGCCGGTCCGATTCGCGTGCAGGTTGTCGCCGCCCGCTCGGGCCAGGTCGCGCGGGTCGGCGCCGCCGAGGAGCGGCCTGGCGGCCGCGAACGCGTCCTGGGCCGCCGGATGATCGGCCGTCAGGTCGAACATCGCCGGGTGCTGGCCACCCTGGCCCGGAAGGAGGATCGCGAGGGTCATGCGGGGCCCGGGCCCCGCAGGCCCGCGACCGGCCGCAGGAGCAGCCGCTCCAGGCTCTTGGCGAGCACCGAGCCGTCCTCGGGCGCCGCGCGCAGCTCGCGCCAGTGCAGACCCGCGCCGTCCGGCAGCAGGATCTCCCCGTCGATGCCCATCGGCGCCGCCTCCGCCACCGCGGCGATGCCGTCGAGCAGGCCGACCGGCACCGGAGGTCGGCACGGCCAGAGCAGGTCGAGGTCGGAGTTGGCGCTGAGGTAGGTGAGGCCCGTGACCGCCTGCCACAGGAGGCTGCCGAAGGGCCGCGGCGCGAGGCCGTGCCGTCGGCCGAGCTCCGTCAGCGCGTCGAGGGTCGCGCTCCAGGGCACCGGCGCGTGGGCGGCGGCCTCGGCGAGGCTCACCACCGGCGCCGGCGACAGCGCGGATGCCGGCAGGGCGAGCCCGATCCGCCGCTTGCCGTCCGCGGGCGGCAGCGGCAGGCCGAGCGGCACCGCGTCGCCGGTCTCCCCGGGGATGCGGCGGCGGACGATCAGCGGTCGGCCCGAAGCGGCCCAGTGCTCCAGATGCGGGACGGCGCTGAGATTGGGCCGGCCAACGCGCCACGCCGCCCAGGCCGCCGGGTCGGCCCGGACGAGGTCGTGGCGTCGGAAAGGCTCAGCCAAGGCGGGCCTGGTCGGCGACGGCCGCCGCGACGGCGCGGGCGACCGGGCGGCCGCCGCGCTCGGCGCCCAGACGGTCGCGGATGTCCTGCGCCTGCATCGTGTCGATCGCCCCGCGGATCTGGCCCTCGAGGGGCTGGTCCGGGTCCAGGACCACGTGGACGGCGCCCGTCGCGACCATGTTGTCGAGGCCGGGCGCGAAGACCGGCGTCGTCTTCGCCATGTCCTGCAGCTTCTCGAGGGGCAGCTTGGTCACCCGGGCGACGGACGGCAGGTCCATCACGCTCGGATTCGCCCCGGGCAGTGCCGCGAGGACCCGCGTCGCAAGGGCCGTCGCGATGAAGGCGCCAGCGGCCGAGTGGCCGTAGATCAGCCCGATCGTCGGATGGCCCGACCGGTCCGCCAGGAGCAGCGCCTTGGCGAGGTGCGCGAGGCACTCGTTGAGGCCAAGCAGCTCGTCGCGGCGGCTCATGCGCTGACTGTCGGAATCCACAGTCACGAGGATCGGCGCGCGGTCGCCGGACCGCACGGCGTCGAGCACGGCCCGCGACAGGACCAGTGCCCCGTCGGTGCCCAGCGGCGTGTCGCCGTCGACGCCGACCACGTGCATCCGGCCGCCCGCGAACGGTCCGGTGCCGGACACGAGACCGTCGCGCACCGCCACCGCGTGACCCTGCGGGAACAGGGAGGCGAGGATCTCAGCGAGCGTCATGGTCGGCCTCTGGACTCCGGGCCACGGTCTCGTCGAAGGCGGCCGTGTCCATCGCGGGCACGGCCTCGGGATCGTTCACTCCGAGGCGCGCCCAGACATCGGTCGCGTCGCGACAGTCGCCGAACCGCTCGATGCGGGCCTCCAGGCGCGCCTGCTCGGCTTCCAGGGTGTCCAGGTCGAAGGGCGGGGCGCGGCCGACGAGGTCGCGGGCGGCCGCGCGGAAGGCCAACACCGTGTCGGCGCAGAAGGCGTCGGCGCCGCCGATCAGGCGGCGGTGCTTGCCGCCCATGGTCCGCCAGACCAGGGCTCGGTCGCGGGAATCGAACTCTTCGGCGCCCTTGTTGGTCTCGATCACCTCGGGGCCGGACACCGAGATCCGCCCGCCTTCCGACACGGCGAGCCGCGAGCAGGTGCCGGCGATCAGACCGCCGCCACCGTAGCAGCCGGCCCGGCCGCCGATCAGCCCGACGACGGGGATGCCGGCCGCGCGGGCCTCGACGATGGCCCGCATGGTCTCGGCGATGGCCGTCTCGCCGGCATTGGCCTCCTGCAGGCGGACGCCGCCGGTGTCGAACAGGATCAGGACCGCCTTCGGCCTCAGCTCCAGGGCCGCTCGGAGCAGGCCGACGAGCTTGCCCCCGTGCACCTCGCCGAAGGCGCCTCCCATGAACCGGCCCTCCTGGGCGGCTATCAGGACCGGCTCGCCGTCCAGGCGCGCGCGGCCGACCACGATGCCGTCGTCGAAGGCGCGGGGCAGATCGAAGAGCGGCAGGTGCGGGCTCATCCGCCGCTCCGTCGGCGGCAGGAACTCGCGGAAGCTTCCCGGATCGGTGAGCGCCAGCACGCGCTGGCGGGCGGTGGCCTCGTACCAGCTCAGGGCGTCCGGATCGGGGCGCGCGGCGCGGTCGCCAGCCATGGTCAGGCCTCCATCAGCCGCGCGCCCTGGAGCAGGCGCAGCGACACGGTGTCAGGGCGGGCGCCGCCGTCGTTGATGCTGATGCGGAGGCCGCCCGGCTGCGCCCGGGCAACGAAATCGGCCACCACCGCCTCCCAGACGCCGCCGTACCCGGCGATCGGGGTCTCGATGGCCACCTCGCAGGTATCCGGCGGCAGGACCCGCTCGAGCAGGATCTCCAGGTTGCCGGACGCCACGACGCCGGTGATCGCGCTCGGCGCCGAGCCGGAGAGCGGCTTCTCGGTGGTGTGGCGGAAGGTCAGGGATTCCATCGCCGTCTCCTCGCGTGCGGATCCGTCATCGCGCGACGCTCACCAGTTCCGGAACCGGGCCGGCGGCTCGTAAAGGCCGCCCGACCAGTGCACGAGATCCTTGATCGACTTCGCGGCGAGCAGCGCGCGGTCCGCGTCGAGCGGCTCGATGCCGAGATCCTCCGGGCGGCGGATGACGCCGCGGGCGCGCAGTTCCTCGACCTTCGCGCGGTCGCGGCCGCGACCGACCCCGGTGTAGCCCGCAACGCCCCGGATCGCCTGCTCGCGCTCGTCGGCGTCCCGGCAGAGCAGCAGGTTGGCGATGCCCTCCTCGGTGACGATGTGGGTGACATCGTCGGCGTAGATCATCACCGGTGCCAGCTCGAGTCCGATCTTCTTCGCCAGTTCGAGAGCGTCGAGCTTCTCCACGAAGGTCGGGACCAGCTTGTCCCCGAAGGTTTCGACCAGCTGCACCACGAGCTTGCGCCCGCGCATCAGCGCCGGATCGCCGACGATCTGGCCCTCGCGGCCGGCCTTCATCCAGGCATCGGAGGGGTGGCGGCGGCCGTGCGGGTCCGAGCCCATGTTGGGCGCGCCCCCGAAGCCTGCCACCCGCGACTGGGTGATGGTCGAGGAATGGCCCATCAGGTCGATCTGGAGCGTCGCGCCGATGAACATGTCGCAGGCGTAGAGGCCGGCCGTCTGGCAGAACGCCCGGTTCGAGCGCAGGCTCCCGTCGGCGCCGGTGAAGAAGACGTCGGGCCGCTCGCGGATGTAGCGATCCATCCCGACCTCGGAGCCGAAGCAGTGGACCTGCTTGACCCAGCCCGACTCGATCGCCGGGATGAGGGTCGGGTGCGGGTTGAGCGCCCAGTGGGTGGCGATCTTGCCCTTGAGGCCGAGCTTCTCGCCGTAGGTCGGCAGCAGCAGCTCGATCGCCGCCGTGCCGAACCCGATGCCGTGGTTGAGCCGCCTGATGCCGTACTCGGCGTAGATCCCCTTGATCGCCATCATGGCGATCAGGATCTGCGTCTCGGTCATCGCCGCCGGGTCGCGGGTGAAGAGCGGCTCCACGTAGAAGGGCTTGTCGGCCTCGACCACGAAGTCGATTCGGTCGCCCGGGATGTCGACCCGCGGGACCGTGTCGACGATCTCGTTGACCTGCGCGACCACGACGCCGTTCTTGAAGGCGGTCGCCTCCACGACGGTCGGCGTGTCCTCGGTGTTCGGCCCCGTATACAGGTTGCCGTTCCGGTCGGCCGAGACGCCGGCGATCAGCGCCACGTTGGGCGTCAGGTCGACGAAATAGCGGGCGAACAGCTCGAGGTAGGTATGGACCGCCCCGAGCTCGATCTGGCCGCCGTAGAGCATCTTGGCGATGCGGGCGCCCTGCGGGCCCGAGTACGAGTAGTCGAGCCGCTTGGCGATCCCGGTCTCGAACACGTCGAGGTGCTCGGGCAGAACGATTCCCGACTGGACCATGTGCAGGTCGTGGATCTTGGCGGGATCGCAGGCGCTCAGGCCGCGGGCGAGGCAGTCGGCCTGCTTCTGGTTGTCGCCCTCGAGGCAGACGCGGTCGCCGGGCCGCAGGATCGCCTCCAGCAGGTCGACCACGGCCGCGGCCGGCACGACCTTGCCGTCCGCGTGGGCGCGCCCGGCCGCGATCCGCGCGTCGCGTGCCTGCCTCTCACCGCGCCAGTCGCCCATCCGCGTGCTCCAATCGGTGTACCGGACTTTACATAGCCCCCAGTTCGGTATTTTAAAACCCGTGCCATTGACAGTTTCGTATACGGGATTGCTGTTCCGCCAACCTCTTGCATACCTTCCGCGACAGCTCAAAGGCCGATCCGGGAAAGAAACGCTCCCCGACGCACGCGTCGACGCGGATTCCACCGTGATGGCGCTGTCCATCGCCACCGGCGTGACCGAAGCGATCATGGTGATGTCGGGACGCCCCTGGGGGGCCCGGCTGATCGGCCTCGACAACCCGCGCTCGGCCATGGCGTATGGTGGCCTCGCGGCGACCGATCCGAAGCTCGTTCCCTACGGCGCGCTGACGGCGACGTTCCACACCGGCATCGGCTGCCTCGTCGGACCGTCGATCCTGTTCCTCACGGTCCAGGCTTTGGTCGACTGAAGCGGCGGTCTCCCGGTGCGCCCGGTCGAAATGCGGGTGCGCGCGCGCGGATTAGGGTATTGTTCCTCATCGTCTTCCCGAGGACTGGCAGGCGCCGCTGACGGGACATCGAGGAACGGCGGATGCACGGAGACTTCCGGAAGATCGACAGCGGGCTGCTCTCGGACCGGATCCGCGACGCGCTCACCGACGCCATCGCGTCGGGGACGATCGCGGCCGGTACGGCCCTCGACGAGCAGAACCTGGCCGATCGCTACGGCGCGTCGCGCACGCCCGTCCGGGAGGCGTTACGCCAGCTCGCCGCCTCCGGGCTCGTGGAGATCCGGCCCCGCCGGGGCGTGGTGGTGGCGCGCCTGACGCCGCAGCGGATCGCCGACATGTTCGAGACGACCGCCGAGATCGAGGCGATGTGCGCTCGACTCGCGACCTACCGGATGACGCCCCTCGAGCGCGGGGAGCTGATGGAGCTCCACGAGGAGTCCGCCCAGGCGGTCGAGGCGGGCGACGTCGACGCCTACGACCGATTCAACCGTGCCTTCCACGAGGCGCTCTACACGGCGACCCATAACGGCTTCATGGCCGAGCAGGCCCTGGCGATCCGCGAGCGGCTGGCCGCGTTCCGGCGCACGCAGCTCCGCCATGCCGACCGGATCCGCCGCTCGCGGGAGGAGCACGGCGAGATCCTGGCGGCGATCGCCGAGGGCGACGGCGAGACGGCCGCCCGGCGCATGCGCGCCCACATGCTCCGGGCCGCGGCGGCGCTGGGGCGCTACATCGCCGAGACGGAGTGACGATGCGGACAGTCGCGCACGGGATTCAGAGGCGCGCGACGGCGTCGTGCACCGTGGACCTGTAGGGCGTCGTCGGCCTGCCGATCAGCGCGCTCAGCTGACGCGTGTCGTCGTCTAGCGCGCCGCGGGCCGCGGCCGCGTCCGAGTCGGCGAGCAGCGCGGCGAAGTCTGACGGTATCCCGGCGGCCACGAGCGCCGCCCGGTACTCCGCCTGCGGCAGATCGCGGTACGCGACCGGTCTGCCTGCCGCGGCGGCGATCGCCGCCGCGAACTCGGTCAGCGTGTAGGACTCGTCGCCCGCCAGCTCGTAGATGCGGCCGCCCTGCCCCTCGGCGGTGAGAACAGCCGCCGCCGCCGCCGCGTAATCGACCCGCGCGGCCGAGGCGATCCGCCCGTCGCCCGCGCAGCCGAGGACGGCGCCGTGGGCGAGCGCCGGCGCGATGCCGGCGGCGTAGTTCTCCGTGTACCAGCCGTTGCGCAGCACGACGAACGGCACGCCGGAATCCGCGAGCAGCCGCTCGGTCTGGCGATGCTCCTCGGCCAGGGCGAGGGCCGACGTGTCGGCGTGCAGGACGCTCGTGTAGGCGATCAGACCGACACCGGTCCGTCCGGCACTGTCGATGACGTTGCGATGCTGCGCCACGCGCCGGCCGATCTCGCTCGACGAGATCAGCAGGAGGCGCTGGATGCCCTGGAACGCCGCGTCCAGACTCGTCGGATCGGCGTAGTCGGCCCGGCGGACCGCCACGCCCAGGCTTCGCAGGCTCAGAGCCGCCTCGCCCTCGGTGTCCCGCGCGCCGGCCATCACCGCGCCGGCCGGCACGCGCTCCAGGAGCGCCGCGATGACCTGTCGGCCCAGCTGGCCCGTGGCGCCGGTCACGAAGTAGCTCGGATGATCGGTCCGCGTCATGCCTGTCTCCCATGGTTCAATTCCGGGACATGGTCACTAGATGAGACCACTGGGGCGGTGAAGGAGGCAGGATTTTGGGACCAGGTTACGCGAAGGAGACCGCGCTGCCGCCCGCCCGCGCCGAGCTGGCGGCCAAGTACGCGGTGTGGCGGGCCGGCACCCTCGATCCGGCGGCGTGCCCGGTCCGGGACGTGCTGGATCGGGTGGGCGACAAGTGGTCGATGCTGCTCCTGATCGCCCTGGCCGACGGGCCGCTCCGGTTCAGCGCCCTGCTCCGCACGCTGCCCGACATCTCCAAGCGGATGCTGACGCAGACGCTCCGGGATCTCGAGCGGGACGGGTTCGTGGCGCGGACGGTGTTCCCGACGAAGCCGCCCAGCGTCGAGTACCGGCTCACGGACCTCGGGGTCGCCCTGCTCGAGCCGCTGGCGCGCCTCGTCCGATGGGCCGAGGAGAGCCACGGCGCGATCCAGGCGGCGCGGACCCGGTTCGACGCCGCGCCTTCCTAGGACAGGCGCTCACGGCCTGTCTCTGATTCATGGGGACGTCGGTCCTCGCGAGGCACGTCCGGGCGCCGCGGATCAGGCCCGCGGCGCCGACGCGCCGAGGGCGTCGGCGAGCCGCCCGATATGCTCGGCCGCCCGACCGATCCCGAACGCCGCGCGCTCGGCATCTTCCGTCCGCCCCCGCTCCGCGGTCTCGGCGGCGGCGCGCAGCTCCGCGACGTTGCCTTCCAGCGTCGCGATCCGCGACCGCAGCTCCGCGAGCTCGTCGGCGATGGTCAGCGCCGCCATGACCTGCAGGCGCATGTCGCCGATCTCGCCGAAGCTCTTGCGCATCTCGGCGATGCGCCCGTCCAGGGTGGCGGCGAGGCCCGTCAGATGCGCCTCCTCCCCCTCGCCGCAGGCCATGCGGTAGCTGCGGCCGTCGATGGTCACGTTGATCTGCGGCAAGGATGGCTCCGCTGGTCGCTCCGACAGGCGGGGGCGGTGGGGTCAGGCGCGTCCGAGCACATCCTGAACGGTCTCGATGGCCCGGTCGAGCCGGTGCCCGACCTCCCCGGTCGTCGCCGAGACCGCGGCGAGGCGGGCGCTCGCCGCGTCGAGGGCGGCGGCCAGCCGGGCTCGATCCTCGTCCATCAGGGCGAGCTCCGCGTCCCGGTCGTCGGGCTGCGCGTCGGTCTCGAGGCGGTGCTGGACGACGGCGTCGAGGCGGGTGATCGCCGCTTCGAGCCGGCTGAGCGCGTCGTCGATGGAAAGGGTCTCGGTCTCGTCGGCCATGGTTCTTCGTCTACCCCGACGCGAAGCTTTCGGTCGAATGCAGGCGGAATTCCAGCGCGAAATCGCGTTCGATCCCCGATCCGCCCGCTGACCGAATGGATCCTGGCAATCCCTGTTTATTGGTCGGTGGATCGAAGGTCTTTGTCACAGCGACGCGTTTGACAGGTCGAGGCTCCATGCTAGACAGCCGCGCGATCCCGAGAGGGACCGCGCGAGACATGCCGGAGGGCCGGTCCGCGACAGTTCCGAGGCCTCAGCCAGCACCGTCCGATCCGACGGTCACGGGCGTCGAAGCCCGGCCTCTCCCGGTCCGGTTCATCGCAGGTTCAAACCCGCCCGCCCAGATCCCGTCCGGCCCGGCCCGGACGGTATGGCGGGCCGCCGAGACCGCTTCGCGGACCGCTCCCGAGGTCCGGCGCGCGGCGAGCCGCATCAGGAAGGAGTCACGCCGTGACGAAGGTTGCCATCAACGGATTCGGACGCATCGGCCGCAACGTCCTGCGGGCGATCGCGGAAGCCGGCCGCAGCGACATCGAGGTCGTGGCGATCAACGATCTCGGCCCGGTGGAGACCAACGCCCACCTGCTCCGCTACGATTCCGTGCACGGCCGCTTCCCTGGCGAGGTCGCGGTCGACGGCGAGTTCCTGGTGGTGAACGGCAAGCGCATCAAGGTCACGGCCGTGCGCAACCCGGCCGAGCTGCCGCACCGCGACCTCGGCGTCGACATCGCGCTCGAGTGCACCGGCATCTTCACGTCGAAGGACAAGGCGAAGGCCCATCTCGACGCCGGCGCCAAGCGCGTCCTCGTCTCGGCCCCGGCCGACGGCGCCGACCTGACGGTGGTCTACGGCGTGAATCACGACAAGCTCACGGGCGAGCACCACGTCGTGTCGAACGCCTCCTGCACCACGAACTGCCTCGCCCCGGTGGCGAAGGTGCTGGACGAGGCCGTCGGCATCGAGCGCGGCTTCATGACCACGATCCATTCCTACACCAACGACCAGCCGTCGCTGGACCAGATGCACAAGGATCTTTACCGGGCCCGCGCCGCGGCGCTCTCGATGATCCCGACCTCGACCGGCGCCGCGAAGGCCGTCGGCCTCGTGCTTCCGGAGCTCAAGGGCAAGCTCGACGGCACCGCGATCCGCGTGCCGACCCCGAACGTCTCGGCGGTGGATCTCGTCTTCACGGCCAAGCGCGCGACCACGGTCCAGGAGATCAACGACGCGATCAAGGCCGCCGCTTCCGGTCCGCTGAAGGGCGTCCTCGGCGTCACCGACCGGCCGAACGTCTCGATCGACTTCAACCACGACCCGCATTCGTCGACCTTCCACCTCGACCAGACCAAGGTCATGGACGGCGTTCTGGTGCGCATCCTGACCTGGTACGACAACGAGTGGGGCTTCTCGAACCGCATGGCCGACACGGCCGTCGCGATGGCCAAGCTCATCTGAGCTGGACTGCAGCGGTCGCCGCCTCCTGAGAGGCCGGCGGCCGCACTTCTCTTCGGACGGCCTATCTTCGAACCAGGGACTCTTCAGGGATGACCGACGCTTCGCAGGGCACGTCGAGCGGGCCGGCAGCCGTGCCGCCCGCCCCCAGGCCGGCTCCGCCGCCGCCCAACGCACCCGCCGTGGCACCGACCGCCGCACCCGCCGCCTCCGCGGTCCCGTCCCACACGCTCCCGGCCAATCAGCTCTTCGATCAGCTCGCGCGGATCGAGGATAAGTGCTCGCGCATCGAGGACAAGTACGCCCGCTCCGAGGCGCTCCTGTCGCGGGTCGAGGACAAGGTCGAGAACGCCGCGAGCCGGATGAACGAATCCGCGCGGCAATCCGACCTCGCGGCGCTCCGGACGGAGATGCGCGGCCTCGCCGAGCGCACCCGGCGCCTGCCCGGGACCGGCGCCCTCGTCCTCACCGCCGTGATCACCGCCATCCTGACCGTGGTCCTGATGGTGGCCGTCCAGCGGCTCAACCTCGACCGTCTGCTGCCGCAGCGGGCCACCATCGGCACCACCGCGCAGTAATCGCCCCGCCTCGCACAGGACCGCACCAGACCGCATGAGCGCCTTCCGCACCCTCGACGATGCCGGCTCCCTCAAGGGCAAGCGGGTCCTCATGCGCGTCGACCTGAACGTGCCCATGGAGAGCGGGCGCGTGACCGACGCGACCCGCATCGAGCGCGTCGCACCGACGATCCGCGAGGTCGCCGAGCAGGGCGCCAAGGTGATCCTGCTCGCCCATTTCGGTCGACCGAAGGGCAAGCGCGAGCCGAAGGATTCGCTCGAGCCGGTTGTTCCCGCCCTCGGCGCGGCCCTCGGACGCGATGTCGCCTTCGCGGCTGACTGCGTCGGCGACGCCGCCGCGCAGGCGGTGGCGGCCCTCAAGGACGGCGACGTCCTCCTCCTCGAGAACACCCGCTACCACGCGGGTGAGGAGAAGAACGACGCGGCCTTCGCGGACGCCCTGGCGGCGAACGGCGACGTCTACGTCAACGAGGCCTTCTCGGCGGCCCACCGCGCGCACGCCTCCACCGAGGGTCTGGCGCACCGGTTGCCGGCCTATGCCGGCCGCGAGATGCAGGCCGAGCTCGATGCGCTGACCAAGGGCCTGGAATCGCCCCAGCGCCCGGTGATCGCGCTGGTCGGAGGGGCCAAGGTCTCGTCCAAGATCGATCTGCTGGAGAACCTCGTCGCCAAGGTCGACATGCTGGTGATCGGCGGCGGCATGGCCAACACCTTCCTGCACGCGCAGGGGAAGGCGGTGGGCAAGTCCCTCTGCGAGAAGGATCTCGCCGAGACCGCCACGCGGATCCTGGCGGCGGCCGAGAAGGCCGGCTGCCGGATCATCCTGCCGGTCGACGCGGTCGCCGCGAGCGAGTTCAAGGCGCAGGCCCCCCACGAGACCGTACCGGTGGACGCCGTGCCGGACGCCAGCATGATCCTCGATGCCGGTTCGCGCTCGGTCGCCGAGATCAACGCCGCCATCGACGGGGCCAAGACCCTGGTGTGGAACGGCCCGCTGGGCGCCTTCGAGCTCGCCCCGTTCGACGCCGCGACCGTGGCCGCCGCCAAGCACGCGGCCGCGCGGACGAAGGACGGCCAGCTCGTCTCGGTCGCGGGCGGCGGCGACACCGTGGCCGCGCTCAACCATGCCGGCGTGGGGCAGGACTTCACCTACGTCTCGACCGCCGGCGGCGCCTTCCTCGAGTGGCTGGAAGGCAAGGCCCTCCCGGGCGTCGAGGCGCTGCGGGCGAAAGGCTGAGAGGGTCGCCTTGCTCTCCTCCGCCTGCGACACGACCCTATCTACATGGCCGGCCGTCGTCGGCCGGGGGGCCGAGGCCAGGGGTGACCACGTGGAGATCGCAGCCTTCGAGATCCCGAAGGGCGTCCAGGCGAGCCTGGCGCATCTGCGGACCGGGACGGTGACGCGCCTCGACGGGCGGATCGACCGCCTCGATCTCGGCATGCGCGAAGAGGGGCGGAACGCGGCCGGGATGCGCGCGACATCGCGGGTTACGGCCGTGACTTCGTCGCGCGAGTCAGCGAGGGCGAGGAACGCGTCGTGGCACCGGTGAACCGGACCGGGTGAGGATCATCCGCCGAAAGAATGTCCTGCGCCCTGCCGGAGATTGACCGAAAGCGAGGCACCCGGCAGAGCGACACGATACAGCGCAGCTGAGGGTTTCTTGATACCCCCGGCGATCCGGCGGACGACGAAACGGGAAACGGGAAGACACGCACGATGGCACGCATCACCCTCCGGCAGCTCCTCGATCACGCCGCTGAGTACGAGTACGGCGTGCCCGCCTTCAACCTGAACAACATGGAGCAGGGCCTCGCCATCATGGCGGCCGCCGACGCCACCGACTCGCCGGTGATCCTCCAGGCGAGCCGCGGCGCCCGGGCCTACGCCAACGACGTCGTGCTGGCCAAGCTGATCGACGGCCTCGTCGAGATCTACCCGCACATTCCGGTCTGCATGCATCTCGACCACGGCAACAACGAAGCCACCTGCGCCACCGCCATCCAGTACGGCTTCACCTCCGTGATGATGGACGGCTCGCTGAAGGCCGACGGCAAGACCCCGGCCGACTACACCTACAACGTCGAGATCACCCGCAACGTCACCAAGATGGCCCACTGGGCCGGTGTCTCGGTCGAGGGCGAGCTGGGCGTGCTCGGCTCGTTGGAGAGCGGCCAGGGCGAGGCCGAGGACGGCCACGGCGCCGAGGGCACCCTCAGCCACGACCAGCTCCTGACCGACCCGGACGAAGCGGTGAAGTTCGTCGAGGCCACGAAGGTGGACGCGCTGGCCGTCGCCATGGGCACGAGCCACGGCGCCTACAAGTTCACCCGCAAGCCCGACGGCGAGGTGCTGGCGATGAACGTGATCGAGGAGATCCACCGCCGCCTGCCGACGACCCACCTCGTCATGCACGGCTCGTCGTCGGTGCCGCAGGACCTGCAGGACATCATCAACCAGTACGGCGGCCAGATGAAGCCGACCTGGGGCGTCCCGGTCGAGGAGATCCAGCGCGGCATCAAGCACGGCGTGCGCAAGATCAACATCGACACCGACAATCGCATGGCGATGACCGGCCAGATCCGGAAGGTGCTCACCGAGAACCCGTCCGAGTTCGACCCGCGCAAGTACCTCAAGCCCGCCATGGAGGCGATGACGAAGCTCTGCAAGCAGCGCTTCGAGGAGTTCAACACCGCCGGCAAGGGCTCGAAGATCCGCCCGATCTCCGTCGCCGAGATGGCCAAGCGCTACGCCAGCGGCGCCCTCGACCCGAAGATCGGGCCGCAGTAGGGCGCGGGTTGCCGGTTTCGATGAGCAATAGCGCCCGTCTCGCCCTGCTCGGACCGCACGGTCTCGAAGCGGATGGCATCGCCGCTTTCGTGACGGCCCTGAAGGTTGCGTGCGAAGCCGGCGATGTCGCCGCCGTGATTCTGCGGCTGGCTGCCACCGACGAGCGCGGGCTGACGGCCCGCGTCAAATCGGTCGCTCCGCTCGTGCAGGAGCGCGGCGCGGCCCTGGTCGTCGCCTGTCCGGGTTTCGCCGGCGATCTCGCCGCGGTGGCGATCCGGGGCGGCGCCGACGGCATCCACGTCGACAAGCCGCGCGACCTGAAGGACCTGCGCGGCCGGCTCCGGGAGGGGCGAATCCTCGGCGCCGGCGGCCTCGAGACCAAGCACGGCGCGATGGAGGCCGGCGAGGCCGGGATCGACTACCTGATGTTCGGTGGTCTGTACCCGGACGGCGTCGCGCCCGAGGCGGAGACCGTGCGGGCCCGCGCCGCGTGGTGGGCCGAGATCTTCGAGACACCGTGCATCGCGGTGGCGGCTGCCGCCGATGAGATCGCGCCTCTCGCCGCGACGGGTGCCGAGTTCGTCGGCCTGGAGAGCGGCCTCTGGCTGCCGGATCCGGGCGCGGTCGAGCGGGCCCAGCGCGCCGTCCGGGAGTCCGAGGCGTGAGAGGCCGCGACGTCCGTCGTCTGGCGGCCGTCGCCGGCGCGGCGCTGCTGGCGCTGCCGGCCTGGGCGGCCTCGGGACCGGCCGATCCGGCCCGGACCGCGGCGCCCGGCGCGATCGGCCCCGCGGCGCAGACCGGCAAGACGCCGATGCCGGAACTGCCGAGCCCCTACACGCCGAACTACTCGCGCGGCGCCGTGCCGCCAGCGGGCGGCCAGCCACCGGACTTTGCCTACGGCGCCTATCAGAAGGGCCAGTACGTCACCGCCTTCCGCGAGGCGACGAAGCGCATCGAGGCGAATCCGAAGGATGCCGCCGCCATGACGCTGCTCGGCGAGCTGTACAATCAGGGCCTCGGCGTGAAGCAGGATCCGGTCAAGGCGGCCGACTGGTATCGCTTGGCGGCCGCGCAGAACGACGCGTCCGCCATGGCCTCCCTGGGGCTGATGGCCCTCGACGGTCGCGGCATGCCGAAGGACCCGAAAGCCGGGCGGCGCTGGCTCGAGCAGGCCACGGCCCACGGCTCACCGACCGCGGCCTACAATCTCGGCCTGATCCTGATCGGCACCGGCGCCACGGCCGACGAGGCGGCGGCCGCCGCGCAGTTCCGCAAGGCGTCAGACGCCGAGATCGGCCCGGCCCAGCACGACCTGGGCGTGCTCTACCTGCAGGGGCGCGGCGTGCCGAAGGATCCGTCGAAGGCCGCGGAGCTGTTCCGGCGCGGCGCCGACAACGGCGATCTCGCCAGCGAGGTCGAGTACGCGATCCTTCTCTTCAACGGCACCGGCGTCACCAAGGACGAGCGTGCGGCCGCCCGGTACTTCCTGCACGCGGCCTCGCGCGGCAACGCCATCGCGCAGAACCGCGTCGCGCGGCTGTACGCGGTGGGCCGCGGCGTTGCCAAGAACCCCGTGGAGGCGGCCGCCTGGAACCTCGCGGCCGCCGGACAGGGCCTGTCCGACGCGTGGCTCGATCAGACCCTCTCCGGTCTCTCGGCCGACGAGCGCACCCGGGCGGAGCGTCTCGCCAACGAGCGGATCGAGCAGCGCTGAGACGCTAGGCCTCGGCCTTCGACCAGTCGACGCCCGCCTCGAGGTGCGGCAGCAGGACGACGCTCTCCTGCTCGTTCGGGTCCGTCCGGGCGATCACGGCCGTGACCGGCTCCGTCTGGCTGCGGTTGTAGGGCAGGTGCGGCACGTCGGCGGCGATGTAGACGAACTCGCCGGCGCCCGCGATCGCGTGGTTCTCCAGCCGCTCCCCCCAGAAGCAGCCCGACACGCCCGACAGCACGTAGATCGCCGTCTCGTGGTGCTCGTGCT
Source organism: Methylobacterium sp. 22177 (assembly GCF_052045615.1). Classification (NCBI taxonomy): domain Bacteria; kingdom Pseudomonadati; phylum Pseudomonadota; class Alphaproteobacteria; order Hyphomicrobiales; family Methylobacteriaceae; genus Methylobacterium; species Methylobacterium sp. 22177. The sequence goes on along the minus strand of NZ_JBQEPK010000001.1, from coordinate 173,091 downwards.
TGTGGGCGTGGGCCCGCTCACCGGGCGGGATCTCCAGGAGCTGCATGTGCAGCGCCCGCGAACCCACGGCCTCGGCCGAGATCGCCGGCCGGTAGATGTGTCCCTGCTTGCCGCGGAACGGCGCACTCTCGTGCACCACCCGGAACCCCTGCTTCTCCGTGCCGGACGCGGAACTCATGAACCTTCCTCCACTCTGAAGGCGGCATCGATGGGGATCTGCATACCGTTGACCAGCGCGTTCGTCTGGTTGGCCATCCCGACCACCGCCAGGAATTCGCCGTGCTGGCCCTCCGTCAAGCCCTTGGCCCGCGCAGCCGCGGTGTGGGAGTGGATGCAGTACGGGCAGCCATTGGCGATCGAGACCGCGATGTAGACCAGTTCCTTGGTCAGGGGATCGAGGGTCCCCGGCCCCATGACGGTCTTCAGGGCGGACCAAGTCCGCTCGAGCAGCGCGGGATCGTTGGCGAGGCCGCGCCAGAAATTGTTGACGACGTCGGATCCCCGGGTCGCCCGGATGTCCGCGAAGACCGCGCTGACGCGCGCGTCGGCCTCGGCCTCGGCATCGGACCAGAGTTTCACGGTCGCCACGGCAATCGCCTCCCCGCTCAGCCCGTCCTCAGAGCTTGCACGCGCCCTCGAGCGCACGGTTCTCCGCCTCGGAGAACAGGCGCGAGCGGATATGGAAACGCTTCTCCCGGCCGTTCTCCAGCGAGAACATGCCGCCGCGGCCCGGCACCACGTCGAGGATCAGGTGCGTGTGCTTCCAGACTTCGAACTGCGACCGGCTGATGAAGAAGTCCGCGCCCCCCACCGTGCCGAGATTCACGTCGCCGTCGCTCACCAGAAAGTCGCCCACCGGGTAGCACATGGGCGAGGAGCCGTCGCAGCAGCCGCCCGACTGGTGGAACATGACCGGACCGTACTCGCGCCTCAGCTCATCGATCAGGGCGAGCGCCGCCGGGGTGGCGGTGACCCGCAGGGGTGTCCCGTCGACGCCGGCCTGCTCGGCGACGTTGGCGTCGATAACCTGGTCCGAAGTCATGCCGTCCTCCCTGTCGATGTCTGAATATGCTGTGTTCCCGGCCGGTTTCCACTGCGCATCGCGCCGGATGCCGGCGCCGAACGGTCGCGTCGCGCGTTGTGTCGCCGGAGGGCGGCGGACACCGCCCGACCGATCAGGAGCCCGCACCATGTCGGTTCGCACACGCGCTGCCTGCCTCATCCTGGCCGTGGCCGGTCTCGCAGGGCCCGCCGCCGCCGAGCCGCTCGTCCTGCGCGTTCAACCCCGCGAGCACCCCCTGTTCGTGCAGCACGCGTGGCGCGTGGCGGGGAATCCCAACGTCACTCCCGATAACCCGATGGGCGTGGTCGGCTGGGACGGCCCGCCGGACGACGTGCCGAGCGTCAGCGGCGATGCCGGGCCGCTGGCTCCAGGCTCCATCGTCAACGCGCCGTTCGAAGGCTACGGCTTCGGCCTCTACTGACCGCGCGATCCGGGATCGAAAAAGCCCCGGCCTCTCGGCCGGGGCTGAAGTTGTCTCGGGGGTTGACCCGGGGAGAAACTCAGAAGAACCCGAGCTTCTTGGCCGAGTAGCTGACCAGCATATTCTTGGTCTGCTGGTAGTGATCGAGCATCATCTTGTGGGTCTCGCGGCCGATGCCGGACTGCTTGTAGCCGCCGAAGGCCGCGTGGGCCGGGTAGGCGTGGTAGCAGTTCGTCCAGACGCGACCGGCCTGGATCGCCCGGCCGAAGCGGTAGGCGCGGGTCCCGTCGCGGGTCCAGACGCCGGCGCCGAGGCCGTAGAGCGTGTCGTTGGCGATGGAGAGCGCCTCGGCATCGTCCTTGAAGGTCGTGACCGACAGGACCGGCCCGAAGATCTCCTCCTGGAAAATGCGCATCTTGTTGTGGCCGCGGAACACGGTCGGCTTCACGTAGAAGCCCTCGGCGAACTCGCCGTCCTTGACGTTGCGCTCGCCGCCCGTGAGGAGCTGCGCGCCCTCCTGGCGGCCGATGTCGATGTAGGAGAGGATCTTCTCCATCTGCTCGCCCGAGGCCTGGGCGCCGATCATCGTGGCCGGATCGAGCGGCGAGCCCTGGGTGATCGCCTCGACGCGCTTCACCGCGCGCTCCATGAACCGGTCGTAGATGGACTCGTGCACGAGCGCGCGGCTCGGGCAGGTGCAGACCTCGCCCTGGTTGAGGGCGAACATCGTGAAGCCCTCGAGGGCCTTGTCGAAGAAGTCGTCGTCCTCGTTCGCCACGTCAGCGAAGAAGATGTTCGGCGACTTGCCGCCGAGCTCCAGCGTCACCGGGATCAGGTTCTGCGACGCGTACTGCATGATGAGGCGGCCGGTGGTCGTCTCACCCGTGAAGGCGATCTTGGCGATTCGCGGCGACGAGGCGAGCGGCTTGCCGGCCTCGAGGCCGAAACCGTTGACGATGTTGAGCACGCCCGGCGGCAGCAGATCGCCGATGATCTCGGCCAGCACGAGGACCGAGGCCGGGGTCTGCTCGGCCGGCTTCAGGACCACGCAGTTGCCGGCGGCGAGCGCCGGGGCGAGCTTCCACACCGCCATCAGGATCGGGAAGTTCCACGGGATGATCTGGCCGACGACGCCCAGCGGCTCGTGGAAGTGGTAGGCAACCGTGTCGTGGTCGATCTCGGAGATCGAGCCCTCCTGCGCCCGCACGCAGCCGGCGAAGTAGCGGAAATGGTCGATGGCCAGCGGGATGTCGGCGTGAGTCGTCTCGCGGATCGGCTTGCCGTTGTCCCAGGTCTCGGCCAGCGCGAGCAGGTCGAGGTTCTCCTCCATCCGGTCGGCCATCTTGAGGAGGATGCGGGCGCGCTCGGCCGGCGCCGTGCGGCCCCAGGCCTCCCGGGCCGCGTGGGCGGCGTCGAGGGCCTTCTCGACGTCCTGCGCGTCCGACCGGGCCACCTCGCACACCACCTTGCCGGTGATCGGCGAGGTGTTCTCGAAGTAGCGGCCGGCCGCGGGGGCGACCCACTGGCCGCCGATGAAGTTGTCGTAGCGGGCCGAGAAGGGCGACTTGACCTTCGAGTCGCCGAGGAATTCCGGCTTGTTCATGGCTATGTTCCCTCCGTGGGCCCCGGCCTCGCGAACCGCGGCTCTTGGGCTTAAGCTGGCGCTCGGACGACCGATCGTGGGGGCCGCATCCGCTTCCGCTCTGTTCGCAGCCAATGGCTTTTGGCCTGTCGAATCAAGGTGGACTTTTGGCCAGTGCGCGAGTGGGGCGATCCTACGCGCTTCCCGCCGTCACCGCGAGCGGGCAAAAATTCCCAGCCCGGACCGTACTCCCGCGACGAGCGGCGTTTGGGACGTCCGGACGGCCGAATCACCGTGCGCGCCGAGAGTCGGCCCCGTCGCTCAGCCGAGCAGGGCGAGCGGAACGGTCGCCGCCGCGAGCGGGAGCGCCGCCAGGGCCGCAATCCGCAGCCAGGTCGGCCGATAGGCGACGATCGCCACCACGGCCAGGGCGGAGCCCGTCAGCGATCCGATCCACTGCACCGGTCCGAAATTCCAGCCCGCCGCCGCAACGGCCGCCGCGAACGAGAGGCCGAGTCCGCACCAGCCCGCCATCCGCAAGCTTCCGACCCGCGCCTTCGGCACACCGACGCGGTAGGCGGCCCGGTGATGCCGGTCGAGGCTGAGGGCGAGGGCCGCGAAGCCCGAGAAGCTGAGGAGCAGGCTGAGGATCAGCGCGGCGGATGTCATGCTTCGACCGTCCGTGACAGACTGGCTTTGGCGGGGCGCGCGGTCGCCAGCTTACGCCGCGCCGCCAGCCGGGATCCGACGCCGAGAGTGACGCCCACGGCCACCAGGGCGACGTCGAAGGCGAGGAAGCGCTGCTGGCCGACGAGGATCGCGTCCACGAAGGCTATCGCCAGGAAGGCGCAGGCCGGCACGGCCAGAGCGAGCGACCACGCCCGCTGCCGCGGATACAGGGCCGCGGCGAGGGCGGCGGCGACCCAGGCCGCGAAGAACGCGCGCACCTCCCAGTCCGCCCGGGCCCCGAGCCCGTCGGGCAGCAGCCGGTTCGCGAGGAGATACGCGGCGAGGCCCACCGGCAGGCCCGCGATGGTCCCGAGGTTGAGGAATCGCACGAGGCGCAGGCCGAAGCCCTCGGGATCCGCGCCCTTCGGCGCCCGCGCCACCGTCCAGAGGACGAGGCCGCTCGCGACCGTGGCGGCACCCATCACGCCGCAGAGGAAGAACAGGAGGCGCAGCGGCGCGGCGGCGAAGTGCGCCTCGTGCAGACCCGCCATCACGGCCCCGGTGCGGGTCGCCGCGCCGGCCTCGCCGACCCGGGCGATCTCCGCACCGGTATCGGCCACGTAGGCGATCTGCGGATGCAGGTGCGCGAGCCCGTGCGGCTCCTCGAAATACGCCGTCACGGTGGCGCCGGCATCGCCCGGATGGGAGACGAGTATCACCTCGGGCGCCTCGCCGCCGGCAGCCGCGGCGCGGGCGACGATCTCGCCGAGCGGCAGCGGCCTGCCGGGACGGCCAACCGGGGCCGTGCCCGGCGTCGCGAGGCCGGCCTCGGCGTAGTAGCGCAGTATGTCGTCGCCGTAGACGGCCTTCATACCCCAGGGCATCAGCGTCGCCGACAGTGTGACGAGGCCCGTGTAGACGATCATCAGGTGGAAGGGCAGCGCCAGCACGCCGACCACGTTGTGGGCGTCCAGCCAGCCGCGCTGCGCCGAGCGGTCGCGGCGAAAGGTGAAGAAGTCGGCGAAGATGCGCCGATGCGTCACGATACCGGAGATCAGCGCGATCAGCAGGACCATGGCGCAGGCCGACACGATCCAGCGCCCCCAGATCGGCGGCAGGCTCAGCTCGAAGTGGAAGCGGTACAGGAAGTCGCCGCCGCGCGTGTCGCGGACGCGCGCGGGCTCGCCCGTGGCGGGATCGAGCAGCGCGTGGTGGAACGGGCCGCTGAAGTTCGGCCACCAGTAGACCTCGACGGCCGAGGTCTCGGCGTTCGGCAGCTTGATCGACCAACCGGCCGCGTCCGGCATTGTCCTGCGCAGGAACGCGCCGGCCCGCGTCGCCGCCGCGGCGGGATCGGGGGCTGCCGCGGACAGCTCCGGCCGCATCCAGTCCGAGATGTCGGTGCGGTAATAGCTGGCGGTACCGGTGACGAAGATGGCGAACAGCACCCAGCCGACCACCAGGCCGGACCACGTGTGCAGCCACGCCATCTTCTGGCGGAAGCTCCGGGCAGGGCTCACGCGGCCGCTCCGGACACGAAGGCGCCGGCGAGCCACAGGGCGCCGATCAGCAGGAGGGCGATCAGGCCGAGGACCAGGGCCGCGCGACCGAGCGTAGGGGCGGCGAACACCCAGATCACCGCGCCCGCCATGATGGCGAAGCTCGCCAGCGTTCCGGCCGAGACCGCCTCGGCGCGTTGGACGGGAAGAATCAGCGCCAGCAGCGCGCTTGCCAGGGCGGCGACCGCGTAGCCGCCGAGCGTCGCGAGCAGCACCCGCCCGGCGACTGCCGCGCGATCGGCCAGCGTCGGCATGGTGCGGGCGCTCATGGCGCCACCTCTCGTTCCCGTGAGCCCATGGCGGGACCTAGCAGCGGCCGAGGCCGCGGTGCAACGCCTATGTTCCGGAACGATTCCAGTGTGAAACGAGGTGTTTAGAACGGACTTCGGCCGCGCGCGCGGCGATGCTCTCCCGCGCTCGGAGCCTCGTCTCAGAAGCCGGCGGCTCCCGGTGCGCCGTCGCGTCCGGACCTGCGGATTGCCACGGCCGCGTTCCGGGCGCTCGGCGGCAGGTCGGCTCCGGGGTCCGGTTTGGTCGAGGCCGCGGCGGACCCGGGCACCGGACCGGCGGCACGGCCGTCGCGCGCGTGTCCCCATCCGTAGCCCGCGTTGATCCCGGCGTAGAAGCCCGTGAAGTCCTCCGCCCGGGCACTCCCCGCGAGCAACATCAGGGCCGTGGACAGCAGCAGGCGGCGCATGGATCGTCCCGAAACGAGGAAGGCGGCGGCCCCGCAGGGAGCCGCCGCCTCGCAGTCTTCGCGCGGATCGCGGCGGCAGAGAGGCCGCCGCGCGATCCTCAATCCTCGACGTTGATGCTCTGGGCCTCGCGGCCCTTCTGGCCCTCGACCACGCCGAGCGTGACCTGCTGACCTTCGGCGAGCGAGTCGAGACCGGCGCGGGACAGCGCCGAGCGGTGCACGAACACGTCCTTGCCGCCGTCGTTGACCGAGACGAAGCCGAAGCCCTTCGCGGGATCGTACCACTTCACGGTGCCGCTCATCTCCACCGACGGGCCGCTGGCGAAACGGCCACCGCCGCCGCCACCACCGCCGTAGCCGCCGCCACCGCCGCCGTAACCACCGCGGTCGCGGTCGCCGTAGCCGCCGGCACCGGCGCCGTAGCCGCCGGTGCGCGGGCGGAACTCACGCCGGGGCGCGGGCGCCTCGGCCGTGGAGGTGTCAACGCTGGTGACGCTCGTGACCTGCGGGCCCTTCTGGCCCTGGGCCGTCGTGACCGTCAGCCGGGTGCCCGGCATCAGATCGTCGTGGCCGGCCGCCTCGACAGCGCGGATGTGGAGGAAGGCATCGCCCGAACCGTCGCCGAGTTCGACGAAGCCGAAGCCCTTCTCCTTGTTGAACCACTTGACCGTCGCATCGCGCTCCGGCCCGGACGCGACCGGAGCCGCGCCACGCGACGGGCCGCGATCGAAACCGCCCCCGCCGAAACCACCGCCGCCACCGCCGAAACCGCCGCCGCCGTATCCGCCGCTGGGGGGAGCCTGATCAGGCCATCTCGGCTCGCCACTCTCGTCGAAGCCGCGCTTCTGCGGCCCTCTGAAATCACGACCACGTCCCATAGAAAGCTCGCAAAAACCGTCCGCCGCCCTTGTCTCGAATACCGCGTGCGCGCCATCCCAGACAGCCCACGCCCCGCACTATCATTACCCCAGGTCGCGGTAACCAAGAATAACGCCCCAGTCCTGACGCAATCGGGCCTTGACCGCAAGGACCTTCTTGGCCCAGAGGCGCCCGTTTCGTTACTTTCTTGCGGCAAACAACGGAGCCCGACCCCGCCGCCGGGCCGGCCCTTTCCCATTCGAGGGAAGGCGTTAGCGAAACGCAAAGGCTGTCCGGCTACACTCGGCCCCGCGCCCCGCAGACTCGGCCGGCCATGATCGCGACACCGACTTTCCCCGATCTCTCCGCTCTCGTGGTCGACGAGAGTCTCTACATCCGCCGAATCGTGCGCGACATGCTGATGCGCGTCGGGATCAAGCGGGTGCTCGAGGCGCCGGACGGGGCCGAGGCGCTCGGCGTGCTCGCCGAGAGCAAGCCCGACATCAGCATCATCGACTGGGACCTGTCGATCCTGTCGGGCGAGGAGTTCATCCGGCTGGCGCGGACGCCGACCACTTCCCCCTGCCCCACGATCCCGATCATCCTGATGCTGGCCCAGCCGCGCCGGAACGTGGTCGACCGGGCGGTGGCGCTCGGCGTCAACGAGATCATCGCCAAGCCGTTCTCGCCCAAGACGCTGTGGTCGCGGCTGGACGAGGTGATCAACCGGCCCCGCCCCTACTCGCAGGTGAAGAGCCTCCTGCGCCCGATCCCGCGCCGGGCCAGCGCGATGAAGGCCGTGGCCTGACCGCGACCGCGATGGGACATTGCAGTTCGCCGCCGAGCCTGTAGGGTCGCAGATCAGCGAAGGCCGAGCGCGCTGCTCAAGGCCGACCCGAAGGATCGACGGCCGCGCCGATGAGGGACGAGACCGCCGCGGCCGCGCCGTCCCGAATTCAGACCGGCGCGGTGCCGCTTCAGACGCAAGCTCCTATACCGGGCCGTGAGCGTCGGCGCGCCGCCTACGCGGCGCTCGACCTGGGCACCAACAATTGCCGCCTGCTGGTCGCGGAGCCGACCTTCAGCGGCTTCCGCGTGATCGACGCGTTCTCGCGGATCGTGCGCCTCGGCGAGGGACTCGGCACGTCCGACCGCCTGAGCGAGGCGGCGATCGAGCGGACCGTGGAGGCCCTGCGGATCTGCCGGGCCAAGATGCAGGCGCGCGGGGTGCAGCGGGCCAAGATCATCGCCACGGAAGCCTGCCGCCTCGCGGTGAACGGCGCCGCCTTCGTGGAGCGCGTCCGCCGCGGCGTCGGCCTCGACCTCGAGATCGTCGACCGGCAGACCGAGGCCTATCTCGCGGTCACCGGCTGCGCGGCGCTCGCGGATCCGCTCGCCGAATCGGTCATCATCTTCGACATCGGCGGCGGCTCGACCGAGATCGCGTGGCTGGACGGGGCGGCCGCCAACCCGTCGACCGACCCGACTCTGCGGATTCGGGCCTGGGATTCTCTTCCGGTGGGCGTGGTGACGCTGGCCGAGCGCCACGGCGGCGCCGAGGTCACCCGACGGATGTTCGAGGGCATGGTCGAGGAGGTGGCCGAGAAGCTCTCGGCCTTCGCGCTCCGGGCCGCCCCGGCGGCGACGGCGCCGCACTTTCACCTGCTCGGAACGTCCGGCACCGTCACGACCATCGCGGCGATGCATCTGCGCCTCGCCCGCTACGAGCGCCGGCGCGTCGACGGCTTGTGGATGAGCGACGACGCGGTCTCGACCGCCATCGACGACCTGCTCGACACGCGGCTCGAGCAGCGCGCCGACAACCCCTGTATCGGCCGCGACCGCGCCGATCTCGTGCTCGCGGGCTGCGCGATCCTCGAGGCGATCCGCCGGGCCTTTCCCTCGGAGCGCCTGCGCATCGCCGATCGCGGCCTGCGCGAAGGATTGCTGATGAACATGATGCGGGAGGACGGGGTCTGGAACCGGAAGGCGGTCCGATGAGGGCGGCGCGATGAGCGACCGGCGCGGCGGCGCGAGTTCCGGCGGCGGTGTCCGGGGCGAACTGAAGCAGCGGGTGAAGACCGGCCGCGGACGGACCCTGTCCCAGAAGCGCTGGCTCGAGCGCCAGCTCAACGATCCCTACGTGGCCCGCGCCAAGCGCGAGGGCTACCGGTCCCGGGCGGCCTACAAGCTCCTGGAGATCGACGAGCGCTACAAGCTCCTGCGCCCCGGCCAGAAGATCGTCGATCTCGGCGCCGCGCCGGGGGGCTGGTCGCAGGTGGCCGCGCGGGTGGTCGGGCCGACGGGCCGCGTCGTGGGCATCGATCTCCTGGAGATCGAGCCGATGGCCGGGGTCGAGTTCATCACCCTCGACTTCCTCGACCCCGAGGCGCCTGACCGTCTGACCGGGATGCTCGGCGGCCCCGCCGACCTCGTCATGTCCGACATGGCCGCCAACGCCACCGGTCACAAGAAGACCGACCACCTGCGGATCATCGGCCTCGCCGAGACGGCGGCGGAGTTCGCCCGCGAGATCCTGGGCCCCGGAGGCGCCTACCTCGCCAAGGTGCTCCAGGGCGGCACCGAGGGCGCGCTGCTCACCGACCTGAAGCGCGACTTCGCCACGGTCCGGCACGTCAAGCCGGCCGCGAGCCGGGCCGATTCGAGCGAGCTCTACGTCCTGGCGACCGGCTACCGGGGCGCGCCGGGCCGGGCGGCGTCCGTCGACGAGGGCTGAGCCGCCCGGCGATGCTCCTCGCCTGGGCCCTGTCCGCCCTCAACCCGGCGCCGCTTCCCCTGCGCCGGCTCGGCTATGTCCGCCAGAGCGGCCTGCTCCACGCCCGCTCGCGCCGCTGCCGGGCGGCCTGGGCGCCACACCTCGCGCGGGCGCGGTCCGTGATCGCGGCGGCGGCCGGAGCGACCCGGCAGCGCCGGCACGCGGTGGTGCTGGGCTCGGGCCTGCTCGACGACGTGCCGCTCGACGCCCTCGCCCGCCTGTTCGACCGGGTCAGCCTCGTGGACGCCGTCCATCCCTGGCCGGCGCGCCTCGCCGCCCGCCGATATCCGAACGTCGCGCTGGTGACCGCGGAGATCAGCGCCGGTCTCGCCGGGGCCTGGGCCGAGCTCTGCGCGGAGGCCGACCTGATCGTCTCGGCGAATCTGCTGTCGCAGATCCCGCTCCTCCCGATCGAGGCCCACGAGACCCGGGGCCGCGAGGCGCCCCCGCGGCTCGGCGCGCACCTCGTCGAGACTCACTTGGCGGCGCTCGACGCGCTCGCCGGGCGCGCCGAGCGAGTCTGCCTGATCACCGACACGGTGCAGCGCGAGGAAGACCGGGCGGGCCGGACCGTCGACAGCGCCGACCTGCTGTTCGGGATCGCGCTGCCGCCCGCGCCGGAAGCCTGGGACTGGGAGATCGCGCCGTTCGGCGAGATCGGCCGGCGTCGCCGCCTGATCCACCGCATGCACGCCTACCCGGACTGGAAGGCCGCGCGGCGGTCCGCGCGCTGAGCCGCGAACGAAGAAGGCCGCCCCGGTTTCCCGGAACGGCCTCGTTTCAGTCTCATCCGGGATGTCAAATCACTCGGTCGGCACGTCCGCCGCCGGCGTGGTCGCGCCGCCCTCGTCCGCGGCGCTCTCGAAGCGCGGGCGCCGACGGCGGCGGGGCTTGGCGGCCGGAGCCTCGTCGGCCGCCGCCTCGGGCTCGGGAGCGCTCGACGGCTCGACCGCGGGCGCGGGGCGCGCGGGGGCCATCAGGAAGGCCGGCAGGCCTGTGGGCTCCTCGGCCTCCGCCGCGGGCGCGGCCTCGCGGCGGCGCTCGCGGCGCGGCGCGGCCTCGGCACGGGGGGCCCGCTCCGGGCGAGCCTCGGGACGGGTCTCCTGCCGGCCCTCGGCGCGCGGGGCATCGCCGCGCCCGTTCTCGTAGCGGCCCTGGTCGCCGCGATTGTCCTGACGGTTGTCCTGACGCGCGTCCTGGCGGCCATCCTGCCGATTGTCCGGACGGTCCTGGCGATCCGGCCGACCCTCGTGCCGCTCCTGGCGGTAATCCGGACGGCCGTAATCCTGGCGTTCCTGACGATCCTGCCGGTTCTCCTGGCGATAATCCTGCCGCTGGTAGTCCTGGCGCTGATAATCCTGACGCGGCTGGTCCTGGCGCCGGTAGTCCTGACGACCGTTGTTGTCGAACCGGCGCTGGTCGCGGTTCTGGAACCGGTCACGGCCCTGGCGGCCGTCCTGATTCCCGTCCGGACGGCTCTCGTAGGGCTGCGGCTGCTGGCCGGGATCGTTGTCGTCGTAGCCATTGTAGGCGTGACCGTTCTGGGATCCGCCGTTGCCCTGGGCGTCGTCGTCGCCCTCGTCCATGTCATCGTCGTACGGACGACTGGCATAGCCGCCGGTGTTGGCCGGGCGATTCTGGTCCTGAGCGCCAGAGACAATACGGAAGTAGTGCTCGCCGTGCTGAAAGTAATTCTCGGCCGCCACCGGGTCGCCGGCCGCCAGAGCATCCCGCGCGAGCTGCGCGTACTTGTCGGCGATGTGCTGCGCGGTGCCGCGGATTTTGACGTCGGGACCGTTGGATTCGTAGGAGCGCGTCAGCGGATTCGGACCCTTCGGCCGATTCCGGCCGCGCATCCGTCGATTCTGGTTTGGTCTCATCGGTCTGTAATGACCCTCGTTCACGCAAACGACTGTCTACGGAGGCGCCCGGGCGGATCTCGTGGCGCAGTCCGGCCAAGCGCATCCGGCGGCGCCGCGCGTAGGACCGCTCTTCGGTCCGCGCGTCTGCCTGACCATCCCTCGAACCAGGCGCCCGGTGAAAGCCGCCGATCCTCAGTCGATTGTCAGGTTCGAATGTGTCGTCCCGCCGCGCTGGCACCGGCGCGTTCTGGTTCGACGGTCTAGGGGGATCAGCGAACCAGCCGGCGACCCACGGTCACCACCGACCTTACAGCCGTCCGTCTTAACGGACGGTTCGCGATCTTCAAGCCGACTCTAGCGTTCCCCGGTTGATGCAACAAGCAATTTTTCGGTGCCGGGATGGTTGACCCTGACTTAGGCATCCCTGTGGCCGGAAAAAAGACCCTCCGGCCGATCGAAACTCAGCACCCGGTCGTGACCGGCGAGGTCGCGGGTCAATCCGCGGGCGCGGTAGCCTGCGGCGCGCGCCAGATCCGTCACGGCCGCCGCCTGATCGTAGCCGATCTCGAGCACGAGCAGGCCGCCCGGGGCGAGACACGCCCCCGCGCCGCCCAGGATCCGCCGGTATGCCTCGAGGCCGTCGGCACCGCCGTCGAGGGCAGCGGCCGGGTCGTGCCCGCGGACCTCGCGATCCAGGGTCCCGATGACGGCGCGGGCGATGTAGGGCGGGTTCGAGACCACGAGGTCGAAGCAGCCCCATAGGGCGTCGCACCAGTCACCGGCCACGAAGCGCGCCCGGTCGCCGACGCCGTTCGTGACGGCGTTGTCCCGGGCAACGCGCAGGGCGCCCTCGGAACGATCGAGCCCGACGCCGGTGGCGCGGGGTCGCTCGGACAGGAGGGCCGTCAGGATGCAGCCCGACCCGGTCCCCAGGTCCAGGCAGCGGAGCGGAGCGGCGCGGTCGGGCCGCGCCGCCAGCGCGACCTCGACCAGGATCTCGGTGTCCGGGCGCGGCACGAGCGTGTCGGGCCCCAGCCGGAACGGCAGGCCCCAGAACTCCCAGGCGCCCAGGATGCGGGCGACCGGCTCGCCGGCGAGCCGCCGGGCCAGCGCCGCCGCGAGGGACGCGGCGTCCGCTGGGCCCAGGCGCCGGCCCCCCTCGATCAGCAGGTCTCTTGTCTCCAGGCCCAGGATGCCGAGCAGGAGGAACCGGGCGTCGCCCGCGGCTTCGGCAACGCCGCCGGCGTGCAAACGCGCCGTCAGCGCGCGGAGCGCCTCGCGGCGCGACAGATCCTGGAGCGCGTCCGGCTTCACGGCGCGGATCAGGCCATGCCCTCGGCGGCCAGGAGCTCAGCCTGGTGCTCGGTGATGAGGGCGTCCACCACCTCGTCGAGGGCGGTCCCGGCCATCACCTCCTCGAGCTTGTAGAGGGTCAGGTTGATCCGGTGATCGGTCACGCGACCCTGCGGAAAGTTGTAGGTCCGGATCCGCTCGCTGCGGTCGCCGGAGCCGACCTGCGCCTTGCGGTCGGCCGCGCGCGCCGAATCCTTGGCGTTGCGCTCGGCCTCGTAGAGCCGCGCCCGCAGGAGCGCCATGGCGCGGGCCCGGTTCTTGTGCTGCGACCGCTCCTCCTGGACGAAGACGACGATGCCGGTCGGCAGGTGGGTGATGCGGATCGCCGATTCCGTCTTGTTGACGTGCTGGCCGCCCGCGCCCTGGGCCCGCATCGTGTCGATCTTCAGGTCGGCGTCGTTGACGTGGATGTCGACCTCCTCGGCCTCGGGCAGCACCGCCACGGTGGCGGCCGAGGTGTGGATCCGGCCCTGCGTCTCGGTGTCGGGCACCCTCTGCACCCGGTGAGCACCGCTCTCGAACTTGAGGCGGGCGAAGACGCCACGTCCCTTCACCTCGGCCACCACCTCGCGGAAGCCGCCGACGGTGCCCTCGCTCTCGGAGATCACCTCGACCCGCCAGCCCTTCGACTCGGCGTATTTCGCGTACATCCGGAACAGGTCGCCGGCGAAGAGGGCGGCCTCGTCGCCGCCGGTGCCGGCGCGGACTTCCAGGATCGCGCTCTTCTCGTCGGCGGCGTCCTTGGGCAGGAGCAGGAGCTGGAGGGCCCGGTGGGCGGTCTCGAGCGCCGCCAGCGCCTCCGGCTTCTCCTCGGCGGCGAGCGCGCGCATCTCCGGATCCGTGCCGGGCTCGTCGATCAGGGCCTCGACGCCCGCGAGGTTCTCCAGCGCGGCGCGGTAGGCGCGGATCGCCGCCACGACCGGGTCGAGGTCGGACAGCTCGCGGGAGAGCTGGACCACCGTCTCGGGATCGATCTCGCCGGAGGCGAGCTGCGCGGTGACGATGTCGTGCCGCGCCAGGATGGCGTCGAGGCGCTCGGTGGGAAAGGGGATCATCGCCCGTGTTTCTGCAGGTCTGCGCGCGCCGTTCCGGGCCGGGCGCGGGTCTCGTCCCGGGGACGGAGACGCGTGGCTTCGAGGGTGTAGGACCCGGTAGGACGTCCCCCAAATCCACGCCTCGTCCGTCCGAGAGCGGAAGCCGCGGCGCGTCGACCGAAATCGTCGTGGCGTTGCCGTACAACCCCGGCCGAATGTTCGGCAAGGGTCGCGTTCGCGCTTAGATAGGGATGCCGTGCGCGTGCGCGAAGGCCGTGAGCGCCGGGCGCAGGGAGTCGCCGTCGTGCATCCGCGCCATCTCGGCGTCGATGAGCTCGGCGACGGCGGCCGCGTCGAGGCTCAGCACCATCGCCTTGACGGGGCCGATCGCGGCCGGCGACATCGACAGCTGGCGGTAGCCGAGGCCGATCAGCGCCATGGCGTCGAGGGGCCGGCCGCCGATCTCGCCGCAGACCGTCACCGGGCAGGAGGCCGCGTTGGCCCGCTCGGCGATCAGCCGGAACGCGCGCAGCGCCGCGACACTCAGCGGATCGAACCGGTCGGCGACCCGCCGGTTCTCGCGGTCCACCGCGAACAGGAACTGCATCAGGTCGTTCGACCCGACCGAGAGGAAATCGGCCTCCTTGGCGATCTCGTCGATCTGGAACAGGAGCGAGGGCACCTCGATCATCGCGCCGAGGCGGCAATCGGTCGGGAGCCGGTAGCCGTGGCGTCGCAGGTAGGCCTTCTCGCGCTCGACGATGCCGCGGGCGCGCACGAACTCGTCCACCGTGGCGACCATCGGGAACATGATCTTGAGCGGGTCGCCGTCGGCGGCCTTGAGGAGCGCGCGCAACTGCATGCGCAGCAGCGCCGGCCGGTCGAGGCCGATGCGGATGGCCCGCCAGCCGAGTGCCGGGTTCTCCTCCTCGAGCTTGGCCATGTAGGGCAGGATCTTGTCGCCCCCGATGTCGAGGGTGCGGACCGTGACGGACTTGCCCGCCGAGGCCGCGAAGACCTTGCGGTACAGCTCCTCCTGCTCGGCCGCCGACGGCATGCGCTGCGCCACCATGAACTGCAGTTCGGTGCGGAACAGCCCGACTCCCTCGGCCCCGGTCTCCTGCAGGTGGCTGAAATCGACCAGCAGGCCGGCGTTGAGGTGCAGGCCGACCCGCACGCCGTCGCGGGTCTGGGCCGGGACGTCGCGCAGCGCGCGGTACTGCTCCTGCCGGCGGGCGCGCAGGCGCACCATCTCGGCGTAGGCGGCCTCGACCTCGGGGCCGGGCCGGACATGGATCTCGCCGGCCACGCCGTCGACGATGATGGCGTCGCCCGCGTCGCACAGGGCGGCGGCGTTCTCCACCTCGCCCACCGCCGGGATACCGAGCGCCCGGGCGACGATCGCCACGTGGCTCGTCGGACCGCCCTCCTCGAGGACGATGCCGCGCAGGGTCGACGCCTCGTAGTCGAGGAGCGCCGCCGGCCCCATGGTGCGCGCCACCAGGATGGCGTTCTCGGGCAGGACCAGGGCGCCGGCCGCCTCGGGACCGATCAGGGTGCGCAGGACGCGGTTGGCGAGGTCGTCTAGATCGTGCAGCCGCTCGCGCAGGTAGGGATCCGACTGCCGCATCATGCGGGCGCGGTTGTCCGACTGGACCCGCTCGACCGCGGCCTCCGCGGTCAGGCCGGAGCCTACGGCCTCGCGCATCCGGCGGAGCCAGCCCTTGTCGTGGGCGAACATCCGGACGGTCTCGAGGACCTCACGGGATTCGGCGGTGCCGATCCGGTCGCCGCGCTCCACCAGCGCGTCGATCGCCGAGCGGACCTCCTCGATCGCCGCGTCGAGGCGGGCGACCTCGCGCTCGACGTTCTCGGCGATCAGCGTCTTCACCACGACGCGGGGCTCGTGGAGCACCACGTAGCCCAGGCCGATCCCGTCCGCGAGGGCGATGCCCCGGGCCAGGACCGGGCGCCGGGCCGCGGTGCCGGCGTCCGGCGCCAAGCCCTCCAGCTCGCCCGAGGCGATCATCTCCGAGAGCACCATCGCGGTGGTCTGGAGCGCCTCGATCTCTTCCTCGGAGTAGACGCGGTAGGTCTTGTTCTGGACCGTCAGGACGCCGAGCGTGTTGCCGGCGCGCAGCAGCGGCACGCCCAGGAAGGCGTGGTAGGCCTCCTCGCCCGTCTCAGGCCGGTACGAGAAGGCCGGGTGGTTCTGGGCGTCCGAGAGGGAGAGCGGCTCCGCCGTGCGCGCGATGAGGCCGACGAGGCCCTCGTCGGTGCGCATGCGGGTCTGGTGCACCGCCTCGCGGTTCAGACCTTCCGTGGCGAACAGCTCGAGCGTGTTGTCGTCGCGCAGCACGTAGACCGAGCAGACCTCGGCCACCACGTTGGCGGCGATCAGGACGACGATGCGGTCGAGGCGCGCCTGGGGGCTGACCGGCTCCGCCATCGCTTCGCGGAGGCGGCGCAGCAGCAGGCGCGGGCCTCCGGGCGCAGCGGGCATCGGTTCGTCGTTCCAGCGTCGGTGAGTGGCCTTGGCGTCGACCACCCTGCAACCTTGGCGCCAAACCCGGGACGGGCCGGCGCCGGATGGACCGGACCGCTGATCCCAGAGGCGTTCTGGGATCGGCGGATCGGCCCGTGACTGTTCAGTTCACACCACGCGCCCCGCTCGAACCCGCGTCCCAGGCTCAGGCCTGATCCAGGCCGTATAGCGAGTGAAGCGTGCGCACGGCAAGCTCCGTATAGGCGGCGTCGATCAGCACGGAGAACTTGATCTCCGAGGTGGTGATCGCGCGGATGTTGATACCCTTCTCGGCGAGCGCCCGGAACGCCTTCGCGGCGACACCCGCGTGGCTGCGCATCCCGACGCCGATCGCCGACACCTTCACCACGTCGGTGGCACCCTCGATCTGCGCGTAGCCGATCTGCGCGCGGGCCTCGTCGAGGATCTTCCGGGCACGCTCGTACTCGGCGGACGGAACCGTGAAGGTCATGTCGGTGGTCGACTGGTCACCCGACACGGTCTGGATGATCATGTCGACGTTGATGTTGGCGTCGGCCAGCGGCCCGAAGATCGCGGCCGCGACGCCCGGGCTGTCCTTGACCTTGCGCAGGGTGATCTGCGCCTCGTCCCGGGAGAAGGCGATCCCGGTGATGATCTGCTGTTCCACGATGTCGTCCTCGTCGCAGATGAGGGTACCGGGACGCGCGGCGTCCGGCGGATCGAAGGAGGACCGGACCGTGGTCGGCACCCGGTGGACCATGGCGAGCTCCACCGAGCGGACCTGCAGCACCTTGGCGCCGAGCGAGGCCATCTCCAGCATCTCCTCGAAGGTCACCCGCTCCATGCGGCGGGCCTTCGGGACGATGCGCGGGTCCGTGGTGTAGACGCCGTCCACGTCCGTGTAGATGTCGCAGCGCTCGGCCCCGATCGCGGCCGCCACGGCCACCGCGGAGGTGTCGGAGCCGCCGCGGCCCAGCGTCGTCACCCGGCCGGTCTCGTCGTGGACGCCCTGGAAGCCGGCGATGACCGCGACCTCCCCCTTGGCGAAGCCCGCCTCGAGGTTGCTCGGGTCGATCTCGGCGATGCGGGCCGAGCCGTGCGCGTCCGACGTCACGACCGGGATCTGCCAGCCCTGCCAGGAGCGGGCCTTGATCCCGTCCTTCTGCAGGGCGATCGCCAGGAGGCCGGCGGTGACGAGCTCGCCGGACGCCACGACGGCGTCGTACTCGCGCGGATCGTAGAGCGGGTTCGCGTCCTTGACCCAGTCGACCAGCTCGTTGGTCTTGCCCGACATGGCCGAGACGATCACGGCGACGTCGTAGCCGGCCGCGACCTCGCGGGCGACGTGGCGCGCCACGTTGCGGATACGGTCGACGTTGGCGACGGAGGTGCCGCCGAATTTCATCACCAGACGGGGCATGGTCTCTCGGTCGCGGGTTCCCGGTGGCGATTGAACGGGCCGCTGCAGCCCCGTCCGGACGGTGCCCGGCGGGTACAAGCGGCCCGGGGGAGTGTCAACAACCGGCCAAGCATGGCGCCCGCGCGCCGCGGCGACTTCCGGGCGATCGCCGTGCTAGAGCGCGGGCACGACGCAGCCACGAAACCGCGCGGCGGATCCCGGCCGCCGGCATGAGGACGGAACACGCATGGACAGGTCAGCCACGGACCGGGTCACGGAAGGCTTCGTCGACCGCGCCGAGGTCGCGCGCTTCGACGCGCTCGCCGCCACGTGGTGGGACGAGACCGGCCCGATGCGCGTCCTGCACCGGTTCAACCCGGTGCGGCTCGCCTACATCCGCGACGCCCTCTGCCGGCGCTTCGGTCGCGACCCGAAAGCCCCCTTCCCGCTCGACGGGCTGACGATCTGCGACGTCGGCTGCGGCGGCGGAGTTCTCTCGGAGCCGCTGGCCCGTCTCGGCGCCCGGGTGACCGGGCTCGACCCGGCCGAGCAGAACGTCGCGGTCGCCCGAACCCATGCCGAGGCGGCCGGGGTGCCGGTGGATTACCGCGGGCAGACCATCGAGGCGGTGGTCGCCGGCGGCGAGAGCTTCGACGCGGTGCTGATCATGGAGGTCGTCGAGCACGTCTCCGACATGCCGGCCTTCGTGCGGACCGCCTGCGCGGCGGTGAAGCCCGGCGGCATGCTGTTCGGGGCCACCCTCAACCGGACGCTGCGCTCCTTCGCGCTCGCCATCGTCGGCGCCGAGTACGTGCTCGGCTGGCTGCCGCGCGGCACGCACGACTGGGAGAAGTTCGTGACGCCGGACGAGCTCGCCCGCGCGATCCGGGCCGGCGGCCTCGACGTCACCGACACGGTCGGCGTCGTCTACAACCCGCTGACGGACGGGTGGCGCACCGGCCGAGACAAGGCGGTGAACTACATGGTCGCGGCCGAGCGGTCGGCGTGAACCGGTCGCGTCCGCCGCCGTTGCCATCGCGGCGGAGGACGCGGCGATGCTCGAGAAGATTCCCGGTGTGCTCGGCGAGGCGCTGTCGGGGCTGAAGGCGGGCCTGGACAAGACGACGTCCCGCGCTGACTTCCCCGACGTGCCCGAGACCGTGACGCTGTCGAGCCCGGCCTTCGCCGACGGGGCGGACTTGCCCGCCCGCTTCACGGCCGACGGCGCGGGCGTGTCGCCGCCCCTCGCCTGGAGCGGGCTGCCGGCGGGCACCGCCGCCCTCGTCCTCCTCGTGGAGGATGCGGGCAGCCCGACGCCCCGGCCGCTGGTCCATCTCATAGCCTGGTCGGTCCCGCCGGAACCCGCCGGCCTGTTGGAGGGTGCGCTGCCGGGTCCCGGCCACGCGGGCACCGTGAAGGCCGTGGGCCGGAACAGCTTCCTGCGCGCGGAATGGCTGCCGCCGGACCCGCCCACCGGCCACGGGCCTCACCCATACCTCTTCCAGATCTACGCGCTGCGGCATCCCCTCGCCCTCGCCGAGGCGCCGGGCCGCGGCGCGCTGATCGAGGCCATGCGCGGTCAGGTCCTCGCGAAGGGGATATTGACCGGCGTTTACCATCGTCCCTGATCCGGCCGATACCGATGCGATACAGCTCAGCCCTGCAGAACTCGCGCGTTGTGCCGCATTCGTGATCTCAGTATTGTGTCGATCAACGAAGCGGTCTGGGCAGACCGCCTGAAAATGGCTGGAGATCGGGCCTGTGGGCGTCGGCGTGCGCACGAAGCGGCGGGGCGGCAGCAGTGTGGCGCGCGCGCTCGCTGTGTCGGATGTCGGGACTTGGACCTGGCACATCGCCGACGATGTTCTCCGGTGCGACCCCGTCGCGGCGACGATGCTGGGCCTGCCCCGAACGAAGAGCGGCAGCGGGACGACTTTCGGGGCCTTCCTCGACCGCATCCACCCGGAGGATCAGCGGCGGATCGCGTCGATCCTCGACGACCTCCGCCGGCAGGGCGGCCTGTACATCGCGCAGTACCGGACGGTTCCGGAGCCGGGCGAGGTCCGGTGGATCCTCGCGCGCAGCCGCTTCATCCTGGACCCGGAGGGCGGCGTCAGCGAGGCGCACGGGATCGTCATCGACGTGACCGAGTGCGGCCGCGACGGTTTCCTCGACGAATCCGCCTTCTGCGCGACCGACGTGGCGGCCGGCGGCATCGACCGCGTGGCCGAGATGGCCCTGGCTCTCTACAACGCCGCCGAGGACGGCCTGCCCCGGCCGGGGTTCGAGCGCCTGAAGCCGCTGCTCGACGTGCTGCTGCACGAGATCGGCCGGCAGCTCGTGTTCGCGCCGGCCGTGCCGGATCTCGACAAGGTTCACTGAGCCGCCCCGCCTCCGCTTGATGCCCGTCGCGCCTTGCCTTCCGGGGGCGAATCCTGATATGGCCGCGCCATCCCGCGATGCGTGAGCCGTGATCGCCGGACGCGACGCCGCGTCCAGCCTCGTGACCACGTTCCCGACACCCTACACAACGGACGGCCCTCCGGGCTCGAGAGACCCATGAAGATCCGCAACTCCCTCAAGTCCCTGCGTGGCCGCCACCGCGACAACCAGCTCGTGCGCCGCAAGGGCCGGGTCTACGTGATCAACAAGACCCAGAAGCGCTTCAAGGCCCGCCAGGGCTGAGGCCGCTCCGCCCGGTCAGGCCGGGTCGGACGACGATCGACGTTGGGACGGCCGTACCCGAAGGGGCGCGGCCGTTTCCGCATGCGCGCGGCACCGCGGCACGTTGACGGATCCCGGGCCGGGGCACAGTCTGGCCGCATGACGCCGACCCGCCTCCTCGCCGCCCTGGTCTGCCTGTCGGGCCTCGCCCTGGACATCCCGGCGGCGCGGGCGGCTCCGGAGGCCGGACGTCCCGGCCGCGCCGCCCCCGAGGGGAAGCCAGCCCCCAAGCCGCCGAGCCTCGACGACCTGTTCGCGCGCCTGCGCGCCAGCGAGGATCCGGCCGAGGCCAAGGGCGTCGCCCGGCTGATCGAGCGGCGCATGGCCGGGTCGGGCAGCCCGACCGCCGACCTCCTCACCGACCGTGCCCGGCAGGCGGTCACCGCCCACGACTTCCCGCTGGCGGCCGAGCTGATGGACCGCGTCACCGCCCTCGAGCCGAACTGGTCGGAGGGCTGGAACCGGCGCGCGACGGTGTTCTGGCTCCTGTCCGACAAGGACGACGCCCTGGCGGATCTTCAGCGAGCCCTGGTGCTGGAGCCGCGCCACTTCGAGGCCTGGGCCGCGATGGGCCGGATCTACGAATCGCTCGACGACAAGGCGCGGGCGCTCGCCGCCTTCCGGCGGGCGCGGGCGCTCTACCCGCAGATGGAGAAGATCGGCGAGGCGATCAACCGCCTCACTCCGGAGGTCGACGGCCGCGACCTGTGAGCCGGGTGACCGCCGTCCTCCTCACCCTCTTGGCCCTGCCCTTCGCCCTCGCCGGGCTCGTCCTCGCGGCCGGCGCGCTGGCGACGCTGGTCATCACCCTCCGGGTCGGCGCCGCCAACCCGCCCGCGGGCCCGTTCGTGACGCTGACCGGCGGGCGGCTCGCGACTCTGCAGGACGGCCCGGTCGACGGGCCACCCGTCGTGCTCCTCCACGGCGCCTCGGCCAACGCGTCGGATCCGATGGAGGGGATCGGCCGCCATCTCGCCGCGCGGGGGTTCCGGGTCATCGCCTTCGACCGGCCGGGTTTCGGCTGGAGCGACCGGATCGGCGGCGGCGATGCCGCGCCTCCCGCGGCGCAAGCCGCCTTGATCGCCGAGGCACTGGAACGGATGGGTGTCGGCCCGGCGCTCGTCTTCGGCCATTCCTGGGCCGGCGCCCTCGCCCTGGCCCTCGCCCTGGACCACCCGGACCGGGTGTCGGCCCTCGCCCTCGCGGCGCCGGTGGCGATGCCCATGCCGGACCGGATGCCCGATCTGCCCTGGTACTGGCGGCTCGCCGTGACCCCGCCGGTGGCGTGGCTACTCAGCTGGACGGTCGGGCCGCCCATCGCGCAGCACTTCCTGCCCGAGGCGGCGCGCCGGGTCTTCCAGCCGCAACCGCCGCGGGCGGATTACCCGGACCTGGCGCGGTCGGACCTGGTCCTGCGGCCTGGAACGCTGCTCGCCAACGTCCAGGACCTGCTCGGTTTGCCGCGCGCCCTCGCGGCGCAGAGCCCGCGCTACGGCGCGATCCGCGTGCCCACCCTGGTGATCTCCGGCGAGGCGGACCCGATCGTCCGCGCCGACACGCAGGCGGTGCCGCTGGCCCGCGCGATCCCCGGCGCGCGGCTGGTGCTGCTGCCGGGCATCGGCCACATGCTCCAGTACGTCGCCGCCGATCGAGTCACCGAGGAGGTGGCCCGGCTGGCCGGCGCGACGAGCGCGGCCGGCCCGGAGCCGGCCGTCGCGCACTGACACGCCGGCCGGTCCCGCTCTCGTATCCCGGTGCCGTCAGGCCTTCTCGGCGTGCTCGCGGGTGATGAAGGTCAGCCGCACGAGGTTGGTGGCGCCCGGCGTGCCGAACGGCAGGCCGGCCACGACGATCACCCGGTCCCCCACGGCGGCGAACTTCTCGCGCACGGCGAACTTGGCGGCGCGGAACGACATGTCGTCCACGTCGCTGGCGTCCTTGGTGACGATCGGGTGCGTGCCCCAGGCCAGGGCGAGGCGCCGGGCGGTCTCGCGCCGCGGCGTCAGGGCGATCACGGTGGCGTTCGGGCGCTCGCGCGACAGGCGCAGGGCCGTCGAGCCGGAATTGGTCCAGGCCATGATCGCGTCGAGACTCAGCGCGTCGACCATCTGGTGCGCCGCCGCCGCGATGGCGTCGGCGGCCGTCTCGTCCGGGGTCGCGCTCTGCGCCCGGATGATCGACCAGTAGATCGCGTCCCGCTCCACCTGCTCGGCGATCCGGTTCATGGTCTCGACCGCCCCGATCGGGTGGGCGCCCGAGGCGCTCTCCG
This sequence comes from Methylobacterium sp. 22177, assembly GCF_052045615.1. Taxonomy (NCBI): domain Bacteria; kingdom Pseudomonadati; phylum Pseudomonadota; class Alphaproteobacteria; order Hyphomicrobiales; family Methylobacteriaceae; genus Methylobacterium; species Methylobacterium sp. 22177. The sequence goes on along the minus strand of NZ_JBQEPK010000001.1, from coordinate 150,319 downwards.
CGGAGAGCATCACGGCGTCCGCCCCCTCGTAGACCGCCGTGGCGACGTCGGAGACCTCGGCCCGGGTCGGCACCGGCGCGGTGATCATCGATTCGAGCATCTGGGTGGCGACGACCACCGGCTTGCCGTAGCGCCGAGCGCCGCGGGTGATGCGCTTCTGCACGCCCGGCACCTGCTCCAGGGGCATCTCCACGCCGAGATCGCCGCGGGCGACCATCAGCCCGTCGGAGATCTCGATGATCTCGTCGAGGCGTGCCAGCGCCTGCGGCTTCTCGATCTTGGCCATCACCAGGGCGCGGCCGGCGCAGACCTTCTTCACCTCGGCCACGTCCTCGGGGCGCTGGACGAACGACACGGCGATCCAGTCGGCGCCGGCGTTCAGGCCGGCATCGAGATCCGCCCGATCCTTGTCGGTCATCGCCGGCACCGGGATCACGGTGTGCGGCAGGGACACGCCCTTCCGGTTCGAGATCCGGCCACCGACCTCGACGCGGGTCACGGCGCGATTGTGCGCCGTCTCGAGCACGGTCAGCCGCAGCTTGCCGTCGTCGACCAAGATCGCGTGGCCCGGCTCCAGCGCCTCCAGGATCTCGGGATGCGGCAGGTGGCAGCGTGCGGCGTCGCCGGGCGTCGGGTCGCCGTCGAGCACGAAGGTGCCCCCGGCCTCGATCATCGCGGCGCCCTCCGCGAAGGTGCCGAGCCGCAGCTTCGGCCCCTGCAGGTCGACCAGAATGCCGATCGGCCGCTTCGCCTCGCGCTCGATGGTGCGGATCGCCTCGACCTTCTCGGGCAGCTTCTCGCGCGGCAGGTGGCTCATGTTGAGCCGGAATACGTCGACGCCCGCGCGGAACAGCCGTTCGATCATCTCCGGCGAATCGGAGGCCGGACCGAGGGTGGCGACGATCTTCGTGCGGCGTGACCGTTTCAAGCGTATTTCCTCCGTGTTCTCGTTGCCGCGCAGCGTCGAGCGCCGGCGGTTAGAAGATCTGGCTCAGGGAGCGCCGATCGGCTGTGAGCATCCCCGGCCGGACAGCGTCAAGGCCGCAGTCACGGCCGCCGTCGTCACATTACGGTTTTGCCGGCGCGTCTGCCCGGTTCGGATCCGTGAGCTGGATGGTCCAGCTCTTCTGCTCGCCGGTGTCGACTTCGAAGAAGCCGTTCCGGTCGTAGCCACGGGCGAGACAATCCTCGATCCCGCGAATCGTAAACTCCGAATCGCGGGTGCACATCAGCGAACGGCCACTCCACTCGCCGCCGCGCGTGTAATCGACCGCGAAGACGTAGTAGAACCGCGCCGCCAACGCGCCCTTGAGCAGCGTCTCGCAGGCTTTCGGCGCCAGATCCCACCAGCCCTCCGTCACCCACCCCTGCGGGTCGCGGTAACCCAGCGAGATCCCGACCTTGCTGGCGGTCTGGTTGCATAGGCGCAGGTCCGCCCGGGCGGGACTCGCGCCGAGGAGCGCGAGGCCGAGGACCGTGACTGCCGGGAGGAGCTGAGCCGCCGAGACGCGAGACCTAGTTGACGAGGATGATGCGGCAGTCGTTGACATTGGTGCAGGTCGGACCGGGGTTCACGAGGTCGCCGAGGGCCGCGAAGAAGGCGGTGGAGTCGTTCTGCTCCAGCATCGCGGCCGGGTTGAGGCCGGCGGCCCTGGCCCGTTCGAGGGTCGTGGGGTCGACGAGGCCGCCCGCCGGGTCGGTGGCGAGGCCCCGCCCGCCGTCGGTCCCGTCGGTGTCGGCGCTGATGCCGAAGATGCCGGGCTCGCCGTCGAGCGCCACCGCCAGCGCCAGGGCGTATTCCTGGTTCGGGCCGCCATGGCCCTCGCCGCGGATGGTGACGGTGAGCTCGCCGCCGGAGATCAGCGCGACGCGCCGGCCGGCCGCCTTGTGGCGCTTGGCCTCGGCCGCGTGCTCGGCCGCGACCTCACGGGCCTCGCCCTCCAGGTCGGCGCCCAGCAGGATCGGCTCGTAGCCGGCCGCGCGGGCCGCCTCGGCGGCGGCGTTCAGGGCGTCGATCGGCCGGGCGATGATGCGGTACTCGGCGCGGGCGAAGGCGGGATCGCCGGCCTTCGGCGTCTCGTTGTTGGGGTCGTTCAGGAGGCGCACCGCCTCCTCGGGCAGCGGAATGCCGCGCTTCTCGCAGATGGCCCGGGCATCGGCCAGGGTCGACGGATCGGGCACGGTCGGCCCGGAGGCGATCACCGCCGGATCGTCGAAGGGCACGTCGGAGATCGCCAGGGTCAGGACGCGCCGGGCGTTGCGGGCCGCGACCGCCAGGCGGCCGCCCTTGATCCGCGAGATGTGCTTGCGCACCGTGTTGATCTCGCCGATCGGCGCGCCGGAACGGAGCATCGCCCGGGTGATCGCCTGCTTCTCCACGAGGGTCAGGTCGCCGGCCGGGGCGATCCAGTTGGCCGAGCCGCCGCCCGAGAGCAGCACCAGCACCTCGTCGTCCGGGCCGGCCTCGGTGGCGAGCCGCAGCGCCTCCCGGGTCGCCGAGATGCCGGCCTCGTCGGGGACCGGGTGGCCCGCCTCGACCATGTGGATGCCCGGCGCGTCCTGTCCGTAGCCGTGGCGCGCCACCGCGAGGCCGACGATCCGGTCATCCCCGAGGCCGTGCTTCTGGCGGTAGAAGCGGCTCGCTACGGCGCTCATGCTGCCGGCGGCCTTGCCGGCGGCCAGGATGATCAGACGGCCCGGGCTCGGCTCCGGCAGGTGCGGCGGCAGGCAGAGATCCGGGTGGGCGGCGCGGATCGCGGCCGTGAGGATCGAATCGAGAAGCGCGCGCTGGTCCCGGGTGGCCGCGTCGGCGACGGGCGGAACGGTCTCGGTCATGGCGTTGAACGGGCTCCTCTCTCCATTGTGTCGCGCGATCCCCGCCCGTTTCTTCCCAGGGCGGCGGGCCCGTTTCTTGCCGTGAGCGCACGATCCTTGATAGGTGATCTGCCCGAGCGGCCGCGCGACGGCAAGCGCCATCGGCGCCCTCGCACAGATCTGAAGACCTCTCGCAAGACCTCGGAGCCCCGTGACCCGTCCGGAGACAGAAACGGCCGTCGCGCCCGCGCATCCCTGCGAGATCATTCCCGGCGATCCCGCCTGCGGCCTCGTCATCGCCTGCGATCACGCCTCGAACTTCGTCCCGCCGGACATCGCGCTCGGCGTGCCCGCGTCGGAATATGCCCGGCACATCGCCTACGACATCGGCGCGGCGGCGGTAACGCGCAGCCTCGCGGCGCAGCTCGGCGCCCCGGCGATCCTGACGAACTTCTCCCGCCTCATCATCGACCCGAACCGCGGGCGCGCCGATCCGACCCTGGTGATGCGCCTGTCCGACGGTGCCGTCGTGCCGGGCAACGCCCGGATCGACGAGGCCGGGAAGCAGGCCCGGATCGCCCGCTTCTACGCGCCGTTCGACGCGGCCATCGACGACGCGATCGCCGCCGCCCAGTCAGCCGGCCGGCCGCCGGTGCTCCTGACCATGCACAGCTTCACGCCCTACTGGCGCGGGATCGCGCGGCCCTGGCAGGTCGGCATCCTGTACGACCGGGACGAGCGCTTCGCCCGCCCGCTCATCCGCGCGCTGGAGGCCGATCCGGCCGGGCTCACCGTCGGCGACAACCAGCCCTACGGCGGCGGCCTGCCGGGCGACACGATCGACCGCCACGCCACCGCCCGCGGCCTCGCGAACGCCCTCGTCGAGATCCGGCAGGACCTGATCGCCGGCGCCGACGGTCAGGCCGAGTGGGCCGCGCGCTTCGCCCGCATCCTGCGCCCGCTGCTCGCGGCTTGATCTCCGGCCGGCCGGTCCCGAAATCGGGAGCGGCCCGCCAGACCTGAAGAGAGTTGCGACGAATGAGCGAGATCGATCCCCGGACCCAGACGGAACTCGAGGCCGCGGTATTCCGCCGCCTCGTCGCGCATCTGCGCGAGCGGCCGGACGTGCAGAACATCGACCTGATGAATCTGGCGGGCTTCTGCCGGAACTGCCTGTCGAACTGGCTCAAGGACGCCGCCGACGGCGCGGGCGTGGCCCTGACCAAGGACGAGAGCCGCGAGGCGGTCTACGGGATGCCCTACGCCGAGTGGAAGGCGCGCTTCCAGACAGAGGCGAGTCCGGAGCAGCAGGCCGGCTTCGCGGCCGCGCAGCCCAAGGACCACTGAGGCTGCGCCCGCGTCGCGGCGAATCGGCTAAGCTTCCGGTAAGGCCGGCCCGTTAACCACGGGTCCAGGGCGCAACCGCGCCGTGCATTCGGGAGAGCCCCATGAACGCCCATTCGATGCCCACCGCCGCGCAGCGGCCCGGCGGCGACGTCTCGTCGGCCGAGGGCGTGGCCGCGGACGAGCTGAAGCAGTTCATCGAGCGCCTGGAGCGTCTCGAGGAGGAGAAGGCCGGCATCATGGGCGACATCAAGGAGGTGTTCGCCGAGCTCAAGGGCCGGGGCTTCGACGCGAAGGCGGTCCGCACGATCCTGCGCATCCGCAAGCAGGACCACAGCGAGCGCCAGGAGCAGGAGGCGATCCTCGAGCTCTACATGCAGGCCCTCGGCATGGCGTAGCCGGACCGGGCGGCGAAGCGGCCACCCGATCTGCAGCCCCGCTTCCGACAGGACCGCACCGCAGCGGTAGCCGGAACCTGCACGGCAATGTCGATCGTGTCCCGACGTGGCCGGCCTCGACCACCATCCGGCCGCTCACCGGCGCGATGGTGTCCGACGCGGTGACGGCCGGGGACAGCGAGTGGGTGTCGGTGAACCGCGCCCCGCCCCGCCTCGGGTCGTCGATGATCGGCTAGGTCGCGACGCTCGAGGGGCTGCCGTGCAGACTGCTGGTCGAGCACACCGCGCATTCACGTCGCGGACGGAAGCGCGCGGCATCCGATCCACGGCATGAGCCCCGACACTGACAGGCGCCTGACGGATCCCAAGGATCGTATCCCGAGGATCCGTTCGAAGGATCCCCCTCCCGCCGGGAGAGGGACCGGTCTCAGGCCGCGCGCTTGGCCCGGTTCAGCAGCTTGCGGTTGACCAGCACCTCGGCGATCTGCACCGCGTTGAGGGCCGCGCCCTTGCGGAGGTTGTCCGAGACGCACCAGAAGTTCAGGCCGTTCTCCACCGTCGCGTCCTCGCGGATGCGCGAGATGTAGGTCGCGTCCTCGCCGGCCGCCTCGTGGGGGGTCATGTAGCCGCCGTTCTCGCGCTTATCGATCACCAGCACGCCGGGGGCGGCGCGCAGGATCTCGGTGGCCTTCTCGGCCGAGAGCGGCTGCTCAAACTCGATGTTCACCGATTCCGCGTGACCGATGAAGACCGGAACGCGAACGGCGGTCGCCGTCAGCTTGATCTTCGGGTCGAGCATCTTCTTGGTCTCGGCGACCATCTTCCACTCTTCCTTCGTGTAGCCATCCTCCATGAACACGTCGATGTGGGGGATGACGTTGAAGGCGATGCGCTTGGTGAACTTGCCGCCCTGCTTGATCTCGCCGGCGGTGAACACGGCGCGGGTCTGGTTGAACAGCTCGTCCATCGCCTCCTTGCCGGCGCCGGAGACCGACTGGTAGGTCGACACGACGACGCGCCTGATCGTGGCCGCCTCGTGGAGGGGCTTGAGCGCGACGACCAGCTGCGCGGTCGAGCAGTTCGGGTTGGCGATGATGTTGCGCTTGGTGAAGCCCACGACCGCGTCGGCGTTCACCTCGGGCACGATCAGCGGCACGTCGGCGTCGTAGCGGAACGCCGACGAGTTATCGATGACCACGCAGCCCTGCTGGCCGATGCGGGGCGACCACTCCTTCGACGCCTCGCCGCCGGCCGACATCAGGCAGATGTCGGTGTCGGAGAAGTCGTACGTGTCCAGCGTTTTGACCTTGAGCGTCTTGTCGCCGTAGGAGACTTCCTGACCCTGGCTGCGGCGCGAGGCCAGCGCCACGACTTCGTCGGCGGGGAACGCCCGCTCGGCCAGGATATCGAGCATCTCGCGGCCCACGTTGCCCGTGGCGCCGACGACGGCGACCTTGTAACCCATCTCTCGTCTCCGCGCGGAAAACCCCGACCGATCCGGGTGCCGCGCCTGTGCCAGTACAATCGGCCGAAGGATCGTTCGTGCCGGATGCGCCCGCCAAACGGGCGCGGCCGCAGACCCCGTCCTCCGCAGAGGTGGGGGCGACGGCCGGGTCGAGCAAGGCGCGCAAGGGCGCGCGCTGTCAAGGCCGCCGACAGCGCAACACTCGATTCACCCTGCCTCCGGAAACCCGGTGACGGCCTCCAGCCGGGAGAGGGAATTCAATCCTTCGGCGCGACCCTGACCGCCCATCCCCGCGGCCTCCCGCCGCCACGGAGCACGCCCCTGACCGGAACAGCGCACCTCGTCGATCGGATCGGGCTCGGCGTGCCGGGCGGCCGGGCCGCGCGCGGGCCGGACACCCCGGGCTCTCCGGGCTCTCTGGGCGCACGCATTGTCCTGGCCTCCGCGGCGATCACGCTGCTGTGGGCCCTCCCCCGCTGGACCGCTGAGACCCCGGGGGTCGCGCCCGCCGCGCCGGTCGCCGCGGAGACCGCCTTCGTCCCCTCCGTGCAGGCCTCGCCGGCGCCGCCCGCGGCCTCGGTCGCCCAGTTCGGCCTCGCGGAGCCGGGGCTCGATCCGGTGCGTGTGTCCGCCCGCGTCGATCCGCGGACCGGGCTGCGCGAGGACACCCTGATCCGCGGCGACGTCGCGGCGATCGAGGCGCCGGCGCTGCGGGTCCAGCTCACCCGCGGGTTCCGCTCCGGCGCACCGCCGACGCTCTTCGTCCTCATGGCCCGGCGCGCCGCGAACGGTCCGGCCCTCGACCGGCCAGCCCTGGCCGTGGCCCGGACCGGCGCCCGCGACCAGATCCGAACCAAGTTCGGTGCGGTCGAGACCCTGGAGGTGACCTTCGCGGGCCCCGCGCAGCGGACCTGCACCGGCTTCGTCACCCGCGACACGGCGTTCCAGCTCGACGGATGGCTCTGCGCGCCCCTCGCGCGCCCGCCGGAGCCGCAGGCCCTCGGCTGCATGCTCGACGCGCTGAGCCTCGTCGACCTCGCCGATGCCGCCACGACGGCGGCCTTCTCGGTCGCGCCCGATCCGGCGGGCGCGTGCCCGGCATCGTTCGGGACAGAGCCGCCCGGGAGGGCCGGATCGTTAATCCGGCGGCCGCAAAATAAAAAATGAGGCCGGAGTGTGGCAAAACGCACAAGCTCAGCCATAAGGGCGGAACAACAGCCTCGCCCAAGCGTCTTATCGTCAAAGGCGGCGAACTGTTAAGCTTCGGTCGCCATACTGATGGCACTCAAGGACAAGGTTGGCCATGCGCTCGCTCAAGATCGCCCTTCTCGGCGTCGTCGCCGCCACCGGCCTCGGCGCTCTGGCCTCCGCGCCCGCCCAGGCTCAGGATGGCTACATCACCGGCCCGATCTACCGGGTCAGCCGGCCCCTGCCGATCCGCGTGCGTCCGCGCAGCTGGCTCGACGCCGGCAACGTGCCGCTGACCTCGAACGTTCCGGGCGCCGGCGGCTCGCGTAACCCGGCCCTGAACCCCTACCTGATCGCGGCGTCGAACCAGCTGACCCCGCCCTACGGCCCGACCGACCGCTTCGGCCGCGGCATCCTTCCGGACCCGATCACCAACGGACCGTTCATCGGCGCCCGCTCCTCGGCCATCCGCAACGTCGACCTCTCCTTCGTCGACCGGCTGGATCCGACCTCGCCGCTCTACGGTCGCCCCTACTGAGCGGCCCGACCAGATAAGATCACGTTCGCGAAGCGCGGGTCCTCGGGCCCGCGTTTTTCGTTGGCGGGCATGCCCGCCCACGCCTTCACCGGGGCCGGATATCCTGTATGCCAAGTGCCGCGGGAGCGCGTGGGCTGCCGAGGCCGGGAACTGAGCGATGAAGCCGTTCGACTGGGTGACCGGGTATCCGTCGCTGCGGATGCCGATGTTCGGGCGCAACTGCGTGGCGACCTCGCACGCGCTGGCAGCGCAGGCCGGCATCCAGATGCTCCAGGCCGGCGGCAACGCCGTCGACGCGGCGATCGCCACGGCGGCCGCCAAGACCGTCACCGAGCCGTGCAGCAACGGTCTCGGCTCCGATGCCTTCTGCATCCTGTGGGACGGGAAGGCGTTGCACGGCCTCAACGCTTCGGGCGGGGCTCCGGCCGCCTGGAGCCGGGACTACTTCCTGCAGAAGTACGGCGCCGCCGAGCGGCCGCCGATGCGCGGCTGGGACTCGGTCACCGTGCCGGGCGCGGTCGCCGCCTGGGCGGCGCTGAGCGAGCGCTTCGGCCGGCTCCCCTTCGCCGACCTGATGCAGCCCGCGATCCGCATCGCCGAGCGCGGCTACCTCGCCCCGGTCGTGGTCCAGCAGAAATGGGCGGCCGCGGCCCGGATCGAGGCGATCACCCGCCAGCCGGGCTTCTCGGAGTTCTTCCTGCCGCGGGGCCGGGCACCGGATGTCGGCGAGCTGGTGACCTTCCCGGGCGCCGAGAAGACCCTGCGGCTGATCGGCGAGACCAAGGGCGAGGCCTTCTACCGGGGTGAGATCGCCGAGGCGATCGCCGCGCACGCGCGGGCCAACGGCGGCGCGATGACCGCCGCCGACCTCGCGGCGTTCCGCCCCGAATGGGTCACGCCGACCGCGAAGGATTACCACGGCTACACGCTGCACGAGATCCCGCCGAACGGCCAGGGCATCGCGGCGCAGATCGCGCTGGGTCTCCTGGAGCAGTTCGACCTCGGCGGCCTGCCGGTCGACGGGCCGGAGTCGCAGCACCTGCAGATCGAGGCGATGAAGCTCGCCTTCAGCGACACCTACCGGTACGTCGCCGACCCGCGCGGGATGGAGGTGACGCCGGAGGCCATGCTCGACCCCGCCTACCTCGCGGAGCGCGCCAAGCTGATCGACCGGAACCGCGCCCAGGTCTTCGGGCCGGGCAAGCCGCCCGCGGGCGGCACGATCTATCTCACCGCGGCCGACGAATCCGGCATGATGGTGAGCTTCATCCAGTCGAACTTCATGGGCTTCGGCTCGGGCGTCGTCCTCCCGGGCTGGGGCATCTCCCTGCAGAACCGCGGCTACGGCTTCGTGCTCGATGCGGAGAGCCCGAACGTGGTGGCGCCCGGCAAGCGGCCGTTCCACACCATCATCCCGGGCTTCCTCACGAAGGACGGTGCGCCGGTGATGAGCTTCGGCGTGATGGGCGGCAACATGCAGCCGCAGGGGCACGTCCAGACGCTGGTGCGGATGATCGACCACGGCCAGAACCCGCAGGCGGCCTGCGACGCGCCGCGCTGGCGGGTCAACGAGGGCCTCGACATCAACGTCGAGGCGGCGATGCCGGGCGCGACGCTGGAGCGCCTGAAGGCCCTCGGCCACCAACTCGAGGTGATCGAGGACAGCTACCAGGATTTCGGCGCCGGCCAGTTCATCTGGCGGATGGGCGATCCCGCCGTCGAGGGCTACGTGGCCGCGAGCGACCCGCGCCGCGACGGGCAGGCCGTCGTCTGGTGACGCGCTACTTGACCTGCACGCTGTCCACCACTTGCCGGAACTTGGCGAGGACGCCGTCGCGCTGATCCTGCCGCACGACGCCGAGGGCGCGGATGTAGCCGTCCGGTGCGAACCGGATGGTCTGCATCACCACCACCGGCTGATTGGTCGGCTGGTCGAGGGCGCGGGCCACGATCTCGTGCCAGTCGACACCGTTCGAGCGGTAGCTCTGCGCCCGCTCGATGACGAAGTCCTTGAGGGTCTGATTGGACGCCAGGGCGGCGCGGGCGAAGCCGTCGCGCTGCTCGGCCCCGGGCGGCTGCTGCACCGCCTGCGCCAGGACCAGGATCGGCTGCTCCAGATTCTGCATCTGGTCCTTGGGCCCGCTGGTGAGGAGGACCGAGTTGCCGGCCATCACTCGCACCGGCCGGAAGCCCGCCATGTCGGCGATGCGGAAAGGCAGCGCGTCGACCTGCTGGGTCAGCGAGAGGGCCGGCCGGAGCGTGACGCCGGTCACCATCTTGCGCATCGAGGCCTCGGTCTCGGCGTCGGGCAGTGCCTGGGCGATGATCAGCCCGGTCACGGTCGGCGTGCCGACGACGAGGATCCACTTCCGGATCGCCGGCGCGGACGAGCCGGGATCGGCGGGCTGCTCACCGGTGTAGAGCATGCCCTCGTTGTCGCCGATCTTGACCTCCTCGCGCTTCTCGACCGCGAAGCCCTGGCTGAGGAGGTTGGCGTCGGTGAAGCCGCTGACGAGCTCCGCGAAGGCGTTCGCGGGCAGTTCGACGACCGACACGGTCGCGCCGCCCTCCTTCCGCTCGAAGCCCGAGAAGCGCCGCGACAGCGACATGTCGGCGGGCGGGTCGAAGCCGAAGCGCGAGCCCGCGGAATAGACGGGATCGCCGGCCCGGGCGGCCGAGCCGAGGCTGGCCGCGAGCGCGGCTGCGCACAGAACCCGTCCGAGACGCAGCGTCAGGTTGCGCATCCGCATCGAAAACCGGTTCTCCTGATGGACCCAACTTTGGGTTAGTCCGCACCCGATGGGTCTGCCGGGCGACCTGTTCTGTCAAGCCGGCAACGCGGCGCGCCTGCGTTCACGATGAAGGGAAAGCGCGAGCGCGGCGGCGGCGGCGATTCCGACGCCGTAGGCGAGGAGATTCCACGGCGAGAAGATGGAGCCGAGGAGGAGCTGACCCGGCAGGGGCGTCCGGAAGGCGTCCAGGGCCGGCGTATGGACGAGCCGGCTGGTCTCGATGAGCGCGGCGGCCGCGAAGGCGGCGATCAGGCAGGTGCGCAGGCCCCAGCTGCCGGGTCGCAGGGCCGCGACCAGAAGGAACAGCATCGCCCCCCACAGGAGGCCGCCACCGTAATGGTGGATCGCGAGCGGCAGGCGCCAGGGCGGCACGCGCAGCAGCAATCCCAGGGCGATCACCGCGGCCGCGAGGCCGAGATGGGTCGCCCGCGCCAGCGGCAGAGTCCGCCGCGCCGGCGCCGTCGGCGCGATCGGCCAGGTCGCGATGCCGTTCGCCCGGGCGACCAGGGTGTAGGACACGATCATCAGCAGGAACCAGGACGAGAGCTTGGCCACCGGGACGACCGACCAGTGCTGCCGCTGACTCGGGTAGAGCCACGTGCCGGAGAGCGTGCCGAGATTCTCGGCGAACCAGATGAACAGCGCGACGAGCAGCAGGCCGAGCAGCAGCGGCATGGTGCGGTGTTCCCGCCAGACCTTGAAGTACACGGTCGCGGGGGCGAAGGCCGCGAACGCGACCGCGATGAGGCCGGCGCGCAGGTCGATGCCGCGGTGATCGATGAGGAAGTTGACGTAGATCGCCACTGACAGGACCGCGAGCAGGCGCAGGCTCGGGTGCCGGGTGAAACGGAAATCGAACAGGCGCCAGACGCGGGCAAGATAGCTGCCGACGGCCGCGTACATGAAGCCCGTGAACAGCGGGACGCCGCCGAGCCGGAACAGGTTCGCCTCCGGGTAGACCCAGCTGCCGATCGCGGTCTTGTGGATCTCCATCGCCGTGCCGATGACGTGGAAGACCAGGATCACACGGGCCTCCGACCACGTCTCCATCCGAAGCCGCAGCATCGCGATCTGGAGCAAGAGGGCGGCGAGGAACAGCGCGTCGTAGCGGGCGATCGGCGCGTGGGCCGGCCAGACGAGGCGCGTGCCGAGCATCAGCGCCAGAAGCAGGCCCCCGAACAGGCAGGCCCAGCCCTGCTTGAGCCCGAATCGGACGAATTCGTAGAGCCCGGCCGCGGCGCGGCCGCGCGCAAGCGCCGCCTCCTGGAGGCGGCCCTCGGCCGCGACGAAGCCGGCGAGCGCCGGCCACTGCGCCGCCGCACTGTCGCGCGCGCGCGGGATCGGGACCGGCGTTACGGACGGCTCCGCGTCCGGGTCTCGCTCGCGCGTCATGCCGGGCCCGGCACCGTGACGCGCCGCAGGGTGAGATTGCAGCGGCCGCCCGGCGGCAGGAACGCGGGGCCGTCCGCCGCAGCCAGCAGGTCGCCGTCCGCGTAGAGCCGGTCGATGCCGTGGAAGACCAGCCGCGACGCGCCGCCCATCACCAGCGCGTCGCCGGCCTGCAGGCGGATCGAGCGGGTCGGGCCCGACCGGCTCAAGCCGCCGTACCGGAACAGGGCCGCCGCGCCGAGGGACAGCGACACGACCGGCGCCGCGAGATCCGCCTCGTCGCGATCCTGGTGGAGGCCCATGCGGGTGCCCGGGGCGTAGAGGTTGATGAGGCAGGCTTCCGGCGGTGCCGGGTAGGCCGCGAGCGCCGCCCACGCCGCGCGGGCGGTCGGCGGCAGGGCCGGCCATGGCCGCCCGGTCTCGGGATGGTCCGGCTGGTAGCGGTAGCCCGCGACGTCCGAGACCCAGCCGAGCGGGCCGGCATTGGACATCCGGACCGAGAATGGCTTTCCGGTGCGGGGCATGCGCGGCGTGACGGGCGGTGCCTCGGCGAGGATCGCGGCGATCTCGGAGGCGAGCCGCGCACGGGCCGTCGCGTCGAGGAAGCCGGGGTGGTGCATCAGGCCCGGAGCGAGTTCCGTCGCCACTCAGCGGCCCGCGTCGACGTCCTGGTCCAGCACGGTCTTCGACGCGACCGTGGTGTCGGCGTTCAGGCGGTAGACCAGCGGCACGCCGGTCCGGATCTGGAGGTCCGGCACCTGCGCCTCGGTCAGGCCGTCGAGGACCATGACGAGGGCGCGCAGCGAGTTGCCGTGGGCCGCCACGAGGACCCGCTGGCCGGCCATCACGCGCGGGAGGATCGTCGCCACGTAGCAGGGCAGCACCCGCGCGGCCGTGTCCTTCAAGCTCTCGCCGCCGGGCGGCCGCACGTCGTAGCCCCGGCGCCAGGCGTGGACCTGCGCGTCGCCCCAGCGGGCGCGGGCCTCGTCCTTGTTGAGGCCGGAAAGGTCGCCGTAATCGCGCTCGTTCAGGGCGCGCTCGCGCAGGATGGGGATCTCGGAGAGGCCCATCTCCTCCAGCACCAGCGCGCAGGTGCGCTGCGCCCGGATCAGTGCGGAGGTGAAGGCCACGTCGAAGCCGTAGCCGTCCCGCTTCAGACCACGGCCGGCGGCCCGCGCCTCGGCGACGCCGCGCTCGGTCAGGTCCGGGTCGCGCCAGCCCGTGAACAGGTTCCGGAGGTTCCACTCGCTCTGGCCGTGCCGGACGAGGACGAGGAGCCGCTCCATCGCCGTCGCGCCGCCGGTCACAGGTCGAGCACGTCGGTCATGGTGTAGAGCCCCGGCGGCTTGGGATGGGCCCAGAGCGCGGCCTTGACGGCGCCCGTGGCGAACAGGCCCCGGTCGGCGGCGTGGTGGCTGATCGTCAGGCTCTCGCCGGTGCCGGCGAAGATCACGCTGTGATCGCCCACGACGCTGCCGCCCCGCAGGGTAGCGAAGCCGATGTCGCCCGGCCGGCGGGCACCGGTATGCCCGTCCCGGGTCGAGACCCGGACCGCCTTCAGGTCGACGCCGCGGCCCTCGGCGGCGGCCTCGCCCAGCATCAGCGCGGTGCCGGAGGGAGCGTCCACCTTCATGCGGTGGTGCATCTCGGCGATCTCGATGTCGAACTCGTCGCCCAGGGCCTTGGCCACCCGGCGGACCAGGGCGGCCATCAGGTTGATGCCGAGCGACATGTTGCCGGACTGCACGATGCGGGCGTGGTAGGAGGCCGCCTTCAGCTTGGCGAAGTCCTCCTCCGATAGACCGGTCGTGCCGACGACGTGCACGATGCGCGCCTGGGCGGCGAGTTCGGCGAAGGCCACCGTGGCGGCCGGCGCGGTGAAGTCGAGGACGCCGTCGGCGGCCGCGAAGGCCGTCAGAGCGTCGTCGGTGACGGGTACGTCGAGGGGCGGCAGGCCGGCGAGCACGCCGGCGTCCTGGCCGAGCGCCGGCGAGCCGTCGCGCTCGATCGCCGCTGAGAGCGTGCAGCCCTCGGCCTGCGCCACCGCGCGGATCAGCATTCGCCCCATGCGCCCGTCGGCGCCGACTACCACGAGCCGCATTCCGTTCCCCAGCTAGCCGTCACACGCAGGCGGGAACAGGACCGCGCCGGCCCCGCCCCTGCCCGCCACGCTGTCCGGGCGCCCGCTCCGCCGCACGGGCGGCGGGAGCCCGGTCGCTCTCACTCCTTCTCGGGAGCGATCTGCTCGAGCCCGCCGATATGCTTCTGCGCGTAGAGCGGCAGGCCGATCTGCTTGATCAACTCCAGCTGGGTCTCGAGGAAGTCGATGTGACCCTCCTCGTCCTCGGCCAGATCCTCGAAGAGGCGCTTGGACACGCGGTCGTTGATCGAGTCGCAGTACTTCGCGGCCTCGAGGTAGAGGCTGCGGGCCTCGTTCTCGGCGGCGAGATCGGATTCCAGGATCTCCTGGACATTCTGGCCGATCCGCAGCGGGTCGAGTTCCTGTAGGTTCGGGAACCCGTCGAGGAACAGGATCCGGTCGATGAACCGATCGGCGTGGTTCATCTCCTCGATCGATTCCTTGCGCCAGAACTTCGCCAGCTCGACGTAGCCCCAGTCATTGAGCATGCGGAAATGCAGCCAGTACTGGCTGACGGCGGTCAGCTCGCTGCGCAGGCCGCGATTCAGATACTCGATGACCTTGGTGTCGCCCTTCATGCCCCCGTACTCCTTACCGTGCTCTCAGGCGGGGGGTAGAAGCATCAGGCCGCGACTCCCTCATCCGCAGTTTGGAACTTCACCAAACTACACGCGCTGGCGCAAGCCGTCGTGCAAGCATGGCTGCTCTCCGCCGCCGCGGCCTCGCCCAACGCGTTCTGCATGATCGCCCGGATCGTGCGGGCGCAGCGCCCGCATTTCGGGCTGCAGCCGAGGCAGGCATAGACCTGCGCGGGCGTGCGCGGGCAGCCGGGTCCGGGCGCCAGGCAGCCGCGGACCGCGCCGTCCGATATGACGTTACAAGAACAGACGATCATGCGCGCCGCAAATCCCGTCATCCCCGTGCCCGCCGCGGTCGTCGACGACCGTCCGGAGCACCCGCGCCAGTTTAGAAGAGTTGAAAAGTAGCTGGCTTTTCAATACCTTATTGACCGCGGTCGACATGGCACCGCGGGTCGCGCGGGTCAAGGGCGTGCGATCTAAGTGCGCCCCAACTGTCAGGCGGGCCTTTAGCGGGCGAGCTCGCGCAGGCCGAGCCGGATGAGCACCTTGGCCTCGGCGCCCTCCCCCGCGCCCTTCAGCGCGGCCGCGATGGCGGCGGCGGCCTGGACCTGCGGGTAGCCGAGATTGACCAGGGCCGAGACGGCGTCCGTCACCGGCTGCGGGGCGGCGCCCTCCTCGACGGCGCCCGCGAGGGCGACCAGCGCCGGGTCGACGGGCGCGAAGGCCGGGGCCTTGTCCTTGAGCTCGGCGGCGAGCCGGGCGGCGAGGCGCGGCCCGACCCCCGGGGCCCGGCTGATCGAACCCTTGTCGCCGGTGGCGATGGCGCTCGCCAGCGCCTCGGGCTCGAGCACCGAGAGCACGCCGAGCGCCACCCGGGCGCCGACGCCCTGGACGGTCTGGAGCAGGCGGAACCACTCCCGCTCGGCGTCCGAGCGGAAGCCGTAGAGGCGGATCATGTCCTCGCGGACGTGAGTCTCGATCGACAGCTCCGCGGGCTCGCCGACCTTGGGCATGCGCTGCAGGGTCCGCGCCGAGCAGTGCACGATGTAGCCGACTCCCGACACGTCGAGGATCACGAAATCCTCGCCGAACGAGTCCACGACGCCCTTGAGCTTGCCGATCATGCCACGCCTGCCGCTGTCCCGGGTTGCCTACAGAACCGCGGCGGCCTCCGCCAGACGTGCTTGAGCGCGCAGGGAGATCATGAAATCACGGGCCCGCGCCGGTCGAGCTTGGCCGGTCACGGGGGGATGACATGCGCGCGCCACTTCTTGTCCTGATCGGCCTGCTCTGCGCCGGGCCGGCCCGGGCGGCGGACAACCCGGCGGCCCCGCCCGCACAGGTCGCCCCGAGTGCCGATCCGACCCAGGTCCGGCCCGGCAGCTACGTCCTCGATCCGGATCACGGCAAGGTCACGTGGTCGGTCTCGCATCTCGGCTACTCGACCTATTACGGCCAGTTCACCGGACTCAGCGGCACGCTCCAGCTCGACCCGAAGGCGCCGGAGAAGAGCCGCCTCGAGGTGACCGTGCCGCTCGGCGGCGTCATCACCGGCAGCGCGCGGCTGAACGAGCACCTCGCGGCCCCGGACTTCTTCGACACGGCCAAGTTCCCGACCGCCACCTTCACCGCCACCAAGGTCGAGCCGACCAGCCCGACGACCGCGCGGATCACCGGCGACCTCAACCTGCGCGGGACGGTCCGGCCGTTCGCGATCGATGCCACCTTCAACCAGGCCGGCATCCATCCGGTGGATCAGCGCTACACGGTGGGCTTCGACGGGCGCGCCGTCGTCAAGCGCTCGGATTTCGGCATCAACGCCTACCTGCCGCAGCTCGGCGACGAGGTCAGCCTGCGCATCGAGGGCGAGTTCAAGGCCACGCCCTGACGGCCGGTCCGCCGGCCGGCCGCGAGTTCTCCCGGGTGGCGATGCCGGGGGCGCCGGCGTCCCGCGGCGTCCGCGGCGGTGCCGGACAGCGGATGCGAGCCGGGGCGGCGGGTGACGCCCCGGCGCCGGGGGTGTAGTCAGCCGCCGTCGCGGCGCCGCGGCAAGGGGGCGGCCCTCACAGGTCCTCGTTCCTCACGGGCGACGCCCGACATTGTCCCGAGCGGGGCGCGCCACCGCGCCGATCGATGCTCACCCTGGAGGCCAGAGCCGTGCGGCGTGTCGGTGTCCCCACTCTTGCCCTGACGCTGTGTCTCGCGGGGACGGCCGCCGCGCAGGTGCCGGCGGCGCCCTCGCCCCTCGACAATTACGCGTCGGCGGCGGCAACGACCATCATCGCCGAGCAGGCCTGTCCGGGCGTACAGGTCCGGGCCGGGCAGCTGACGACGCTCCGCCTCGCGGCCCGGGTCAATGCCGGGCAGGAGGCGATGCTGGAGGAGAAGCTGCGGACCCGCGCCACGCAGGTGCGCCAGCAGCTCGCCGCCGACGGCCGGGACACCTGGTGCGCGCAGGCGCTCGCCGCCTTCGGCCCGGAGGGAAGCGTCGCGAAGGGCATCCTGGCGACCGGCGCGCCGATCCGCTGACACCGCCCGGCAGGCCGCAGCGGATTGACACGGCGCCGCCGCGCCCGTACTGACCTCGCACGGCGCGCGGCCTCTGCTGGGGTCCGCGCGTTTCGCGTTGTCCGGGCCGAACGCCCGCGCAATGACTTCAAACAAGAAGCCGGTCCAGGGGCAGCCGTCCCGGAGGCCGTTCGAGAACACGAGAGAACGATGTTCGCAGTCATCAAGACGGGCGGTAAGCAGTACCGCGTCGCCGCCAACGACACCATCACGATCGCCTCCCTGGCAGGCGAGGCCGGCGAGGCCGTGACCTTCGGCGAGGTCCTCCTGTTCGCCGACGGCGCGGGCGCGACCCAGGTCGGCGCCCCGACCCTGTCGGGCATCAGCGTCACGGGCGAGATCGTGCGCCACGGCCGCGACAAGAAGGTCATCGCCTTCAAGAAGCGCCGCCGGCAGAACTCCCGCCGCAAGCGCGGCCATCGCCAGGACCACACGGTCGTGCGCATCACCGGCATTTCGGCCTGACGCACGCCAGACGCTGGGCGCGTACGGTCCCCTGAGAGGGATCGATCCGCGACCGCATCCAAGCCACTCAGAATTCGGAGCTCATCCCATGGCACACAAGAAGGCTGGCGGCTCGTCCCGCAACGGTCGCGACTCGGAAGGCCGGCGCCTCGGCGTCAAGAAGTTCGGCTCGGAGGCCGTGATTCCGGGCAACATCATCGTGCGTCAGCGCGGCACCAAATGGCATCCCGGCGCCAATGTCGGCATGGGCAAGGACCACACGATCTTCGCGCTGGTACCGGGCCATGTCCGCTTCGAGAAGCGCCGCGGACGCGCCTTCGTAGGTGTTACCCCGCTGGCCGAGGCCGCGGAATAAGAGGCGGGCGCCCTGAGTGGCGAAGCTGGCGTCCCGCCCGGTGTCCCACACCGGACCGGAGACGTCGTTGCCGAGCCCCTGACGGGCCAGGTCGGACGGAACACCGGGGAGGATGGGACGCCATCCTCCCCTTCGTCGTCTTGAGGCGGTGGCCCGGAGCCGGGAACGCCGCCCTGCGAGGGCACGATGTTCCCCGATCTGACCCGCGATGACGTTTTCCGGATCGAGACACGGCGGCTGTGGCTGCGCTGGCCGACAGCCAAGGACAGGGACGCGATCCTGAAGCTGGCCGGCGACCCGTCTGTGGCCGCGATGCTGGCGCGGGTGCCGCACCCGCTCCCGGCCCCGGCGGTGGACGCGTTCCTGCTGCAGGCACGCTCGCAGAACGCCGCCGGGTCGGCGCTCACGCTCGCCCTCGCGCCTCGGGCGGCGCCGGGCAGCCTCATCGGTGTCATCAGCATCGAGGAGCGGACCGACGCGGCCCCGGAGCTCGGCTACTGGCTCGGGCAGCCCTACTGGGGCAGCGGCCTGATGGCCGAGGCCGTCACGGCCCTGTGCCACGCCTTCTTCGCCTATACCGGCGGGACGGAACTCGCCGCGTCCGCCCGCACGGTCAACCCGGCGTCCCGGCGCGTGCTGGAGACCTGCGGCTTCGTGCAGGCCGGCAGCGCGACCCGGCCGTTCCCGGCGCGCGGCGCGGATCTGCCGGTCGATCTCTTCAGCCTCGACCGGCGGCGCTGGCAGGCTTCGCCGTCGGAGCCGGCGATGACGCGGGCCGCCTGAGGCGGTCCCGCGGCGCCGGGGCTGGCCGGCGGCCGCTCACAGGGTGATGGTGCGGGTCGCGAATCCGCGCCCGACAAAGGATTCAGGTCGTGAAGTTCCTCGACGAAGCCAAGGTCTATGTCCGCTCCGGTGATGGCGGTCCCGGCTGCGTCTCGTTCCGGCGCGAGAAGTTCATCGAGTTCGGAGGACCGAACGGCGGCGACGGCGGCCGGGGCGGCGATGTCTGGGTGGAATGCGTCGAGGGTCTCAACACCCTGATCGACTACCGCTACCAGCAGCACTTCAAGGCCAAGAAGGGCGAGCACGGCATGGGCTCGAACTGCCACGGCGCCAACGGCGCCGACACGGTCCTGAAGGTCCCGGCCGGCACGCAGATCTTCTCCGAAGACGGCGAGACGCTTCTCGCCGACCTGACCGAGGTCGGCCAGAAGATCCGTCTCGCGAAGGGCGGCAACGGCGGCTTCGGCAACGCCTACTTCACGACGTCCACCAATCGCGCCCCGAAGCACGCCAACCCCGGCCAGGAAGGCCAGGAGATGTGGATCTGGCTGCGGCTCAAGCTGATCGCCGATGCCGGCCTCGTCGGCCTCCCGAATGCCGGAAAGTCGACCTTCCTGGCGAGCGTCACCGCGGCGAAGCCGAAGATCGCCGACTACCCGTTCACGACCCTGCATCCCGGCCTCGGCGTGGTGCGGTCGGACGGGCGCGAGTTCGTGCTCGCCGACATCCCGGGCCTGATCGAGGGTGCCCACGAGGGCGTCGGCCTCGGCGACAAGTTCCTCGCCCATGTCGAGCGCTGCCGGGTGCTGCTGCACTTGGTGGACGGCACGAGCGAGCATGCCGGCAAGACCTACAAGCTGGTCCGCGGCGAGATCGAGGCCTACGGCAACGGCCTCGCGGAGAAGCCCGAGATCGTGGCGCTCTCGAAGGCCGACGCCCTCGACGCCGACACGCTCAAGAGCCAGGTGGCGAAGCTGAAGCGCGCCGCCGGCCGCGCGCCGCTGATCCTGTCCTCGGCGAGCCGCAAGGGCGTACCCGAGGCGCTGCGGGCGCTCCAAACCGAGATCGACGCCAGCGCCGAGGCCGAGCGGAAGCCGGTAGCCGCCTGGCAGCCGTAGCCCTCGACCGACTGTTCAAAGGGCGGCTCTTGGTTCACACCCGCCGTCGACGCGCCGTCCCGCAAGAATCATGATCCCTGTCCTCGAAGAATTTCGCCGTGTGGTCATCAAGGTCGGCTCGGCCCTGCTGGTCGACCGCAGTGCTGGCCGCCTGCGCCATGCCTGGCTCGCGGCGCTGGCCGAGGACATCGCGGAGTTGCACGGGCGCGGCGTCGACGTTCTGGTCGTGTCGTCCGGCAGCATCGCCCTCGGCCGGACGGTGCTGGGTTTGCCGCCCGGCGTCCTGCGCCTGGAGGAGAGCCAGGGCGCGGCCTCGGTGGGGCAGATCACGCTGGCGCGCCACTGGGCCGAAGCTCTGGGCCATCACGGCATCGTCGCCGGCCAGATCCTCGTGACGCCGCAGGACACCGAGGAGCGTCGCCGCTACCTCAACGCCCGCGCCACCGTGCTGAAGCTCCTGGAGATGCGCGCGGTCCCGGTCGTGAACGAGAACGACACGGTGGCGACCTCGGAGATCCGCTACGGCGACAACGACCGGCTCGCCGCCCGGGTCGCCACCATGATCGACGCCGACGTGCTGGTGCTGTTCTCGGACATCGACGGCCTCTACACCGCGCCGCCCAAGAGCGATCCGGACGCCCGCCACCTCGCCGTGGTCGAGCGCATCACCCCGGAGATCGAGGCGATGGCCGGCGGCCCGGCCTCCGAGCTGTCGCGGGGCGGCATGCGCACCAAGGTCGAGGCCGCCAAGATCGCCGCCTCGGGCGGCACGCACCTGGTCATCGCGGACGGACGCGGGAAGAACCCGCTCAAGGCCGTGCGGGACGGCGCGCGCTGCACGTGGTTCCTGTCGGGCTCCACGCCGACGGCCGCCCGGAAGACCTGGATCGCCGGCTCCCTCGAGCCACGCGGCACGCTGACGATCGACGCGGGTGCCGAGCAGGCGCTCCGGAGCGGGGCCAGCCTGCTCCCGGTGGGCGTGCGGGCGATCGAGGGCAGCTTCTCGCGCGGCGACGCCGTGATGATCCGCGATCCGGAGGGCCGGATCCTGGGCCGCGGCCTGGTGGCGTACGACAGCGCCGAGGCCGCGCTGATCATCGGTCATCCGAGCGCGCGCATTCCGGAACTGCTCAACTATCCCGGTCGCGCCTGGATGGTGCACCGCGATGACTTGGCATTGTTCTAGAAGTCGCGGACATAAGCTAGTCTATATACAATTTTTCCTCTCAATTACCGTCACAATTCCCGGCCCGGCACTCTTGTCGGGACGGCGCTCGATGTGCAAATACGGCACTTTCCCCCGTCCGGGTCGCGCGTGCGGCCGTCGACAACCGAGGACGCCAGCGTGCCCGTCCTGAACCTGAGATCGGACTTCGCCGAGGCCGATGCCCTCCCGGAGCAGATGGGGGCGATCGGCCGTCGCGCCCGGGCGGCGGCGCGGCGCATGGCGCTGGCCTCGGCGCGGACCAAGGACGCGGCGCTCAAGCTGATCGCCGAGCGGATCCGTGCGAGCCGCGACGAGATCTTGAGCGAGAACGCGCGGGACGTGGCCGCGGCCCGGAGCGCGGGTCAGACCGCCGCGCTGATCGACCGGCTCACCCTCGACCCTGGGCGCCTCGCGGCCATCGCGGACGCCGTCGAGAAGGTCGGGTCGCTGGCCGACCCGGTCGGTCGCCAGCTCGCCGCGATCGAGCGGCCGAACGGCCTGCTGATCGAGCGCATCGCGGTGCCGCTCGGGGTCGTCGGCGTGATCTTCGAGGCGCGGCCCAACGTGACGGCGGATGCCGGAGCGCTCTGCCTCAAGGCCGGCAACGCGGCGATCCTTCGCGCCGGTTCGGACAGCCATCGCAGCGCCATGGCGATCGCGAGGGCCATGAGCCGCGGGCTCGCCGATGCCGGCCTGCCGGAGGACGCGATCCAGCTGGTGCCGACCCGCGACCGCGCCGCGGTCGGGCTGATGCTCGCCGGCCTCGACGGCTGCGTGGACGTGATCGTCCCGCGCGGCGGCCGCGGCCTCGTGGAGCGCGTCCAGGCCGAGGCGCGCGTTCCGGTCTTCGCCCATCTCGACGGCATCAACCACGTCTACGTCGCCGCGGCGGCCGACCTCGACATGGCCCGCACCGTGCTGCTCAACAGCAAGATGCGCCGGACCAGCGTCTGCGGCGCCGCCGAGACCCTGCTGGTCGACCGTGCCTGCGCGGCGACGCACCTCGCGCCGCTGGTCCAGGCCCTGCTCGATGCCGGCTGCGCGGTCCGGGGCGATGCCGCGACGCGCGCGGTCGATCCGCGCGTGACGGCCGCCTCCGAGGAGGATTGGCACACCGAGTACCTCGACGCGATCATCGCGGTGCGGGTGGTGGACGGGATCGAGGCCGCCATCGAGCACATCGAGACCTACGGGTCGCATCACACGGACGCGATCATCACCGAGAACGACGCCGAGGCGACCCGTTTCCTGGCCGAAGTCGACTCGGCGATCGTCACGCACAACGCCTCCACGCAGTTCGCCGACGGCGGCGAGTTCGGCTTCGGGGCCGAGATCGGCATCGCCACGGGGCGGATGCACGCGCGCGGGCCGGTGGGCGTCGAGCAGCTCACCACGTTCAAGTACCGGGTCCACGGCACCGGCCAGATCCGCCCGTGATCCGACCTGAAGGTCCGGCGTGCGGCTGACCCTGCCGCCGAGCGCCCCCGGCATGCGGATCGGCCTCTACGGCGGATCCTTCAATCCGGCCCATCTGGGCCACCGGCACGTGACCCTATCGGCCCTGCGGCGGCTCGGGCTCGATCGCGTCTGGTGGCTGGTGAGCCCGGGCAATCCGCTCAAGAGCCGGAGCGCCCTCCCCTCCGTCGCAGCGCGGTGCGCCCAGGCGCGCGAGATCGCCCGGCACCCCCGGATCGCCGTGACAGGGATCGAGGCGGCGCTCGGCGTCCGCTTCACGGTCCAGACGCTGCGGTTCCTCACGCGCCGGTGTCCGGGCGTCCACTTCGTCTGGATCATGGGGGCCGATTCCCTCGACACCTTCCATCGCTGGAAGGGTTTCGCCGAGATCGCGCGACTCGTGCCGATCGCCGTCATCGACCGGCCCGGCTTCACCATGACGCCGCTGAGCGCCCGGGCCGCGCAACGCCTCGCCGACGCCCGGGTCCCCGAGGCGGCGGCATCGACGCTCGCGCTACGGTCGCCGCCGGCCTGGGTGTTCCTCCACGGGCCCCGCTCGACCCTCTCGTCCACGCAGATCCGCGCGCGCGCGGGCGCGCCGACGCCGCGACCGCAGCCTGCGCGGTTGCAATCGGGGCGCGATACCGCCAATTTCACCTGATCCCGCAAGGCCCGACGTCGCCGTGCGGCAGAACGAGGAACCAGGACTCTGCCCGAGACCAGTCGCACGGAGACGATCCGCACCCCCGTCCAAGCCCCGGTCGAAGCCGGTCAGGCGCGCTCGGACGATCTGAAGGCACTCGCCCTCGAATGCCTCGACGACATGAAGGCCGAGGAGACGATCGCGATCGATCTGGCCGGCAAGACCTCGCTCGCCGACACGATGATCATCACGTCGGGTCGCTCGCAGCGGCACGTCGGGTCGATCGCCGACAAGATCATCCAGGAGATGAAGAACCGCGGCTTCGGCAATGCCCGGGTCGAGGGCATGCCGGCCTGCGACTGGGTGCTGATCGACGCCGGCGACGTGCTGGTGCACATCTTCCGCCCCGAAGTCCGCGGCTTCTACAATCTCGAGAAGATGTGGGGCGCCGACCGTCCCGTCGGGCTCGCGGCCGGCTAGGCCGGACCGAGGTCCATGCGCCTGATCCTGGCCGCGGTCGGACGGCTGAAGGCCGGGCCGGAGCGCGAGCTCGCATCACGATATCGCGACCGCGCCGCACAACTCGGACGCGGCCTCGGCTTCCCGTCCTGCGACAACGTCGAGATTCCGGAATCCCGGGCCCGTCGCGCGCCCGACCGGTGCGCCGAGGAGGCGGCGGCGCTCGCGACCTATCTGCCCTCCGGCGGAGTCCTCGTCGCCTACGACGAGCGCGGCCGGGCCGATCTCGGCAGCGAGGCCCTGGCAGAACGCGTCGCCGGCTGGCGCGATGCGGCCCGGCCGGCTCTGGTCGTGACGATCGGTGGGCCGGACGGGCTGGACGCCTCAATTCGGACGCGGGCCGAGTTGATCCTGTCGTTCGGGGCCGCCACCCTGCCCCACGGACTCGTTCGCGTGCTCGCCCTCGAACAACTCTATCGCAGCCTCACGATCCTGGCCGGACACCCCTACCATCGCGGTGAGGCGGGCTGAACGGCCGTGGGGAAGTCCGAGACCGAGGCCGAGTCCAACCCCGTGCCGCGGCGCGGACGCGCGGCATTCGCCCTGCTGGCCGTGCTGTCGATCACCGTGGCCGCGCGCGCCGAGGCCCCGAAGCCCACGGACTCCGAGGCGATACAGCGGGCCAACGAGGAGCGGGAGCGCCGGGCCGAGAACCTGAAACGCGTGCAGGACGCCCTGGCCGCCAGCGCCGGACAGCGCGCGCAGTTCGAGGCCGAGATCGCCGCGATCGGGTCTGACCGCGCGAAGCTCGACACAGCCCTCCTCGACGCGAACCGGCAGGCGCAGGCGACGGAAGATCGCCTGAGCCGCCTCGAGGAGCGCCTGAAGGCGATGAGCGAGAGCGAGGCCGCGATCCGGCACTCGCTGCAGGGTCGGCGCGGCATCGTCGCCGAGATCCTGGCGGCGCTCCAGCGCATGGGCCGTCGTCCGCCACCGGCCGTGCTGGTGAGTCCCGAGGACGTGCTGGCCGCGATCCGGACCTCGATGCTGCTCGGCGCGGTGGTGCCGGAACTGCGCGGTGAGGTCGACACGCTCGCGGCCGATCTCGCGGAGATGATCAGGCTGCGCGGTTTGATCGCGCAGGACAAGGAAGGGCTCTCGAGCGATCTCGCCGGCTGGGCGAGGGAGCAGCAGCGCCTCCAGGCCCTCGTCGCGGCCCGGCGCGCACGGCAGGCGGAGGTTGAGAGCGGCCTGACCGCCGAACGGCGCCGGGCCACCGAGCTCGGCGCGCAGGCCAAGACCCTGAAGGATCTGCTCGACCGCACGGAGGCGGAGGTCGCGGCGGCGAAGCGCTCCGCCGAGGAGGCCAAGGCCGCCGCGGAGCGCGAAGTGCGCATCACCCAGGAGCGGTTCGCCGCGGCCGGCTTCCGCGATCCCGCGCGGCTGGCCCCCAAAGTGCACTTCGCCGAGGCACGGGGCGAAGTGCCGCGGCCGGTGAGCGGTCGCGTCGCACGAGGATTCAACCAGCCCGATGGCAATGGGGGGACGACGCGCGGCGTGTCGTTCACGACCCGCCCGAAGGCTTCGGTCTCCTCCCCGGCCGACGGGTGGGTGCAGTTCGCCGGGCCGTTTCGGTCCTATGGCCAACTCTTGATCATCAACGCGGGCGACGGCTACTATCTTCTGCTCGCGGGAATGGACCAGATCAGCGTCGAGGTCGGTCAGTTCGTGCTCGCGGGCGAACCGGTCGGCAGCATGGGCGACAAGGGTGCGGGTCCCGGCGGGTCCGAGGGTGATCCCACGCTCTACGTCGAGTTCAAGAAGGACGGCGGCTCCATCGATCCGGAGCCGTGGTGGGCGAAGAGCCCGAATAATACGGTACTTGGCGAGAAGGTTCGCGGCTGATGCGCAAGACTTCCCTGATCATGCTCGGCGCCTTCCTCGGTGCCGGAACGTCCATGGTGGCGACCCAGACCGACTTCCTGTCGGGTCCGCGGGCCGTGGCCGCCTCGGCCGAGACCTACCGCCAGCTCAGCCTGTTCGGCGACGTCTTCGAGAAGGTCCGCACCGACTACGTCGAGAAGCCGGACGAGTCGAAGATGATCGAGGCGGCCGTCAACGGCATGCTGACGTCGCTCGATCCGCACTCGAGCTACATGGACGCCAAGGCGTTCCGCGACATGCAGACCACCACCCGCGGCGAGTTCGGCGGGCTCGGCATCGAGGTCACGATGGAGGACGGCCTGATCAAGGTCGTCACGCCGATCGACGACACCCCCGCGGCGAAGGCGGGCCTGCTCGCGAACGACATCATCACGCAGATCGATGACGACCAGGTCCAGGGCCTCACCCTGAACCAGGCGGTCGACAAGATGCGCGGCCCGGTGAACTCGAGCGTGAAGCTCAAGATCACCCGCAAGGAATCGAAGGATCCGATCGACGTCACGCTCACCCGCGACGTCATCAAGATCAAGCCGGTGCGCTCGAAGATCGAGGGCGGCGACGTCGCCTATATCCGCCTCACCCAGTTCAACGAGCAGACCTTCGACGGCATGCGGGCCGCGATCGACAAGCTCACCGGCGAGATCGGTGCCGACAAGATCAAAGGCTACATCGTCGACCTGCGCAACAACCCGGGCGGCCTGCTCGATCAGGCCGTGATGGTCTCGGACGCCTTCCTCGATCGCGGCGAGATCGTCTCCACCCGCGGCCGCAACCCGGACGAGACCCAGCGCTTCTCCGCCAAGGCGGGGGATCTGACCAAGGGCAAGCCCATCGTGGTGCTGGTCAACGGCGGCTCCGCCTCGGCCTCCGAGATCGTGGCCGGCGCCCTCCAGGATCACAAGCGCGCGACCATCATGGGGACGCGCTCCTTCGGCAAGGGCTCGGTGCAGTCGATCATCCCGCTCGGCGGCTCAGGCGCCCTCCGGCTCACCACGGCGCGCTACTACACGCCGTCGGGCCGCTCGATCCAGGCCAAGGGCATCGAGCCGGACGTCGAGGTCACGCAGGACGTGCCGGACGAGCTCAAGGGCAAGGACGAGACGAAGGGTGAGGCCGGGCTCAAGGGCCACCTGAAGCAGAAGGACACCGACGAGCGCGGCGGATCCTCCGCCTACGTCCCGCCGGACCCGGCCAAGGACAAGCAGCTGATCTCGGCCGTCGACTTCCTCCACGGCATCCAGAAGGGCGCCGCCAACGGGACGCCCGCGCCGCAGCAGCAGAAGCCGAGCCTGCCGAACTGATCACGCGGCCTCGCGCTGCGCCAGGACCAGATCCCGCCCGGCCACCCCCGGGCGGGATTTCCCGTTCTGGGACCGGGCATTAGCGGAACGTTAACCATACCCGGCCGCAATGGATCCGAGGGTTGGGACCGCGCCGACCGGCGCAGGAACCGCGATCCCGTATCGAGAGCCGCTTGACCGAGTCCACCGACGATATCCTCACGCGCCCCCTCGGGGTGCCGGAGGCGGCGCCGGCGCAGCCCGAAGGCCGGATCGGACGCCTCGTCGCGGCTGGCCGCCGGCCCCGGGTCGCGGCCGCCGCGCTCGCGGCCAGCTTCGTGGTGGCGGCCGGCCTGGTGCTCGCGCTGGGGGACCCGCACGGCGGTGAGCCCCGCGTCCAGGTGGCGATCACGATGCGCGAACCCGCGGCCCGCCCGGCCGCGCAGGCGCCAGCCGCACAGCAGCCCCAGGTGATCACGACGGAACCCGGAACCGCGCCGCTCCAGCGCAGTGCCGAGGAGGTCGAGACCGCCTCCGGCGTCACGGTCGTGCGCCCGGCCGGCAGCGGGCCGAGCGAGGCGGTGGTGATCCGTGTGCCGCCGCCGAGCGCCCCCCGTCTCGCCAAGGCCCCGGATCCGCGGATCAGCGAATCCGGCCGCCACGGTCTCATGCCGAAGCTGGGCGAGGGCCGCATCCGCGCCCTCGACGTGTACGCCCGATCGGAAGAGGCCGGCTCGGGGCCGCGCATCGCGATCGTGGTGACCGGTCTCGGTGTCGGCCAGGCCGCCACCGCCGGCGCCACCGCGCGCCTGCCCGCCGCCGTGAGTCTCGCCTTCCTGCCCTACGGTGGCGAGGTCGAGCGCGCCGCCGCGCGCGCCAGGGACGCGGGCCACGAAGTATTCCTGCAACTCCCGATGGAGCCCTTCGACTATCCCGACAGCGACCCGGGCCCGCAGACGCTGCTCACCGCGTTGAAGGGGCTGGAGAATGCCGATCGGCAGGCCTGGGCGATGGCGCGCTTCCCGGGCTATGTCGGCGTGGTGAACTACATGGGCTCGAAGCTCATGGCCGATGCGGCGTTCGAGCCAGTCCTGCGCGAGATCGGCGCCCGCGGTCTGGGGTTCCTCGACGACGGCACGGCTCCGAAGCCCGCGGTCGCGCCCGCCAACAAGGGGAAGACGCCGGTCGCCCGCGCCGAGATCGTCCTCGACGCCACGCCGCGCGCCGACGCGATCGACGCCGCACTCGCCCAGGCCGAGGCTCGGGCCCGCGCCAACGGCTTCGCCCTGGTCTCGGCGACCGGGACACCGCTGAGCGTCGATCGGATCGCGCGCTGGGCGAAGGAGATCGAGTCCCGCGGGCTGCGCCTCGTGCCGGCGAGCGTGGCGCTGCGCGGCGCCCGCGACAAGCGAGTCTCCACGGCTGATTGAACGCGACCGTGTCGAAAGTCAGCGCAAGTAGATCCGGCACCGTCCGGATCGGTGAAGACTTGGTCGACGTTGCCGCCTCGCCCACCCCTGACCTATGGTCGCCGCGATGGTAACGGATTCGGACCCGGGCACTGCCCTGCCCTATCGCCCCTGCGTGGGCATCGCCCTGATCGCGCCTTCGGGCGGCGTCTTCGTCGGGCGTCGCAGCAAGGAGGCGGGTCCCGAGCACGTCGACGGTCCGCACATGTGGCAGATGCCGCAGGGCGGCATCGATCCCGGTGAGGATGCGGAAGCCGCCGCACGGCGCGAGCTCTACGAGGAGACCAACGTCCCGCCGGAGGCGGTGAAGCTCCTCGCCGAGATCCCGGACTGGCTGCCCTACGACCTGCCCCCGGCGGTGATGAAGCAGGCCTGGAAGGGCCGCTACCGTGGCCAGACGCAGAAATGGTTCGCCTACGGCTTCGTCGGCAGCGAGGACCTGATCGACGTGCTCCGGCCCGGCGGCGGCGCTCACAAGGCGGAATTCGACGCTTGGCGCTGGGCGCAACTCTCCGAACTTCCGGACCTGATCGTCCCCTTCAAGCGGCCGGTCTACGAGCGGGTCGTCGCGGCCTTCTCCGGCCTCGATCGCTGGGCGGCGCGGTCATGACCGCGCGGACGGGGCGCTGAGGCCGTGCGCTGGCTCGCGGTCCCGGTCGTCCTCGCCCTGGCGTGGCTCGCCTTCACGATGAGCCCGCTCTGGTCGCTCTACGACCTCGCTCAGGCGGTGCGTCGGCACGACGCCACCTATGTCGAGAGTCACGTGAACTTCAGGACGCTGCGGCTGTCGCTGGTCCGGCAGATCACCGCCGCGATGCGCGCGGCCTCTGAGAGCGATCCCGACCTGGAGCCGCGCGACCGCCAGCGCCTGAACGACGCCGCCTACGGGCTCGCCCTGGCGCTCGCCGAGACGATGGTGACGCCGGAGACGGTGATGGATCTGCTGGCCAACGGCTGGCCCGACAAGCTCGACGTCGAGCGGCCGGACGGCACCCGGCCTGAGGGCTTGGTCATCCGCGGCCTCGGGCGGCTCATACCCTACTACGCGGCTCTGGAGATGCGCGGCTTCCGCGCGGTCGTGATCCCGATCCCGCCGGAGGGGCCCCGCCCGGAACGCACGCGGATCCGGCTGCGGCTGCGCGGCCTGAGCTGGCGCCTCGTGGATATCGAGATGGCCGACATGCTGCGCGAGCAGATCGCCGCCAAGCTCAGCCGCGCGCTGGCGCGCGCCAAGATCGGCGCCAGCGCCGGCGAGGAGCGCTGACGGGCGCCGCGCCCCGGACGGCCGCGGCTCGCTACTTCGCCTTCGGGGCGCCCGCCGCGTCCTTGGGCTCGCGCGCCTCGATCAGGTCCTCGGCCTTCTCCTCGTCGGTGTCGCCGCTCTGCTCGATGGTCTTGCTCGGATTGGCCAGGAGGGAGCGCACGATCCCGAGCAGGACCTCGCACTCGCCCGGAAACTTGTAGCTCTCGAGGACGATGGCGGCGTCGCGCAGGGTCCGGAGGTCGCGGACCAGCTGCGCGTTAGCGTCCTCACGGAGCTCGCTCTTCTTGGCGATCGCCTCCTCGATCTGCGCGCCCTTCACGTCGCAGGCCGCCCGGGCCGGCGATGCGGCGACCGCGGCGGCGAGCGCGAGGCCGATTGCGGGAAGAGAGCGCCACATGGCGGGTATCCTCGGAGGTCCGGTTCAGAAGGATCGGAGGGGCGCGGTGCGCAGGACATCCTGCGTCAGCGCCACGAGCTGGCTCGGACGGTAGGGCTTCGGCACGAAGACCGAGCCCGGAACCGCCTCGCAGGTTGCCAGGGAAGCCCGGCCCCCGGAGGTGTAGACCACCGGGAGATCGGGCGAGAGCCGGCGGGCGCACCGGGCGAGCGACAGGCCGTCCGTGTTGCGGGCCAGATCGATATCGGTGAAGAGCAGGTCGACGCTCTCCCGGGACAGGATCGCCTCGGCCTCCCAGGCATCGGCGGCGGTGAGCACCCGGTACCCCTCGTCGAGGAGCGCCTCGGCGGCCAGCTCGCACACGGTCGGCTCATCCTCGACGACCAGGATCGTGGCGACGCCCCGGTCCGGGACGGGCAGGGTCGGGCAGACGAAAGCGGCGGCGAACGGAACCATGACGCAACTCCCACTCACCCGGCGGGGGCACGATGTCCCCGAGCCGGATCGCTGGGGCAACGGCCCCTTCCGACGCGGCGTTCACCGTGTTTGCATCGAATTGCTCGGGTTTGGTGAGCGGCGCGTTAACCGCGGCCCGGCGTCCGTGAACGAAGGCGTTCGAATGGTTAACGGAGCGTTACCGGCCCGCGACGGCGAGGCCGAACGGTGAACCGCCGCTGGCAGCTGGGCGTCGGCCTGCTCCTCACCGGTATGGCGGGCTACGTCGACGCCCTCGGCTTCGTGAGACTGGGCGGCCTCTACACGTCGTTCATGAGCGGCAACACCACGCAGCTCGCCGTTCTCGGCGCCCAGGTCGAGCTGCACCGCATGATCCTCCCCGCGATCCTGATCCTCGCGTTCCTCACGGGATCGGTCCTGGGGAGCGGGCTGGCGATCCTCGTGCCGCCGCGGTGGACGACGCCGGCGGTCCTCGCCTACGAGTCCCTGCTGATCCTCGCCGGTCTGGGACTCGGCCTCCAGTCGCCCGAGCTCGGCCTCGCGGCCTTCTTCGTCGCCGTGGCGATGGGATCCCAGAACGCGGTGCTGGCGCAGGTGAAGGGGTTCAGGGCCGGCACGACCTTCGTGACCGGCGCGCTCTTCAGCCTCGGCCAGAAGATCGCGCAGGCCCTGACACGCACCGGGGATCCTCTCGGCTGGCTCGGCGACGCCTCCGTCTGGATCTCGCTGCTGTTCGGCGCCTATCTGGGCGCGCACGCCTACCAGCAGGTCGGCCTGTACGCGCTGATCGCCCCGGCGGCGATCTCGGGCGGGCTGGCGTTGATTACCGCGTTCCTGGTCTTGCGCACCGCGCCGCCGGCCGCGAAGGTCCCCCCGACATGAGCAGCCCCGTCAGCAACCCGTCCCTCACCAGTCACGTCGCCGCGCTGGAGCCCGGCGAGCACGTGCTCGCCGCGCACTTCCTCAAGGACGTGCCGGCCCTGGCGCTCAGCGACGGCACGGTCGCGCTGGTGCGGGCGGACGGGATCGCGCGCGTCGCCGCGCATCCCGACAGCGGGATCCTCGTCACGGCCGGCGGTGTCGACCGGCTGGTCACGGGGGGCGACGACGGGCGCGTGGTGGCGATCCGCGCCGACGGGGGGATGGAGCAGCTCGGCCTCGCCAAGGGCGGTGCCTGGATCGACGCGCTGGCGGTCCATCCCGACGGTGGCGTGGCGTGGTCGGCCGGCCGCTCCGTCGTGGCCCGGGACGCCAAGGGCCGCGAGAAGACCTTCGAGGCGCCGTCCTCCGCGCGCGGCCTCGTCTTCGCGCCCAAGGGGTACCGGCTGGGTGTCGCCCACTACAACGGCGTGAGCCTCTGGTACCCCAATCTGGAGACGCCCGCCGAGGTGGTCACCTGGAAGGGCTCGCATATCGACGTGACGTGGTCGCCGGACGGGCGCTTCGTGGTGTCGACCATGCAGGAGAACAGCCTGCACGGCTGGCGCCTGCAGCCGGACCGCGGCCACATGCGGATGTCGGGCTATCCCGGCAAGGTCCGCTCCATGTCGTGGTCGTTCGACGGCAACTGGCTCGCCACGAGCGGGGCCGAGGCGGCGATCGTGTGGCCGTTCGACTCCAAGGAGGGGCCGACCGGCAAGGCGCCGCGCGAATGCGGCGTCCGCCCCGCCCGCGTCTCCCGCGTGGCTTTCCACCCGAAGGCGCCGGTGCTGGCCATGGGCTACGAGGACGGCTGCATCCTGCTCGTCCGCTTCACCGACGCGGCCGAGCTGCTGGTGCGCCCCGCCGTCCAGGGAAGCGGCGTGACGGCGCTCGGCTGGGACGCGCGCGGCGGCCGGCTGCTGTTCGGCTGCACCGACGGCAAGGCCGGTCTCCTGACGCTGCCGGGCTGACCACGGAGGCGAGCGTCGTCGCGCCCGCGGCTGGAACCGGGGCCCCGTGCGTGCTCTTTGTCGGGGGTCGATTTCCCGCCGGAGGCCAGACATGTTTCGCGTGTTCCGCACCTTCGGCCTCGCCCTCGGCCTGCTCGGAGGCGTGGTCGCCGCGCAGGCCCCCGAATTCGCGCAGCAGTACGCGCAGCGCCTCGGCGGCGCCGCCGACGAACTCCGTCGGCAGGTGGCGGTCCTCGAACTCGACGCGCAGGCCACCGGCACGACGCGCGAGGGCGCCGTCGACCGGCTGCGCGCCAGCCCGGACCAGCTCGTCGCCCGCCGCGGTGAGGCCGCCCAGGCCGACATCGCCCGTCTCGCCCGCCTGAGCGCCCAGCAGCAGGCCCTGGCCGCGGCGACGAGCCCCCTCGGCCGGGTGGTGGCGATGCTGCGCGATCCCGACCTGCCGGTGGCCGAGGCCGCCTACCGCGAGTTCCGCCCGGCCGTACCCACGAGCGCCGACGGCCTCGCCGCGGGTCTGATCGGGTTTTTCGTGGCGTGGGGTAGCTGGCGCGTCGCCTCGGATTTCGGCCGACGAGCGGTCCGTCGGCGCCCGCGGGAATCCGCGACCGCGGCGTGAGCGCGGTTCGCGCGGGCAAGACTGTGGCGCAACGTCTACAGCGGCTTGCGCGAGCCTTGCGTATCGAGCAGGGATCCGGCCGTCCCGGTCCGGGAGAAGGCGCAAGATGCCGCGCGCGTCGAACTCCACCACCATCGATCCGGCGCTCGACGCCGCCGCGCTGCTGCGGCGTATCGGCTTCTTCGGCCTGTTCGTGGTTCTCCCGGTCCTGGCGCAGGTCGCGCGCCGCGCCTCGGTGATCCTCGCGCCGATCGCCGTGATCCTCCTGATCATCGCCAGCGTCATCGACCGGCGGCAGCGCCCGGTCCGCCCGGCGACCTACCGTCTCCTGACCGCTCCGGCCTTCCTGGCCGGCATGCTGGTCGTGCTGTGGTCGGCCCTGTCGCTCACTTGGACGCCCTTCCTCGGGCCCGCGCTGGAGCGGCTCGCCAATCTCGGCGCAACGATCGGCCTCGCCCTCCTGGGCTACCTCGCCCTCCCCGACCGGATGCGCTCGGCGAATCTCTACCTCCTGCCGCTCGGCGTCGTGGCGGGGGCGATCGTGGCGATCATGCTCGGGCTGTTCGGCGCCCACCTCGCGCCGTCCGGCGTCGAGGATGACGGCGCGCTCGATCGCGGCCTTGTCCTGCTCATCCTGCTGCTCTGGCCGGCCCTCGCGTGGCTGCGATCCCGCCGCCGGGACCGGGAGGCGCTGGGCCTCGCGCTGCTGGTCGCCCTCGCCCTCACGGTCCAGCCGGACGGGACTCAGATCGCCGCCCTGTCGGTCGGCGCCGTCGCCTTCGCGCTGACGAGCTACCGCCAGGGGCTCGGCGTGATGCTCACCGCCACCCTCTCGGCCGCCCTGCTGGCCGCGGCGCCGCTGCTGCCCTTCCTGGCGCGGCCGGTGGGGGCCGCGCTGCTCGGGCCGGTCGCCCCCGCGGTGCTGTCGCTGAAGAGCTGGCAGAAGGTCGTGACCTCCGATCCGGTGCGGCTGATCACCGGGCACGGCTTCGAGACGGCCCTGCGCGGACGGCTGGTCGGCCTGCTGCCGGCCAACGCGCCGACCACGGCGCTCTTCGAGTTCTGGTACGAGCTCGGCATCGTCGGCGCGCTCGCCGCCGCCTTCGCCCTCTACGCCTCGATCCGGCGGGCCGGCCGGGACGGCCCGGCCCTGGTGCCCGGCGCGATGGGCTGCTTCGCGGCCGCCTTCACGGTGGCCTGCCTGAGCGTGGGGCTGACCGCGGTGTGGTGGCTGACCACCCTCGCCATCGCCATCGTGGTCTTCGTCGCGGTGGAGCGCGGCCAGTTCCGGACCAGTCGGCCGAAGGTCGCCAAGCTGCACCGCCTGCAGACGCGGGGGGAGTGAGCGGTCAGGCGCGCAGGAAGCCGTGCAGGCGGATCCAGGCCAGGAACAGGCCGGGCCACGCCGCCGCGGGTGTGCCGGGCGCGCCGAGGCCGAAGCCGTGGCCGCCGCGCTCGAACAGGTGCAGCTCGGCCGGGACGCGCGCCTTCCGCAGCGCCGAGAACATCAGCAGCGGATGGTCGGCCACGGCGACGGGATCGTCGATCGCCTGGACCAGGAAGGTCGGCGGCGTCTCCGGCCCGACCTGCAGGTCCACCGAGTAGGTCTTCATCTCGTCGGGGGTGACGTCGTCGCCGACCAGGATGCGGCGGGTCGCGGTCCGGTCGAACGGCTTGCGCATGGTGATGACCGGGTAGATCAGACCAGCCAGCGCGGGCCGGATCGGCTGGGCGTCGGTCGCGTCGACGCCCGCGTACAGGTCCCGGGCGCTCCCGACCGCGGTCTCGCCCATCAGGTGGCCGCCCGCCGAGAAGCCGAGGACGCCGACCCGCGCGGGATCGATGCCGAACTCCGCGCCACGTGCCCGGACCAGCCGGAGGGCGCGCTGTGCGTCCTGACGCGGTGCGTCCGGTCCCGAGCCCCACCCCTCCGCCGGCAGGCGGTAGACGAGGAGGAAGACGGTGACGCCGGCGGCGTTCAGGACGCGGCCGACCGGGACGCCCTCGTTGCCGATGGCGATGAACTCGTACCCGCCGCCGGCCGCGACGATCATCGCGGCGCCGTTGGGATTGGCCGGCCGCATGACCAGCAGACAGGGTCGCGACACGCGCGTGATGTCGCCGAACGTCCCCTCGACGTAGCGGTAGCCGTCCGCGTGCGGTCCGTCACCGCCGCCCGGCGGCGCGCCGGGCCACAGCTCGATCACCTGCAGATCCGCGCCGGGGAGCGAGCGTGGCAGCGCCCGGACCGACTCGTGCGGGAGGGGCGGCGGTGCCGTCTCCGCGGCCCCTCGCGCCCCGGTACCGCGCAGCCCGAGGGCGCTTCCGAGACCGGCGAGCAGGAAACGGCGGTCGAGGCGCAAGGGCATCTCCCGGATGCGGCCGCGAGCGGGACCGCCGCGCGGCGAACCCGGCTCCCGCAGGAGCGCGGGTGCAACGCCCGTCGGAGCGGCACGGGTTCCGTCGCGGCGGCGCGCCTCAGCCCTTCCGCGCGATGACCGCGACGTAGAAGCCGTCGGTCCCGGTCCGCAGCGGGCTCATCTGGATCCCGTGGGCCGTCTTCCGCACCGCTGCCCGGAGCGAATCCGGTCCTGCCGTCAGCACCTCATCGGCGGGGACGACGTCGAAGCGGCCGCGCCAGCCCGACAGGAGGCCGGAGACGGCCGCGTCGTTCTCGGCCGAGAGCAGCGAGCAGGTGATATAGACGATCCGCCCGCCGGGCCTGACCAGCCGCGCCGCCCGATCGAGGACCTGGGCCTGCTCGGTGGTCCGCAGCGCGAGGCTCCCGGGCCGCAGCCGCCACTTGGCATCGGGATTCCGGCGCCACGTGCCGGACCCGGTGCAGGGCGCGTCGACCACGACCCGGTCGACCTTGCCGTCGAGATCCGCGAGGACATCGGTCCGCGCCTTGCCGCTGCGCGGGGTCCGCACCTCGGCCTGCGCACCGGACCGGCGCAGGCGCTCGTGGATCGGCGCGAGCCGGCGCGGATCGCCGTCGGTGGCGATGAGGCGGGCGCCGTTCCCGGTCTCAGCCGCGAGCGCCAGGGTCTTGCCGCCGCCGCCCGCGCAGAGGTCGACGATGGTCTCCCCGGCGCGGGGCGCGGCGAGGAGCGCGGCGAGCTGCGAACCCTCGTCCTGGATCTCGTACCAGCCCTCAAGGAACTCCGCCTCGACGTGGAGCGCCGGACCGCGGCCGTCGGCGCCGATCGGGACGCGGAGGCCCGCCGGCGCGTGCGGTGTCGGCGCCGCGTCGAAGGCCGCGAGCGCCGGCAGGATCGCGTCGCGGTCGCCGCGCAGGGCGTTCACCCGGATATCGAGGGGCGCCCGCCGCGCCAGCGCCTTCAGCTCCGGGACGAGGTCTTCGCCGAGCGTGGCCGTGAGGTCCGTGAGCACGAAGGCCGGGGCGTCCCCCGCCACTTCCGGAGGCGCGTCCTGCAGCGACCCGCCGTCGAGGCGCGCGCGCTCGTCGCCACTGAGGGGGGCCGGCGCGAAGCGCTCGCCGGTGAACAGGTCCGCGACCGAAGCGGCGGCGAGTCCCTGCTGGAGGCGCAGCGTCCCGATCAGGATGGCGCGCGGCGTGTCCGCGCCCATGATCCAGGCCGCCGAGGCCCGCCGCCGCAGGGCGTCGTAGACGAGGCTGGCGATGCCCGCGCGGTCGCCCGAGCCGGCGAAGCGGTGGGCGAGGCCCCAATCCTTGAGGGCGTCGGCGGCCGGTCGACGGCGCTCGGCGATATCGGTCAGGACTTCGATGGCGGCAGAGCAGCGAGCGGCGGGAGTCAGGGGTCAGATCCTTCGGAATGCGTCGACGACGACGTGAAACGGCCACGCTTGGCCCACGATGCCGCCACGTTACGGCCGAGCTTCCTGCACCTTCGCGGCGCAGACCGTGCTGCGGGCGGCTCGCCGTGCGGGCCGCCGCGTGTCGTATGGCATCCGCCCGCGCCGGACCAGACCGGTCCGTCGCCGGGCGCATCCCGGGAGTACCCAGCCCATGACGTCCACCGTTCGCGTCGCCCTCGCGGCCCTGGTCACCGCCACGCTCGCCGCCTGCGCGAGTGCGCCCGCCGCCCAGCCGGAGCTGACGCCGGTGCCGCGTCCGCGCGTCGATGCCAAGACGCAGCTGGAATACGGCAACCCGCCCCCGCCGCCCGGCCGCTACTGAGACGTCCGCGCGGGGGTGCGGTTCAGGCCGCTTCCCGCGCCCGGCGGGCCTCGTACGCCTTGAGGCCCGTGTAGACCGCGGTCAGGAGCGGGAACGGCACTTCCGGTGCCAGCCGCTCGCCGCGGGCGATCAGGTCGCCGATCACGTGGTCCGCCTCGATCCGGCCCCTGTTCTCGATGTCGCGCAGCATCGAGGCCGTGAAGGTCGAACCCGCCGCCGTCAGTTGCGCCCGCGCCCGCTCCGCCACGACGGCCCGCGGCTCGAAACCGCTCGCCGCCGCGACGCTCGTGCACTCCGCGTGCAGCGCGGTGATCAGCGCGGTGCCCCCGGGCGCCGCCACGATGTCGCCGACCGCGGCGCGCATGAGCGTGGTCGCCCCGGCGAGCGTCGCCAGGAACACCCACTTCTCCCACATCTCCTGCAGGATCACGTCGCTCAGGCGCGGCTGGAACTTGAGGCCGCGCATCAGCGCGTCGACCGCCTCGATGCGCGACGAGCGCGACCCGTCGCGCTCGCCGTAGGTGATGCTGCACAGCTCGCTCATGTGGCGGATCGCGCCGTCCGGCGCGAGCGTCGCGGCGATCGCGCAGGAGCCGCCGAGCACCCGCTCGGCGCCGAACCGGGCGTCGAGGACGTCGAGATGCGACATGCCGTTGAGCACGGGCAGGATCGCGGTGTCGGGCCCGACGGCCGGCGCCAGGTCCGCGACGGCGCTGTCGAGGTCGTAGGCCTTGCACGACAGCAGGATCAGGTCGAACCGCCCGGCCCCGGCCAGCTTATCGGCCGTGACGGTGGGCGGATCGGGCAGGTGCAGGTCGCCGAGCGGCGAGCGGACGTTCAGGCCGTCCGCCGCCAGCTTCGCCGCCCGCGCCGGCCGCACCAGGAAGGTCACGTCGGCGCCCGCCTCGGCGAGGCGCGCCCCGTAATAGCCGCCGGTCGCGCCGGCCCCGACGATCAGCGTGCGCATCGGTCCCTCAGGTCCGCGACGGGTAGTTCGGGCTCTCGCGGGTGATCGTCACGTCGTGGACGTGGCTCTCGCGCAGGCCGGCATTGGTGATGCGGATGAACTGCGCCCGCTCCTGGAACTCGGGGATCGTGGCGCCGCCGACGTAGCCCATGGCGGCGCGCAGGCCGCCGGCGAGCTGGTGAAGGACGTTGCCCACCGGGCCCTTGTAGGGGACCTGCCCCTCGATTCCCTCCGGCACGAGCTTGTGGGTGTCGTTCACCTCGGCCTGGAAGTAGCGGTCGGCCGAGCCGCGGGCCATGGCGCCCACCGAGCCCATGCCGCGGTACGACTTGTACGAACGGCCCTGGTAGAGGAACACCTCGCCGGGCGCCTCGTCGGTCCCGGCGAGCAGCGAGCCGAGCATCGCCACCGAGGCGCCGGCCGCGATCGCCTTGGCGAGATCGCCGGAATACTTGATGCCGCCGTCGGCGATGACCGGGATGTCGGCCTCGCCGGCCGCCTCGACGGCCTCCATCAGCGCGGTGAGCTGCGGCACGCCGACGCCCGCAACGATGCGGGTCGTGCAGATCGAGCCCGGGCCGATGCCGACCTTGATGGCGTCGGCGCCGGCATCGATCAGCGCCTTGGCGCCGTCCCGCGTCGCGACGTTGCCGGCCACGACCTGCACGGCGTTCGAGAGCTGCTTCACCCGGGCGACGGCGTCGAGCACCTTGATCGAGTGGCCGTGGGCGGTGTCGACCACGATGACGTCGCAGCCGGCGTCGATCAGGCGCTCGGCCCGCTCGAAGCCGCTGTCGCCCGTCGTCGTGGCGGCGGCGACGCGCAGGCGGCCCTGCTCGTCCTTGACGGCGTTCGGGTAGGCGACGCGTTTCTCGATGTCCTTGACGGTGATCAGGCCGATGCAGCGGTAATGGTCGTCGACGACCAGCAGCTTCTCGATCCGGAACTGGTGGAGCAGCCGCTTGGCCTCGTCCTGCGTCACGCCCTCGCGGACCGTGATCAGGCGGTCGCGGGTCATCAGCTCGGCGACCGGCTGGTTGGAGTTCGTCGCGAAGCGGACGTCGCGGTTGGTCAGGATGCCGACGAGCTTGCCCCGCGAGCCGTTGGGGCCGCGCTCGACCACCGGGATCCCCGAGATGCGATTGAGCTTCATCACCTCGAAGGCGTCGGCGAGGGTTTCGTCGGGGTGGATGGTGATGGGGTTCATCACCATGCCGGACTCGTACTTCTTGACGAGGCGGACCTGCTCGGCCTGCTCCGGCGGCTCGAGGTTGCGGTGGATGACGCCCATGCCGCCGTTGGCCGCCATGGCGATGGCCATCGGCGCCTCGGTGACGGTGTCCATCGCCGAGGCGAGGATCGGCAGGTTCAGGGGGATCGTGCGGGTCAGCCGCGAGGCGACGCTGACCTCGGTCGGCATCACCGAGGAGGCGGCGGGCCGCAGGAGCACGTCGTCGAAGGTGAGGCCCTCGATGATCGATGCGGTTTCTACTCGGGCCATGTGCCAACTTTCCTCGGACGGCGGCGCGTTGGGGGTCGCGCTACGGGATCGGGTTGGCAAGTGCCAGTATCACGGGCTCCGCGAGGGCGCCAATGCGCGGTTGATGCGTCGCAGCGCGAAAACGCGCATGGCTCGGGGCTTATCCACGCCCGGTCGAGGCGCGCGGCGGCGTCCTGACGGGATCTCAGCCGTCAGGACCGAGGCCCCCCGCCGTCTACCGAGGGGAGCGGGCACGGCGGCGAGCGGCCTAGCGCATCGCCGGCGCGGCCGGGCCCTTGTCGGTGTACTCGGGCGGCAGGCCGATATAGTCGCCGAGCATGCCGTCGATGCCCGGAGCGCGGCCGAACGCCTCGCAGTCGGGGTCGAGGGGCGCCTCGCCGAGGGTCGTGATGCGGATCCGGTCCCAGGTCGGGATCGTGTTGGGGGCCGTGAACGGGTCGTCGCCGGTCGCCAGCATGTAGCCGAAATCCTGGCCGAACTCGCCGGCGAGGTCGTAGGCGTCGCTGGCGCGGGAGAAGCGCGGCTGGCTGGTGAAGGAGTTCGCCGCGCCGCCCCACACCATGGCGGCCCGCTGCTCGCGACGCCGGTCCAGCGCCTCGGCCTCGACGGTCAGGCTGCCGAGCCCGATCGGCACGCGCGGGATCGGCACGCGCCCGACGCCCTCGGCGAAGCTCAGGCCGAGCTGCGACGCCACGGTCACGCCCGCGGAGCCCGCGATGGTCGCGCCGGCCCCGAGGAGATCGGTCGGCTCGACGCGGGTGACCTGCGCCCGCACGGTCAGGTCGGCATCACGGCTCGTGACGATGTCGTACTTCAGCGACAGGTCGTAGCAGAGCGCCCGGTCGGCGGCGTTCGCGATGAGGCGCCGCTCGGCCGCGGTCAGCGGGGCGGCACCGGACACGTCCGCGTGGAACGCCGTCGGGATGATGCGCACCGTGCGGGCCTTCGCCAGGGCCGGCCGGTCGACGTAGATCCGCGAGGCCGAGGCG
Source organism: Methylobacterium sp. 22177 (assembly GCF_052045615.1). NCBI lineage: Bacteria > Pseudomonadati > Pseudomonadota > Alphaproteobacteria > Hyphomicrobiales > Methylobacteriaceae > Methylobacterium > Methylobacterium sp. 22177. Next base: position 109,680 of record NZ_JBQEPK010000001.1, on the reverse strand, counting down.
ACCTGATCGCTGGACTTCAGCCGGTCGTAGCGCGTGAGCGAGCCGCGATCGTTGAGCAGGACGGTGCCGCAGGCGGCCACCATCGACAGGAGGGCGACGCCGGCGGCGATCCGCGGCAGGGAGCGGATCTTGCTGGGGCTGGACTGCATCGAGTTCCTCGCGCGCCGGCCCCGGGCCGGCTGAAGCGGCCTCACGGACGCGTGATGGAAACTTAGCCATTGGAGCACCCGCGAAAAAGGTGGCTCCGCGCCGCTGCTCAACCTCTGTTGCACGATGGATACATTCGCGAAACACGAGGGTGCGAGGTGGCCGCGCTGCCGTGCAACCGCGGCGGCGCGCCATGCGTCTGCTGTGTGATGCCTGCCACCGCCCAAAGACCGCTCTGGATCGTCCCCCTGACGGTCGCCACCGCGCTGTTCATGGAGAACACCGATTCCACGGTGATCGCCACGGCGCTCCCGAGCATCGCGGCGAGCCTTCACGAGGACCCGATCGCCCTCAAGCTCGCGCTGACCTCCTACCTGGTCAGCCTCGCGATCTTCATCCCCGTGAGCGGCTGGATGGCGGACCGGTACGGGTCGCGGACCGTGTTCCGCGCGGCCCTCGTGGTGTTCATGGCGGGCTCGCTCGCCTGCGCGGCCGCGAACGGGCTCGCGTGGTTCGTCGCCGCGCGGTTCCTCCAGGGCATGGGCGGCGCCATGATGGTGCCGGTCGGACGGCTCGTGGTGCTGCGCAGCGTGCCGAAATCGCAGCTCGTCACGGCGCTGGCCTACCTGACCTTCCCGGCCCTCGTCGGCCCGGTGCTGGGTCCGCCGGTGGGCGGCCTGATCACCACGTGGTTCGACTGGCGCTGGATCTTCTTCATCAACCTGCCGATCGGCTGCGCCGGAATCGTCCTGGCGAGCCTGTACTTCGAGGATGTGCGCGAGCCGGAGCGGCCGCCCCTCGATCTCCTCGGCTTCGTGCTGCTCGGGACCGGCCTCGCCGCCCTGATGCTCGGCCTCGCCTCCCTCGGCCGCCACCTGCTGCCGGCGGCCGTCTCGTGGGGCTGCCTCGCCGCGGGCGCGGTGCTCCTGCCCCTCTACTGGGCGCATGCCCGGCGGGTGGCCTACCCGATCGTCCGGCTCGACCTGATGCAGCGGCCGACCTTCCGGGTCGCGGTGCTCGGCGGCAGCCTGTTCCGGATCGGCACCGGTGCCATCCCGTTCCTGCTGCCGCTGATGCTGCAGGTCGGCTTCGGGCTCGACGCGCTGCAGTCCGGCCTGATCACCTTCGCGGCGGCGGCCGGCGCGATGTTCGTGAAGACCCTGGGTCCGCGAATCCTGCGCCGCACCGGCTTCCGCGCGCTGATGGTCTGGAACGCGCTGCTCGCCTCGGCCTTCCTGGCGGTCAACGGGTTCTACACCGCGCAGACGTCCCACTGGATCATGGTGATCCTGCTGTTCGTCGGCGGCTGCTCGCGCTCCATCCAGTTCACCTGCGTCAACGCCATCGCGTACGCCGATCTCGAATCGAAGGAGATGAGCGCGGCCACGAGCTTCGCCAGCGTCTGCCAGCAGCTGTCGCTGAGCCTCGGCGTCACGCTGGGCGCGCTGGCGCTCGAGGGGACCGCCGGGCTCCACGGTCGAACGGAGATCCAGGCCTCGGATTTCGGGCCCGCCTTCTTCGCCGTCGCCGTGATCTCGGCGGCCTCGGCACTGGCCTTCCGCAACCTGTCGCCGGATGCCGGCGCGGAGATCTCCGGGCGGAAGATGGCTGCCGCGCCGCCCGCCCCGACGACCGAGATGAGGCCGCGGCACGGCTGATCAGGCCGCGGCGCGGGCCGGCGGCCTGCCGGCAGCGCGCTTGCCGCCGTTCCGCGGCGCGCTGCCCTTGCCGGACGCCTTCGCGGCGGCGGGCTTCGCGCTCGGCGCCGCCGCGCGGGTTCCGGCGCGCCAGCCCTGCCAGCTGAGGGCGCCCGGACCGCTCAGGGCGTACATGAGGAACCCGCCCGCGAGGCCGAGATCGGCCAGCATCAGCGCGCGCTCGGCGACCGCGGCGGGTCCCACATAGTACCAGAACGGGTGGAGCACGAAGGCCGTCACGGCGGCGAACAGCGCGAGCGCCAAGCCGGTGAGCCCGGGCAGGACCCCGAGGATCAGGGCGAGCGGTCCGAATACCTGGACCAGCACGGCGGCGGTGGCGACGCCATTGGGAAACGGCATCCCGGCCCCCGCGAGCGTCAGCGCGAATCCCGACACGTTGAGCGCCCGGGCGATCCCGGTCGGCAGGAGCGCGGCGGCCAGCAGCAGGCGCGCGACGAGGAGGGTTCCGTCCTGGGCGCGGGCGAGCATCGGCATGTCCGGTCGGCGGGGATCAGGACCGGAGCTTTGCAACTTTCCGCTGAAGACCGCGTTAAGGGCGCCCGTTCAACCGCCGACGCCGCCGCGGAAGAGTCGGCCGCGCTCGGTCCACGCGACCACGAGGAGCGCCAGGGCGCCCAGACTGGCGTAGCCGATCGCCACGGGAAGCACCGTGCCGTCGAAGGACTGGCCGATCAGGAAGCCGCAGAGCGCGCCCAGGATCGTCGTGTAGAAACCCAGGAACGACGAGGCCGTGCCGGCGATGGCGCCGAGGGGCTCCAGCGCGAGGGCGTTGAAATTCGGCATCGCGAAGCTGATCAGGAACTGGTTCACCGCGAGGATCGAGAGGAACAGCGCCAGCGGCGGGTGGCCGCGATAGGCGAGGCCGACGCCGACCTGCACCAAGCCGACCAGCGTGAACGCGATGACGCCGCTGTGCGACATCGCCCGCATCCCGAGCCGCCGGACCACGCGGGCGTTGATCAGCGTCGCCGCGCCCATGGCGCCGGCCACGAGCCCGAAGGCCAGCGGGAAGAGCGGCCCGAGGTGGTACAGGCCGGTATCGAAGACCTGCTGGGCCGAGCCGACGTAGCCCATGATGCAGCCGGTCATCAGCCCGAGCGCGGTGGCGTAGCCGACGGCGACGCGGGTCTTCAGCGTCAGCCGGATCGCCTCCCAGGTCGCGGCCGGCGAGAGCGGCCGGCGGTACTCCGGGTGCAGGGTCTCGGGCATCCGCAGGGAGAACCAGAGCGTCAGCCAGAAGGCGAGGACCAGCATCGAGACGAAGACGTAGACCCACGAGCCCAGCGCCAGCATCATGCCGCCGATCGCCGGCGCGATCATCGGGACGATCAGGAAAACCATCATGGTGAGCGACATCACGCTCGCCATCTCGCGGCCGGCGAACCGGTCGCGCACGATCGCCACCGACAGCACCCGCCCGCCGGCGGCGCCGATGCCCTGGATGATCCGCGCGGCGAGCAGCCAGCCGAAGCTCGGCGCCACCATGGCGAGGCCGCAGCCGACCACGTAGATGGCGAGGCTCGCCAGCAGCACCGGCCGGCGCCCGAGGGCGTCGGAGACCGGTCCGTAGACGATCTGCGCGAAGCCGAAGCCGATCATGTAGACGTAGACGAGGAGCTGCAGCCGGTTGGGATCGGGCACGGCGAAGCGCGCCTCGATGGCCGGGAACGCGGGCAGCAGGTTGTCGATGGAGATCGCCGTCACCGCCATCATCAGGGCGATGATGGCGACGAACTCGGCGAAGCCCGGCCCCGACCAGGGTCGCGGGGCGCGGACGTCCTGGACCGGCGGGACGGGCCGAATCGCGATGGTCACGGCGGGCTCTCGGAATGCGCTGGAACGCGCCGACCAGGGCTCGTCCTTCGCGGCGCAGTTGTGACAACCCTGCCCGCGCCGCACAGTTCAGGCCGGCAGCGGGCGCAGGACCGGCTCGCTCGGTCTCCGACCGACGAAGGCGGCCATCAGGGCGGCGACCAGGCAGAGCAGGCCGGCCGACACGAAGGCACCGAGATAGGTGCCGCTCTCGGTCCGGACCATGCCGGCGAGCCACGCCGCGGACGCCGCGCCGATCTGGTGCGCGGCCGCGATCCAGCCGAACATCAGCGCGGCGTTCTCCTCCCCGAAGGATTTGCCCGCGAGCTGGACGGTGGGCGGAACCGTGGCGATCCAGTCGAGCCCGTAGAAGACCGCGAACAGCGACAATCCGTAGAAGCTGTAGTCGAACGAGTAGGGCAGGAAGATCAGCGAGAGGCCGCGCAGCCCGTAGTACCAGGCGAGGAGCTTGCGCGAGTCGAACCGGTCGGTGAGCCAGCCCGACGCCGTGGTGCCGATCAGGTCGCAGATCCCCATCAGCGCCAGAAGGCCGGCGGCCGTGACCTCGGCGATGCCGTGATCGATGCAGGCCGGGATCAGGTGGGTGCCGATCAGCCCGTTGGTCGAGGCGCCGCAGATGAAGAACGTCCCGGCGAGCAGCCAGAAATCCCGGGAGCGCAGGCCGATGCGCAGACCGCGAAGCGCCCGCACGGCCGGGTTCTCGGTCAGAACCGGCGTCGGCGTCACCGCGTCCTCGCCGTAGCGGGGTAGCCCGAGATCTGCCGGTCGGTCGCGCAGGAACAGAGCGGCCAGCGGGATCAACGCCAGGGTCGCGCCGGCGACCACAAGGGAGACGGACCGCCACCCCTGCCCCACCGCGATCGAGGCCAGCATCGGCAGGAAGACGAGCTGCCCCGTGGCGCTGCTCGCGGTCAGCAGGCCGAGCACGAGGCCCCGGCGCTTGGCGAACCAGCGACCTGCCACGGTGGCGCCGAGCACGTTGGCCACCATGCCGGATCCGGATCCGACGACCAGGCCCCAGAGCAGGACCATCTGCCACGGCGCGGTCATCAGGCTCGTGGCGGCGGTGCCGATCGCCAGGATCAGCAGCGCGCCGCAGACCGAGCGCCGCAGGCCGAACCGCTCGATGATCGCCACCGCGAACGGGCCGATCATCCCGTAGAGGAAGATATTGAGCGCGATGCCGACGCCGATCGTGGCCGCCGTCCAGCCGAACTCCCGCTCCCAGGGGACGATCAGCACGCTCGGCGTGGCGCGGACCCCGGCCCCGACGAGCAGGACCAGGAAGGTCACCGCGACGACGATCCAGGCATAGTGCAGGCGCGAGCCGGGGCGCGTCTCTGTCAGGGCGGTCATGGACGGGCTCCGGAAGCGGTGCGGATCGGTCAGGCGGCGGAGATCAGGGCCTCCGCCACCGCGGAGACGGTCGCGGGATCGACCCGGGCATTGATGCGGCTCTGCGCCTCGCGCCAGTAGGGCGTCGCGGCCGCGAGAGCCTCCCGGCCCGACGCGGTCAGGGACACGCGGCGCTCGCGCGGATCCGCCGCGCCGGGGGTGATCGCGACGAGGCCGCGGCGCTTGAGCGGGTCGAGGTTGCGGCCCATCGTGGTCCGCTCCAGCGCCGCCTCGGCAGCGAGGCGCGAGACCGGGACTGGCCCGAGCCGGTCCAGATGACGCAGGATCGCGAATTGCGTCACCCGGAGGCCGGTCGGCTTCAGGGCGGCGTCGTAGCTCGCCGTCAGCGCCCGCGTGGCGCGACGCAGGGCGGAGCAGGTGCACGGCTCGGGCGACGGGGCGCTCATGGCATAGGTGTATATGCACGCATCGCGCGCCCGGCAAGCCGACGCTGACGGTTCGCGACGATCGACACCCGTCGGCGCGGAAACGGCCGGGCGCCGTCATCGACACGGCCGGTCACGCTGCTATCGCTGGGGCGAGTGACCCGGTTCGGGAGAAGCGCGATGACACTCGAGACCGCGACGGCGTTGTCCTCCTCGGAGCAGAAGACGGCCCGCACCGGGCTGATAGAGGCGGCCGCCGACATCGTCACCGAGCAGGGCGGCCCGGGCGGCTTCGTCCGCGACCTGTTCGGCCGCGTGACACCGGAGGATCTCGCCCCCTACGACGCCTCGGTCCTGGCGGACCTCGCCGCCCGCGCCCGCGCCTTCCTGTCCGAGCCCCGCAGGCCCGGCGACCCGGCGCGGATGCGCCTGAGCGACCGCGAGCTGGTGCGCGACGGCCGTCCGCGCGAGACGACGGTCCTCGAGGTCATCAACGACAACCGGCGATTCCTGCTGGACTCGACCCTGGCCGAACTGACCGAGCAGGGCCTCGCTCCGCAGCTCGTCGCGCACCCGATCCTCGGCGTGGAGCGGGACGGCGCGGGCGGGCTCATCCGGGTGGTCGGAGAGACGACCGCGGACGCGCAGGGGAGTCTCGCGCGCGAGAGCTTCATCCACATCCATCTCGACCGCCTGGCGGTTGAGACCGGCGAGCGGCTCCTGAACGCCCTCGCGGCCGTCTACCGCGACGTCGCCCTGGCGGGTGACGACCGCGACGCCATGCTGGCGCGCCTCACCGACCTCGCCGCCGATCTCGGGCGCGGGCCGACGCCGATGCCGGAAACGGAGACCGAGGAGGCGCGCGCCTTCCTCGAATGGCTGACGGACGGCCAGTTCCTCATCCTCGGCATGCAGGAGCACGGCATCGCCGGCGAAGCCCACCCACTGGTCGAGGGGTCGAGCCTCGGCGTGCTCCGCGATCCCGGCGCCACGCCCCTGCGCCGGGGCCGGACGCCGGTGGACTACACGCCGGAGATCCTCGCATTCCTGGAGGAGCCGCAGCCGCTGATCATCACCAAGGCCAGCGTGAAGTCGCGGGTCCACCGCTCGGCCTACCTGGACTATGTCGGCGTCAAGCTGTTCTCCGGCCTCGGCAAACTCTCGGGCGAGGTGCGGATCGTCGGCCTGTTCACCGCCTCCGCCTACACGAGCCCGGCCCGCGAGGTGCCCGTGCTGCGCCGGAAGGTGGAGGCCGTGGTCGATCGCGCCGGCCTGGACCCGACGAGCCATGCCGGCCGGAGCCTCCTCGCCGTGCTGGAGGGCTACCCGCGGGACGAGCTCTTCCAGATCGACAGCGAGCGGCTCTACCGGTTCACCCTGGCGATCGCCGCGCTGGCCGACCGGCCGCGGGTCCGCGTGCTGTCCCGCCCCGACCGGTTCGGCCGGTTCGTCTCGCTTCTCGTCTACGTCCCGAAGGACCGCTACGATTCCGCGGTTCGCGGCCGGATCGGCAGCTATCTGGCCGAGACCTACGGCGGGCGGCTCAGCGCGGCTTACCCCGACTATCCGGAAGGCTCGCTGGCCCGGATCCACTACATCATCGGCCTGCCCGATCAGGGCAGCCCCGAGCACGATCCCGCCTCCCTCGAGGCCGGGATCGTCGCCCTGGTCCGGACCTGGGGCGACGCGCTGCGAGCGGCGCTGGCCGAATCCGAGGGCGGCGACCGAGCGCGCCGGCTGGCCGCCCGATACGGCGACGCGTTCTCGGCCGCCTACCGGGACGATTTCCAGCCCGAGAGCGCCGTCGCGGACGTGCTGATCCTCGACGGCCTCGGTGAGACGCAGCCGCGGGCTGTCCATCTCGATCGGCGCCCCAGCGACGCCGCCGCGCAGGTCCGCCTGAAGGCGTTCTCGCGCGGCACGGCGATCGCGCTGTCCGACCGGGTCCCGGCGCTGGAGAATCTCGGCTTCCGCGTCCTCAACGAGCGCACGTACCAGATCGCGCCGTCCGGCACGGAGGAGGCCGCGCGGGTCTGGCTGCACGACATGCTGATCGAGCGCGCCACCGGCGCCCCGATCGACCTCGCGGCGCTGGAGCGGCCGCTGGAGGCGGCGATGCTCGCCATCGCGGACGGCATCGCCGAGTCCGACGGCTACAATCGGCTCGTCCTGGAGGCTGCCCTGCCCTGGCGGGAGGCGGCCCTCCTCCGGGCCCTCGGCCGCTACCTGCGCCAGCTGCGCATACGCTACGGGCAGGACTACCTCGCGGGCACGCTGAGCCGCCACACCGGGATCGCGCGCGCGATCGTGGCCCTGTTCCGCGCCCGGTTCGACCCCGCCCTCGCCGGCGACCGGACAGCCCAGGAGGCGGAGGTGCGCGCCGGCATCGAGACGGCGCTCGCAGGTGTCACGAGCCTCGACGACGACCGGATCCTGCGTCGGTTCGTCAATCTCGTCGAGGCGGCGGTGCGGACGAACTTCTACCAGACCGGCGCCGACGGGCAGCCCCGGGAGACGATCAGCTTCAAGTTCGCCTGCGCGAAGGTGACGGCGATGCCGCTGCCGCGGCCGTTCTTCGAGATCTTCGTCTACGCGCCCCGCGTCGAGGGCGTGCACCTGCGCTTCGGCTACGTCGCCCGTGGTGGGCTGCGCTGGTCCGACCGGCCGGAGGATTTCCGCACCGAGATCCTCGGCCTCGTGAAGGCCCAGCAGGTGAAGAACGCCGTGATCGTGCCGGTCGGCGCGAAGGGCGGCTTCTTCCCGAAGCGGCTGCCGCCGGCCTCCGACCGGGCCGCCTGGATGCAGGAGGGGACCGAGAGCTACCGGATCTTCATCCGCACGCTCCTCGAGCTGACCGACAACATCGTCGACAACGCCATCGTGCCGCCGCCCGAGACGGTGCGGCACGATCCCGACGACGCCTATCTGGTGGTGGCGGCCGACAAGGGTACGGCCACCTTCTCGGACATCGCCAACGCCCTCTCGCTGGAGAAGGGCCACTGGCTGGGCGACGCGTTCGCGTCCGGCGGCAGCCAGGGCTACGACCACAAGGGCATGGGCATCACTGCCCGCGGCGCCTGGGAGGCGGTGCGCCGGCACTTCCGCGAGATCGATGTCGACGTGCAGACCGACCCCATCGTCACGGTCGGCGTCGGCGACATGTCGGGCGACGTGTTCGGCAACGGCATGCTGCTCTCCGCGAGCCTCCGCCTGATCGCGGCCTTCGACCACCGCGACATCTTCCTCGACCCGAACCCGGACGCCGCGCGCAGCTTCGCCGAGCGGCGGCGTCTGTTCGACCTGGGGCGGTCCTCCTGGGCGGACTACGACAGGAGCCTGATCTCGGACGGCGGCGGCGTGTTCTCGCGCAGCCTGAAGACCGTGCCGCTCTCGGACGCGATTCGGTCCGCACTGGGCTTCGATCAGTCCGAAGCGACGCCTACCGAATTGATGCAGGCGATCCTGAAGGCGCCCGCCGATCTGCTCTGGTTCGGCGGTATCGGCACCTATGTCCGGGCCACCACCGAGACCGACGAGGATGCCGGCGACCGCGCCAACGATGCCCTGCGCATCACCGGGCCGGAGCTGCGCGCGAAGGTCGTCGGCGAGGGCGCGAATCTCGGCCTGACGCAGCGCGGACGCATCGAGGCGGCGCGCGCGGGCGTCCGGCTCAACACCGACGCCATCGACAACTCGGCCGGCGTGAACACCTCGGACGTCGAGGTCAATATCAAGATCGCGCTCATGACGCCGGAGCGGGACGGGAGGCTCAGCTACGAGGCGCGCAACGCCCTTCTCGCCGACATGACCGACGAGGTGGGGCGCCTCGTGCTGCGCAACAACGAGTTGCAGACGCTCGCCCTGTCCCTCGCCCAGCGCGGCGGCCTCGGCGAGACCGGCTTCGCGATGCGGACGATGCAGGCGCTGGAGGCGGAGGGGCGGCTCGACCGGGCGGTGGAGTTCCTGCCGGACGACGGCACGCTCGCCGAGCGCATGCGGCGGAACGAGGGGCTGACCCGGCCGGAATACGCGGTGCTGCTCGCCTACGCGAAGCTGTCGCTGCACGACGCGATCCTCGAGAGCGCCGTGCCGAACGACCCGTATTTCGACCGCGAGCTGCAGCGCTACTTCCCGAAGGCCCTGCGCGATCGCTTCCCGGACGCCGTCAAGGGCCATCGGCTGCGCCGCGAGATCATCGCCACGGCACTCGCCAACATCATCGTCAACCGCGGCGGCCCGTCGCTGGTGACGCGCCTCGTCGACGGCACCGGGGCCGACGCCGCGACCATCGCCAAGGCCTACGCGGTGACCCGCGACGCGTTCGGCCTGATGGAGCTGAACCTCGCCATCGACGGCCTCGCGGGCCGGGTCTCCGGCACGGGGCAGCTCGACCTCTACGCGGAGGTGCAGGATCTGCTGACGAACCGCATCGTGTGGTTCATCCGCAACCTCGACCTGAGCGGCGGACTCGCGCCGGTGGTCGCCCGCTATAGGGACGGCATCGCCGCCGTGGAGGCGGCCCTGCCCAAGGTGCTCGGCGACGAGGCGCTGGCGACGATCGGCACCCGCGAGTCTGAGCTGACCGGGCACGGCATGGCGCCGGCCCAGGCGCGGCGCCTCGCCTCGCTCGGGGCGCTGGTCTCCGGCCCCGACATCGTCCGGGTCGCCGAGGCCAGCGGCCGGCCGGTCGAGGAGGTCGCGGCGACGCATTTCGCCCTGGAACACGCCTTCCGCCTGGACGATCTCGCCGCCGCGGCCCGGACCGTGCCGGTGGCCGACACGTTCGACCGCGTCGCCCTGGAGCGGGCGGGCGCCAGCATCGCCGCCGCGCACCGAAAGCTGACGGCCGAGGTGGTGGCGGATCTCGGCGCCGGGCCGGACGCGGTAGAGGCCTGGATCCGGGCGCGCGGCGCACCGCTCGCGCGGATCCGCGAGGCCGTCGACGCGATCAGTGCGTCCGGCCTGACGGTGTCCAAGGCGACCGTGGCGGCGAGCCTGCTCGGCGACCTCGTCCGGACCGACTGAGCGATCAGGCCCCGGGCGCGGATGCCGGGGCGGCGCCCTGGCGCCCGCGACTGACCGCGGTGAGCACTAGCCCGAGGCCGGCGAGCGACACCGCCGCGGCGATCAGCGGCAGCTGGCCGTAACCGGCCCCGAGCGTCAGCGCCGTGCCGCCGATCCAGGCGCCGGCTGCGTTGCCGAGATTGAAGGCGCCCTGGTTCAACGTGGAGGCGAGGTTCGGGGCGTCGCTGGCCGCCTCCACGACCCAGATCTGCAGGGGCGAGACGAGGGCGAAGACCAGCCCCGACCAGAGCACCACCACCGCCACCGTGAGCGCGGGATGGTGCGCGACCGCGGCGAGCACCAGCAGGGCCGCCACGATGCCCAGGAAACTGCCGATGATCGTCGCCATCGGACCCCGGTCGGCCAGATGGCCGCCCAGCAGATTGCCGACGGTCAGGCCCGTGCCGGCGGCGAACAGCACGCCGGTCACGCCCTGCGGCGTGAATCCGGTCACCCCGGTCAGGAACGGCGTGACATAGGTGAACACCGTGAAGAAGCTCACCGAGGACAGGGTCGAGATCAGCATCGGCCGCAGCACCGGCCAGCGCCCGAGCGCGCGGAACTCGCTCACGAGCCGGCCGCGCGTCCCGGGGAGCCCATCCGGCACGCAGAGCTGGATCGCGAGCCCCGCCGCGAGCCCGATCACGACCACCGCCCAGAAGGTCGAGCGCCAGCCCGCCTCCTGCCCGAGGGCGGTGCCGAGCGGCACGCCGAGCACGTTGGCGAGGGTGAGGCCCGCGAACATCAGCGAGACCGCCTGCGTCCGCTTCTCCCGCGGCACGAGATCCCGCGCCACGACGGCGCCGATGCCGAAGAACGCGCCGTGGGCGAAGGCCGTCAGGATCCGCGCGGCCATCAGGAGGCCGTAGCTGGGTGCCAGCGCGCAACCGAGGTTGCCCGCGAGGAACACGGCCATCAGCGCGAGGAGCGCGGTCTTGCGCGGCAGTCCCGCGGTAGCGATGGCCACGATCGGCGCGCCGACGACCACGCCCATGGCGTAGCCCGAGACCAGATAGCCCGCCTGCGGAATGGTGACGCCGAAGCTCTGCGCCACCTCCGGGAGCAGGCCCATGATGACGAATTCGGTGGTGCCGATCCCGAACGAGGCGACGGCGAGGGCGAGGATCGGCAGAGGCGGCACGGGGACGTCCTTCGGCGCGGGCGGGTTCCGATGGTGCAGAGCAGCATCGCAGCGCGGTCGCCGTTGGATAGCGTCGGGGGCGCGGCGCACAGTTGCGCGACGCGCAGGGGCACGGGACGTCGGTGCGCGTCCACCGCCGCGGCCCGATCAGGGTGCTGCCGATCGGTCGAGCGGCGCGCCGGGAACGCGGAACAGCCCAGTTCCTGGTCGTCCCCTTACTCGGCCAGCACCTTCTTCCGGCCCCGCGATTTGGCGGCCGGCGCGGGCGGCGCCTCGGGTGCGGCCGCGGTCCCGCCGCGGGTCTTGCGGCGCTGCTGTCCGAGGCCGAGGGCGCGGGCCAGCTCGGATCGCTGCGCCGAATAGCTCGCCGCGGTCATCGGATAGTCCCGCGGCAAACCCCACTTCTCGCGGTAGGCCTCGGGCGTCAGGCCGCGCAGCGTCAGGTGCCGCCGGAGCGTCTTGTACGGCTTCCCGTCCTCGAAGCTGACAATATGATCAGTCGTGACCGACTTGCGGATCTGGGACGGACTTAATTTTTCAACCGCCGAATTCGCGGCGCGACCTTGAGTTGTCAAACCGTTCAGCGCCGCGTGGATCCCGCCGATCAATCCGGGAAGTTCCGACACCGGAACGGAATTGTTCGACACGTAAGCGGCGACGATATCGACTGCGAGCCCGATCGCCGGGCCGTGCTCGCTGCCTGCGTTCTCACTCACGTCAAACCTCAGGAGTTACAGTTGTTCGGGTCGATCAATCCCTATCGGATGCGATCGAAGTCTGAGCGTCTTTAGCATAGTATACGCGAAATCTCAATCGTATTCGTGATGGACAAGTCAGATCGCTGCGTCGCTGCCGGATCCTGCCGCCACGAGGCCGTTGACGGGCCATTAACCACGTCGCCGCTAGGGTTCGTTAACCATGCCGGCAACCTGTTCTGGGGCGGCGTGACCTGTGATCTCCGCACGCGGGTGCCGGGGACTTTGGCGGAGACCGGGATCAGGTGCGGACGGCGGCTGACCGGTGGGAACGGCGGAGGATGCGGCTCGTCGCGGCGGCGCTCGGTGTCGCGCTCGCGGCGCCCGCGGCAGCCCAGCGGTTCGATGCGACGAGCCCTGTCACCGGGCAGCCCGACAATCCCGGTATCGGCCAGGACACGGCCCCGAACGGTCTGCCCGCGCTCAAGCGCAGCATCCCGGACGGCCTGCACCGCGACCAGACCCGCGGCGCGCTCGGCGGCGACGCGACCGGCGGCGAGCAGACCGGCGGCGACAGCCTCCGATCACCGCTCTCGCCCCCCGCGCCGACGCAGATCCCGGGTCAGCCCGGCTTGTCCCAGCTCAGCACCCGCGTCACCACGGGGGGACGGCGCACCGGCGGATCCTCGACGGCGCCGGCCAACCTCGCGCCGTCGACCCTCCTGCGCACGCGGGCCGCGCCGCCGCGGCGGATCGGCTCCGCGACGCGGCGAGTGACCCAGGACGTGACGCAGATCCCGCCGCCGGCGCTGCGGCTGACGCCGGTGGTCCAACAGGCAGTGGTCGGCGTTCCGAACCCGCAGGTCGTGACGCCGATCCGGCCGACCCTCCCGTTCCAGTCCATCGCGCCGGCTCTCGGGCTCCTGACCCCGGGCTTCATCCTTGGCACCGACCTGGCGCGCGCGATCCCGACCGACCCGGCCTACGCGCCGATCGGCTATCAGGTCGGGACCTTCACGGTGCTCCCGACCTTCGCGCAGAGCGTCGGCTACGACACGAATCCGGACCAGACCACCCGCCAGATCGCCAAGGGCTCGGTCGCGCTGCGCACCGACGCCACGGTCGACTTCCGCAGCAACTGGGCCTCCAGCTCGCTCCAGGGCTCTCTCCGGGGATCCTACCTGGAGACGCCGCAGAACGAGGCGGCGAGCCGCCCCGCGGCCGACGGCGTGGTCCGGCTGCGCATCGACGCCAACCGGGACCTGCGCATCGACGCGGAGGGGCGGTTCCTGGTGGACACGCAGCGGACTTCGAGCGCCAACCTCCAGGCCGCCACCGCCACGACGCGGCCGCTCCTGGCCGTGTACGGCGGTTCGCTCGGGGCCACGGAGACGTTCAACCGCCTGTCGGTCACCCTGCGCGGGTCCGTCGACCGCTCCGAGTTCGACAATGCGCGCCTGGCGGACGGGACGATCGTCAACCAGTCCGACCGCAACCTGAACCAGTACAGCCTGCAACTGCGCACGGCCTACGAGATCAATCCGGATTTCAGCCCGTTCATCGATCTGCTCGGCGATACGCGCGTCTACGACCAGCGCTTCGACGCGACGGGCATCCGACGGGATTCGGACGGCATCGCGGTCGCCTTCGGAACGAGCATCGGCCTCGCGCGCTCGGTGACGGGCGAGATCTCGGCCGGCATCCAGCACCGGACCTACGTCGATCCGAGCCTGCGCGACATCAACGCCCCGCTGCTCAACGCGGCCCTCGTCTGGGCGGCGAGCCCGCTCACCACCGTGCGGTTCACCGCCGCGACCGGCGTCACCGAGACGACGATCCCGGGCTCCAGCGGCGTGCTCACCGAGGTCGCCACGCTGGAAGTGCAGCATGACCTGCTGCGCAACCTCTCGATTGTCCTCGGCGGATCGTATCTCCGGAACGACTACCAGAGCAGCAGCATCCGCGAGAACGGCTTCTCGGCGACCGCGCGGCTCGACTACCACTTCACCCGCTGGCTGACCCTGCGCGGCACTTACATCTATCAGAAGTTTGACAGCACGGTCGCCGGATCCAGCTTCCGGGAGAACACCTTCCTGCTCGGCCTGCGGGTGAACCCCTGAGGCGGCGTCAGAACCGTTCCGTCCAGGGACGCAGTTCCAGCTCGGAGGTCCAGACGCTTCGGTCCTGACGCAGGAGGTCGCGATAGGCCCGGGCGATGGCGTCGGGATCGAGGTGGCTGTCGGGCGCCTCCGGCGGCTCGCCGCCGCGGGCCGGATTGCGGATCGCGCCGTCGATCACGATGTGGGCGACGTGAATGCCCCGGGGCTGCAGTTCGCGAGCGAGGCTCTGGCCGAGTCCCCGCAGGGCGAACTTCCCCATGGCGAACGGCGACGACTCGGCGAAGCCCTTCACGCTCGCCGACGCGCCGGTCAGCAGGATCGCGCCGTGGCGGCGCGGCAGCATCCGGCGCGCCGCGGCCTGCGCCACCAGGAATCCGCCATACGCCGACACCATCAGGGCCCGGGCAACCGCGTCCGGATCGAGGTCGGCGACCGGGCCGCGGAGGCGGCCGCTCGCGTTGTAGACGACGACGTCCGGGGGGCCGCCGAGCGCGGGTTCGAGGCGGGCGAACAGGGCCTCGACCTCCGCGGGCTGGCTGGCGTCGCAGGCGTGGACCGCCGCGCCCGTCTCGGCCGCCAGCGCGGCGAGCTTGTCGACGTTCCGGGCGGCGAGGCCGACCGCCATGCCGTCGGCCGCAAGCACGCGCGCGAGCGACGCGCTGAGGCCGGAGCCTGCCCCGACGATCAGGGCTCTTGAATAGGTCGGGATCATCGTGCCCTCCTCCGCTGGCCCGCCCCGGGCCGATAGGAACCTTTTCGGTCGCCGGTCATCACGTCAGTCCCGGCGTTGCGCGAAGAACGCCCTGAGCAGGGCCGCCGCCTCGCGCTCGCGGAAACCGCCGTAGACTTCCGGCGCGTGGTGACAGGTCGGCTGGTCGAAGACGCGCGGCCCGTGCTCGACCCCGCCCCCCTTCGGATCGGCCGCGCCGTAGTAGAGCCGCCGGATCCGGGCGAAGGATATCGCGCCGGCACACATCGGGCACGGTTCCAGGGTGACGTAGAGATCGCAGCCGACGAGGCGCTCGGTGCCGAGCGTGGCGCAGGCCGCGCGGATCGCCAGGATCTCCGCATGCGCCGTCGGATCGTGCAGTTCGCGCGGCCGATTGTGGGCGACCGCCAGGACGGTCCCGTCCCGGACCACCGCGGCGCCGACCGGGACCTCCCCGGCCGCGGCCGCGGCGCGGGCGGCCGCGAAAGCGTGATCGAGCGCGGTCAGGCTTCCGGACGCTTCCGCCCTGGCCGGATGGATCGGATCGGCAGCCAAGCTGTTCTCATCCCACTGACGCGACGGGCATCGGGCAGCGGGCTCGCCTGATCCAGGTCAATGTTAAGGCCTGGAACATTCCGCCGACCGTGACCGTTTCAGGAACCAGTGCGGCGTCGCCGCAGATCGAGCAAGAGGACAACGCCATGAGCAGCACCACCGACAAGATCAAGGGCGTCGCCAACGAGGCCCTCGGCAAGGCCAAGCAGGGCATCGGCGACGTGACCGGCAACGACAAGCTCAAGGCCGAGGGCGCCGCTCAGGAGCTCAAGGGCAAGGCCCAGGGCACGGTCGGCGACGCCAAGAGCGCGGTGAAGTCCGCCACCGACAAGCTCTGATCGTCGAGCGCGACCGGAACGGAACCCGCCGCGCGCGGGTTCCACAACTGAACCGACCCGAATAACGCGAGGATGCCATGATCGGTTGGGCTGTCACGTTTCTCGTCGTCGCTCTCGTGGCGGCGCTCCTCGGTTTCGGCGGCATCGCCGGCACGGCGATGGAGGCGGCCAAGATCGTCTTCTTCGTGGCGATCGCGCTGTTCCTGATCTCCGCCGTGTTCGGTGTGATGCGCGGGCGTTCGCCCAGGCTCTGACGCCGACGGGTCCCCGACCCGCGATCCGGTCTTCGAGGCGGTCCCAGCGGGCCGCCTCTTTGCGTTGAGGGCACCTGCCCCCGTGCACAACCCGTCTCGCCTGTCGAGACCGGCTCTGATAAGCGGCAAGCATGAGCGACTTGCCGAACGACGATAAGCCGGAGGGGACCGCCCGTCCGGCCCCCGAGTCAGCGCGCACCGAGGGTTGGGCGCCGCCGACCGATGCGGGCCGCGCCGACACCGAGGGCGACGGGTCCGCCAAGTCCGCCGCGAAGAAGGCCGCCCGAAAGGCCAAGCCGCAGCCTCCTCAGCAGACGGTCCCTGCGCCGGAGCCCGAACCCGCCTCGTCCGCCGACACCGAGGGCCTGATCGAGACGCCGCCCGGCGAGCGCATCGCGAAGGCGATGGCTCGGGCTGGCATCGCCTCGCGGCGCGACGCCGAGACGATGATTGTGGCCGGACGCGTGAGCGTCAACGGCGAGACGCTGACGTCCCCCGCCCGCAACGTCACCGAGAACGACCGCATCCTGATCGATGGCGAGCCGATGCCGTCGCGGGAGCGCAGCCGCCTGTGGATCTTCCACAAGCCGCGGGGCGTGGTGACGACCGCCCGGGATCCGGAGGGCCGGCAGACGGTGTTCGACGTGCTCCCGGAGGATCTACCCCGGGTCGTGGCTGTCGGACGGCTCGACATCAACACCGAGGGGCTGCTGCTCCTCACCAACGATGGTGGGCTCGCCAAGGTGATCGCGCATCCTGACACGGGCTGGCTGCGCCGCTACCGGGTCCGCGCCCACGGCGACACCGATCAGGCCCAACTCGACCGGCTGGCCAAGGGCGTCACCATCGACGGGATGGAGTACGGCCCCGTCGAGGCGACGCTCGACCGGGTGCAGGGCGACAACGTCTGGCTGACACTCGGCCTGCGCGAGGGCAAGAACCGCGAAGTCAAGCGCATCCTGGAGCATCTCGGGCTCTCGGTGAACCGGCTGATCCGGCTCTCCTTCGGGCCGTTCCAGCTCGGCGACCTAGAAGTCGGTCTGGTCGAGGAGGTGCGGACCCGCGTGCTCAAGGATCAGCTCGGCAAGAGCCTCGCCGAGCAGGCCGGCGTGGATTTCGACAGCCCGGTCCGCGAGCCGATCGCGCCGTTCGGCGGCACCCGCCCGGCGGATCGCGATGCCAAGTCCGCGCAGCCGGCGCCGGCCCGGCGCAACGCCGCGCGTCCCGCGCCGGCGCCGCGCGTTTCGACCGGAGGCGCCGGTCCCGGACCGCGTAGCTCCACGTGGCGCGATGAGGACGCGGCGAAGCCCCGGGGCACGCGCGTGCCCCGGCGCGGCGCGGATCCCCGGACCGCACAGGCGGCCGCGGCGGAACGCGGCCGCGAGCGCGTCGGCTCGATCCGCGCCGGTGAGCGCCGGGTCGTCGTCGAGCGGCTGTCCGCCACACCGGCGGAGCCGGCCCCCGTCGCCAAGCCGAAGCGCCGCTTCGCCGACCGCGGAGCGCCGGAGCGACAGGAACGCCCCGCCGGTCCGCGCAACGAGCGCCGCGGCGACGAGCGCCCGCGTCGCGAGACCGCGCGGAGCGACGCACCGCGTGACGAGCGGCGATTCGACGAGCGCGGCGGCAAGTCCGGAGGACGGCGCGAACGGACGTTCGAGGCCGGGCCGACCGAGGGGACGTCGCGCAAGCCGGGCGGGTTCCGCGGCTCGAAGCCGGCCGGCGCTGGGGGCAAGCCCGCGTTCGGCGGCCCGAAGACGGGGGCGCCGCGTCCCGGCGGAAGTCGCCCCGGTGGCAAGCCCGGCGGATTCACCGGTAAGGCGGGCGGCCAGGGCACGCGCAGCGGCCCGGGCGGCGGCCCGAGCGCGGGCGGCCGTCCCGGTGCGCCGCGCGGCGGCGCCCGGCCCGGCGGCGGCAGGCCGCCCCGCGGGACGCGATGAGGATCGTCGGCGGCGCGTGGCGGGGCCGCCGGCTTGCCGCGCCGCGCACCGACGCCATCCGGCCGACCTCGGACCGGCTGCGCGAGTCGGTGTTCAACGTGCTCGCGCACGCCTATGACGACGCCGTGGCCGGCGCCCGGGTCCTCGACCTGTTCGCCGGCACGGGCGCCCTCGGCTTCGAGGCGCTGTCGCGGGGCGCGACCTACGCCCTCCTCGTCGACGAGGGCGCCGAGGCGCGCGCGGTGATCCGCGAGAATATCGAGGCCCTCGGTGCCGAAGGCGTGACGCGCCTGTTCCGGCGGGACGCGACCCGCCTCGGCCCGGCTTCCACAGCGGGCACCTTCTCGCTGGTCTTCTGCGATCCGCCCTACGGCCGCGATCTCGCGCCCCGCGCCCTGAGAAGCGCCGCCGAGGGCGCGTGGCTCGCGCCGGGGGCTCTCATCGTCGTCGAGGAAGTCGAGGCCGCTCAGCTCGTCTGGCCGGCCGGCTTCGCGGAGCTGGAGCGGCGCGTCTACGGCGACACGGCCGTAGCGATCGCCCGATTCGCCGCCTGAATTGCCCCTAGTCCCGAATGCTCGGGGTCGGATCCGCAGCGCCGACCTGGGGCCCGAAATGGATCGCCAGCCAGACGGTGGGCGAGTCGGTCCACTCGACACGGTGCCGACGATGGGGCGTGATCAGCACGGCGTCGCCCGCGACCAGGCGACGGGCCTGAGCCTCATCGGCGAACCGCAAGTCGGCCGCGCCCGTCAGGACAGCGACCCATTCGGCATGCGGCTGGTCGTAGTAGAAGCCCGGCGGGCTCGCCTGACCGGTTGAGACGATGCGCTCCACCCGCAGGCCCGCATCCGAGACCAGGACCGACACGATCTCGTCGTCCGCCCGGAGCGGCAGATCGGCGAGCAGACGGGTCACGCGTGTCGGGAGTGGATCCATGACCCCGCCTGGAGGGCTCGCGTGACGCCGGTTCGGCGCCAGGCGACGCCGCATGTCATGCGCTGCGCGACGGGCCGGGCGCCTGCGCTGCCGCCTCGTCCGCCGACCGGGTATGGCCGATCCGCGCCGCGGACTTCACGAGCGAGAGCACGTCGCGGCGCATCTGATCGTCGGCAATCTGATTGTACGCCCGGAGCAACTCGACGGCGCCGGCAACGCGCAGGAGCGCAGGACCGCTATCGGTCGTCGCCTCGGGCTCCGGCTCGAAGAAGCTCGAGACCGGAACCCCGAGCCGCTCGGCGATGGCCTGGAGGCGACCGGCACCGACACGATTCTTACCGGTCTCGTATTTCTGGACCTGCTGGAAGCTGACGCCCAGCGCGCTGGCCAGCGCGGACTGGCTCAGCCCGTTCGCCGCCCGAAGGAACGCGATGCGGCTGCCGACCCCGTGATCGATGGCTGTGGTCTGCTTCGGCTTGGGGGTTGGGTTCGCCATAGTTGGTAGTCCGGATGTTCTTGCTGTTGGCAGGCTTGCTCGCCCGGATCCGGGGCGCCAATCACAACCGACAGGTGCAACATTGCGCGGCCAAGATCCAGACCTGACATCTGTTAGTGCCACAGGTCAGACGCGCGCGCAACGAATGGTTACGCTTTCGAAATCTTAGGTCCGGAAGACCGCGATCCGGGCCCTCCAATGCCCGCCAGCGGAACAACTCAAATACCATGCCTAGTCAAATATAAGTGAGTGGGATCGGCCAAAAAATCACTTTCTAAGACTGTAGGGCGCGATCGGGTTGCCTACGCCGCGCTCGCCCATGGCGCCGATCCCTTCGAAGCCTGCGTGATGGGAAACGGTCGATTCACGGCGCGACGCCGCGCGATGCCGGCGGACTTACGCCGCCGGGCCGAGCCAGTCGGCGACGATTCGCAACTGCTCGTCGTCGAGCAGCGCCGGCGCGTGGCCGCAATCGGGGATCTCGACACGCCGCGTCGGCGGTCCCCGCCGGGTCATCTCGTCGGCGGTCGAGGCGAGGAGCAGTTCCGAGTGCGCACCGCGCAGGAGCAGGACCGGACAGGTGATCGCGTCCCAGTCGCGCCACATGCTCACGCTGTAGACGCGGCCCGGACGGAACGCGTCGCCGATGCCGGGATCGTAGTGGGGCCGCCAGCCGCCGTTCGGCTCCTGGAAGAAGCTGTGCTTGGCGATGTGTCGCCACTGCTCGTCGGTGAGCGGCCCGAAGGCACCCAGCACCGTGCGCAGGCGCGACTCGCCCGATGCGAGGTTGTGGTGGAGCCGGGGCGCGTCGCGCAGGCGCGATCCGATCTCGCGGATCGGCGCCCAGGGCAGGAACGGGCCGATATCGTTGATCACCATGCGGCGGATCGGGGACCGGGCGGCGGCGGCCAGGACCATGCCGGTCAGGCCACCGAGGGAGGTGCCGACCCAGTCGATCTTCCCGGGAACCCGGAGATGGGCGATGAGCGCGGCCATGTCGGCGGCGTATTGCGGCAGGCCGTAGAGTTCCGGATCCTTCAACCAGCCGCTCAGGCCGCGCCCGGGCAGGTCCGGGCAGATCACCCGGTAGCCGAGCTTCGCCAGCCGGTAGCCCAGGGCGTCGAAATCGCGGCCCTGGCGACTGAGGCCGTGGACGCAGACGACGACGTGCGGGCTGTCCGGGTCGCCCCACTCCACGTAGGCGATGCGGTGGAAATCGTGGGGTGCGTAGGCCTGGAAATGGCCGGTCCGGAACGGCACGTCGGCGCGGCTCAGGTCGTCGAGCCGCGGCATGGTCTCGGGTCCGGTATCCGGCGCCGCGGTGCCGGCGGTCACGGGGTCTCCATGCGCGCGGCAGCCTCGCGGGCGAGACGGCCGGTCGTCTGGTGGAGGTCGACCATCTGGTCGGTCAGCCGACGGGCCTGCTCCTGCAGGAACGCGATGTTCAGCGCCGCGACCTCGCGGGCGTCGGCCGCCTTGGCGACGCGGTCCGCGAAGTCCAGGCTCGCGCGGACATTGGTGTCGGACGCGACGAGCATCCGGTGACCGATCTCGCGCATCGCAGCCATGGCATGGACGGCGTTGTCCTCGAAGGCGTTGTAGAGCCGGGCGCCGGCGGCATCCCACTGCTCGCGCATCCGGCGAGCACCCGCCACGTTGCTGTCGGTGAGCTGGTGCGCGGTCTCGCGGCTGGATCCCATCACCGAGCGCCAGCCCTCGAAGCTCTGCGCCATCGACGCCTCGAAGGCATTCAGAGCCATCTCGCCCGCCTCGGCGAAGCGCTCGTACGCCTCGCGCGCGCGGGCGACGCCGCTCTCGGCCACGGCGCGGCCGGTCTCCCCGGAAATCGTCGGCAGGTTGTCGTTCCCCACAATGGTCTCCCGGATGGGCCGGTCGCACGCGGCCTCGACGACGCATGGCTGGGATACGGGCATCCGCCAGCGCCGTTCCCCCGTCAACCGGGCCCTGTAACAGAATCCGCCCCCGGCCCACATCGTCCCGGCGACCGCGATTGACAGGCGGGGCGGCCGCGAAATCATCGTCGCGCGGAGCGCACGCCACGCCCGCCGCCCGATCAGAAGGCTGCACGATGACGGGAACCCGTCCGACCCGAGCCGAACTCCGTGAGAACGGCTCCCACCCGTTCGAGGCCGGGCTCGCGCGCCGGGCGGCCAACTACGTGCCCCTGACCCCCGTGAGCCTGCTGGCGCGGGCCGCCGCCGCGGCGGGCGCGCGGACCGCCGTGATCGACGGCGACCGGCGCCTCACCTACGCGGACCTCTACGCGCGCTGCCGGCGCCTGGCCGCGGGCCTCGCGGCCCGGGGGATCGGGCCGCTCGACACCGTGGCGATCCTTGCGCCGAACGTCCCGGAGATGATCGAGGCGCATTTCGCCGTGCCGATGCTCGGCGCGGTACTGAACCCGCTCAACACCCGCCTCGACGCAGCGACGATCGCGTTCTCGCTGCGGCACGGGGGCGCCCGGGCGCTCCTCGTCGAGGCCGAGTATGCCGGTCTGGCCGCGCGCGCCCTGGCGGATCTCGCCGAGCCGATCCTCGTCGTGGCGATCGGCGATTCCGGGATCGACGGGGCGCTGTCCTACGGGGATCTGCTGGCGGAGGGCGATCCGGACTACGCCTGGGCCGGCCCCGAGGACGAGTGGCAGTCGCTCTGCCTGCTCTACACGTCGGGGACGACCGGCGACCCGAAAGGCGCCGTCTACAGCCATCGCGGCGGCTATCTTCAGGCCCTGGGCAACGCCGTGACCTTCGGCCTGACCGGCGAGAGCGTGTATCTCTGGACGCTGCCGATGTTCCACTGCAGCGGCTGGTCCTACCCCTGGGCGAGCGTCGCGGCCTGCGCCACGCAGGTTTGCCTCCGCAAGGTCGAGCCGGCGGCGATCTTCCGGCTGATCGCCGAGCACGGGGTGACGCATCTGTGCGGGGCGCCGATCGTCCTCTCGATGATCGCGCACGCCCCGGCCCAGGACCGGGTGCCGTTCCCACAGCGGGTGCGCTGCGCGGTCGGCGGCGCGGCGCCGTCCTCCACGATCATCCGCACCATGGAGGAGCTGGGCTTCCAGGTGACTCATCTCTACGGCGCCACCGAGAGTTACGGTCCCGCGACGGTCTGCCTGGCGCAGCCGGACTGGACCGACCTCCCCGATACCGAGCGCTACGCCCGCATGGCCCGGCAGGGCGTGCCCCTGGCGACCCTCGAGGCGGTGAGCGTGGCCGACACCGCGACCGACGTGCCGGTGCCGCGGGACGGCACGACGGTCGGCGAGATCCGTCTGCGCGGCAACACGGTGATGAAGGGCTACCTCGGCAACCCGGGGGCGACCGAGGCGGCCCTCGCCGACGGCTGGTACCGGACCGGCGACCTCGCGGTGTGGCATCCCGACGGGTCGGTGGAGATCAAGGACCGGGCGAAGGACATCATCATCTCGGGCGGCGAGAATATCTCCAGCCTGGAGGTGGAGGAGGTGCTCATGCGCCACCCCGCAGTGATGCTGGCGGCCGTCGTGGCGCGGCCGGATCCGACCTGGGGCGAGAGCCCGTGCGCGTTCCTGGAGGTGAAGCCCGGCACGAGCGTGCCGAGCGAGCAGGAGTTGATCGCGTTCTGTCGCGAGCACATGGCGCGGTTCAAGGTGCCGAAGACGGTCGTGTTCGGGCCGTTGCCGAAGACTTCGACCGGCAAGATCCAGAAATTCGTCCTGCGCGAGCAGGCGCGGGATCTCTGACCCGCGTCGGACCCGAGGACGAGCTCGTCCGGGGCGATCGCTATAGGCCGGAGACGAGGTGGCCGCCGTCGACCGCCAGGACGCTGCCGGTCATGTAGGCGCCGGCCTCCGAGGCCAGGAGCAGGAGCGGTCCGTCGAGCTCGGCCGCCTCCCCGAGCCGGCGCTGCGGGATGCGCCTGATCAGCGCCCGGCCGGCATCGGACTCGAAGAAGGCGTCGTTCAGCTCGGTCTTGATGTAGCCCGGCGCGAGGGCGTTCACCCGGATCCCGTAGCGGGCCCATTCGAGCGCGAGGCTCTTGGTGAGCTGGACCACAGCCGCCTTCGACGTGGCGTAGGGCGCGAGCCCGCCGGTGACGCGCAGCCCGAGGATCGACGCGATGTTGACGATGCTGCCGCCCGCGCCGTGCCGGACCATGCGCCGGCCGGTGGCCTGGGCGACCTGCCACACGCCCTTGAGGTTGGTGTCGAGCACCGCGTCCCAGTCGGACTCGGCAAGGTCGAGGGCCGGCTTCGTCGCCGTCACGCCGGCATTGTTCACCAGCACCGCCACCGGTCCGAACCGTTCCTCGGCGNGCGCTCGACGCTCGCGGCGTCGGTGACGTCCATGACGACGGCGTGGGCTTCACCGCCCGCCGACGCGACGCGGGCGACGGTCTCGGCGAGGGCATCGGCCCGGCGGGCGCCGAGCGACAGGCGCGCACCGGCGCGTGCCAGGGTTCCTGCGAAGTGACGGCCGAGGCCGCTGGAGGCGCCGGTGACGAGGACGTGGCGGCCGGCGAGGTCGAACGGGCCCGCCATCTCAGCGCACCGCGGCGAGGGCCGAGGCGACGCGCCGCGTGGCGGCCCGGCACGCGCCGGTGATGACGGGATCGGTCATGGCTCTGCCCCCCCCTGAACGCGCCGCCGCCCTTGGACTGCGGCGTCGAAACCTGTTGTGGACCGGCGCCGTCCGGTCCGCCAGCCGGGCCGGTGCGCCCGCCCGCTCAACGACGTCCGAACAGCCGCTCGATGTCAGCGAGCTTCAGCTCGATCGAGGTCGGGCGCCCGTGATTGCACTGTCCGGAATTGGGCGTCGCCTCCATCTCGCGCAGGAGGGCGTTCATCTCCTCCGGCCGGAGGCGGCGCCCGGCCCGGATCGAGCCGTGGCAGCTCATGCGCGACAGGATCGCGTCGAGACGCCGCCCGAGCGGGCCGCCCTCCGTCGCGGCGACGCCGCTCTCCTCGTCGCCGCTGGCCTGCAGGGCGTCGAGAATGTCTGTGACGAGATCGCGCGTCGAGGCACCGATCAGCGCGGCCGGCACCTCGCGCACGAGCACCGCCCCCGGCCCGAACGCCTCGATGGACAGGCCCAGCCGGTCGAGATCCGGGGCGGCCGCGACGAGCCGGTCGGCCTCCTCGGGGCTCATCTCGACGACGTCCGGGATCAGGAGCCCCTGCCGGGCGATGCCGCCGGCTTCCCGCTCAGTCTTCATCCGCTCGTAGACGAGGCGCTCGTGGGCGGCGTGCTGATCGACGATCACGAGGCCGTCGCGGGTCTGGGCGAGGATGTAGGTCTCGTGGATCTGCGCGCGGGCGGCGCCCAGTGGATGATCGAGCGCCTCCGCGACCTCGTCGGCGACGCGGGTATCGGCCTGGGGCGGGGCCGCCACGGCGACGGACTCAGGCCCGCTCCAGACGGCCTGAGCGGACTCGCCGAAGCCGGCCGGCTCGACCCGCGCCGGCTGCGGCGCCGGCCGCCACGCTGTGGACGGACGGTAACCGGACGGCGCCGCGACCGAGGGCGCGCCGCTGGGGAACGGGCCGGGACGGGTCGGCCGGAACAGGCTCGGTGCGGTGGCGCCGCTGTGGGTCGCGAGCGGTGGGCCGGCCGGCCGCAGGGCGTCGAGTGTCCGCGCGGCGCCCGTGGTGGCCGAGCGGGCACCACCGCGGCGCAGGGCGTCGTGGATCGCGCTCACGATCAGCGCCCGCACGAGGCCCGGCTCGCGGAAACGCACCTCGGTCTTGGCCGGGTGGACGTTGACGTCGACGAGGCCCGGGTCGCACGCGACGGTCAGGCCGAGGACCGGGTGCCGGTCGGACGCCAGGGTATCGGCGTAGGCGCCGCGGATCGCCCCGAGCAGGAGCCGGTCGCGCACCGGGCGGCCGTTCACCGCGAGGTGGATGTGGGTCGCCGCGCCGCGGTGGTAGGTCGGCAGGCCGACATGGCCGGTCACCGCGAAGCCCTCCCGGGCCAGGGAAACCGGCAGGGCGTTGGCGAGGAAGTCCTGTCCCAGCACCGCGGCGAGCCGGCGCAGCTCCGCTTCGGCTCCGGTCTCGGCCGGCAGGACCAGGGGCTGCCCGGCATCCGCCCTCAGGGTGAAGCGGATTCCGGGCTGCGTCGCGGCGAGGCGGCGCAGCGTCTCGGCGATGGCGGCGTTCTCGGCCCGGTCCGACTTGAGGAACTTGAGCCGCGCCGGAGTGGCGGCGAAGAGTTCGGTCACCTCGATCCGGGTGCCGCGCTGGGCCGGCGCCGGGAGGGCCTGACCCTTCAGCCCCGCCTCGACCGTCAGGCTCGCCCCCGCCTCGGCCTCCGGCGTCCGCGTGACGATGGCGAGCCGCGACACCGCGCCGATCGACGGCAGGGCCTCGCCGCGGAAACCGAGGGTGTCGATCGCCGTGAGGTCGCCGCCCGGGAGCTTGGAGGTGGCGTGCCGCTCGACCGCGAGGTCGAGATCGTCCGGGGTCATGCCGCGGCCGTCGTCGACGACCCGGATCAGCCGGCGCCCTCCGGCCTCGACGGTGACCTCGATCGCCCGGGCCCCGGCATCGATCGCGTTCTCGACCAGCTCCTTCACGGCCGAGGCCGGGCGCTCGACCACTTCGCCCGCGGCGATGCGGTCGACGAGCACGGGATCGAGGCGGCGGACGGACGGCGCGGACAGGGATGTCATCGGCGCGCAGGATAGTCCCTGCGCGGCGACGATCCAATCGCGGCGGCCGAGCCGTCTCTTCAGGCGCGGCGCTGCGACCCGCCCAGGGAGATGCGGCCGGTGCCGCCGCGCGCGCCGCGGCTCGCCGCCGCCACGGGACGGCGGGACAGGTCGTAGAGGACGTTTCCGACGAGGCCCGCGGTCCGCCGCAGGGTCGCGCCCTCGCAGGTCGCGGCGACGCGGACGCCGATCGCGTGGGTGTGGCTGCGGCCGTAGAGCCAGACGGCGAGTCGGGCGCGGGTCGCCTCCGGGATCCCGTCGAGCAGGAACGCGGCCCCCTCCGGATCGGCCTTGATCAGGCGGCCCACCACGTCCGGCTCGACCGGACAGTCGAGGGCGGGATCGTCGATGCTGAGCGTTCGATCCTGGTTCATGGCAGCCCCTGACAGTGCGGAGCCGTCAGGGTGGGCAGTCTTGGTTAACGAAAGCTCACCAGGGGTTGTGAGCCTTCATACCCTGGTGCAGGTCTCGACAGCGGCGTTGCGGCGGTGCAACCGGCACCTGCCCGGAAGCCCGACCCTAGAGCGGCCGGCGGATCATCCGGGCGATCAGTCCGACGATGCCCTCGCGGAACAGCAGCACGCAGAGCACGAAGACGCAGCCCTGGATGATCGTCACCCAGGCCCCGAACTGCGCGAGGTACGTCTCCATCGTGACGATCACCAGCGCGCCGACGATCGGACCGAACACCGTCCCCATGCCACCGACGAGGGTCATGAGCACCACCTCGCCCGACATCGACCAGTGCACGTCGGTGAGCGAGGCGAGCTGGAAGACGATCGCCTTGGTGGAGCCCGCGAGCCCGGCGAGCGTCGCCGAGAGGACGAACACGGCGAGCTTGTACTGGCTGGCGCGGTAGCCCAGCGAGATCGCCCTCGGCTCGTTGTCGCGGATCGCCTTCAGCACCTGCCCGAAGGGCGAGTGGATGATCCGGTAGATCAGCAGCATCCCGGCCATGAACACCACGGCCACGACCGCGTACATCACCCGGTCGTCCGCGAGGCTGATCGCGCCGAACAGGTTGCCGCGCGGCACCGCCTGGATGCCGTCCTCGCCGCCGGTGAACTTCGCCTGCAGGGAGAAGAAGAACACCATCTGGGCGAGCGCCAGGGTGATCATCGAGAAGTAGATGCCCTGCCGGCGGATCGCCAGGGCGCCGAAGACCAGCCCAAGCAGCGCGGCCGTGACCGTGCCGGCGAGGATCGCCAGCTCGGGCGTGAAGCCCAGGCTCTTAGCCGTGTAGGCGCAGAGGTAGCTCGCCATGCCGAAATAGGCGGCGTGGCCGAAGGAGAGCAGGCCGCCGTAGCCGAGCAGCAGGTTGAAGGCGAGCGCGAACAGCGCGAAGCACAGCACCTTCATCAGGTAGACGGGGTAGAGGACCAGCGGTGCTACGACGAGCAGCACGGCGATACCGACGAAGATGAGGCGGTGGAGCGCCTTGTCGTCCCGGCTCGTCGGCAAGGCGGCGGCGATCGGGGCGGCGTCGAGGGCGGCGGTGTCGGCCATGGGGGTGCCTCAGATCGCGATCAGGCCGTGCGCCCGAACAGGCCGGCGGGTTTGACGAGCAGCACCAGCACCATGATCACGAAGATCACGGTGGCCGACGCCTCCGGATAGAACACCTTGGTGAGCCCCTCGACGAGGCCCAGGGTGAAGCCCGTGATCACCGAGCCGATGATCGAGCCCATGCCGCCGATCACCACCACGGCGAAGACCACGATGATGATGTCGGCGCCCATGTTGGGATTGACCGAGTAGATCGGCGCCGCCAGCACCCCGGCGAAGCCCGCGAGCGCGACGCCGAACCCGTAGGTCAGCGTCAGGAACAGCGGCACGTTCACCCCGAAGGCCTGGACCAGGGTCGGGTTCTCGGTGGCGGCCCGGAGGTAGGCGCCCAGCTTGGTCTTCTCGATGACGAGCCAGGTGGCGATGCAGACGGTGAGCGACGCCACCACCACCCAGGCCCGGTAGTTCGGCAGGAACATGAAGGGCAGGCGCTGACCGCCGGACAGCTCGGCCGGGATCGCGTAGGGCAGACCCGAGACGCCGTACTGGTTGCGGAAGAGGCCCTGGATGATCAGCGCGAGACCGAAGGTGAGCAGCAGGCCGTAGAGGTGATCGAGCTTGTAGAGCCGGGCGATCAGCACCCGCTCCAGCACGATGCCGAACGCGCCCACCACGATCGGGGCGAGCCCCAGCGCCCACCAGTAGCCGAGTCCGACGTAGGTGAGCAGCATCCAGGCCACGAACGCGCCCATCATGTAGAGCGCGCCGTGGGCGAAGTTGATGATGTTGAGGAGCCCGAAGATGATCGCGAGCCCCAGCGACAGGATCGCGTAGAACGAGCCGTTGATCAGGCCGAGCAGCAATTGCCCGAAGAGGGCCTGCGTCGGCACACCGAAGATCGTGGTCATGGCCGTTCTCCGCGCCCCGATCCCACCGTCAGCCCTTCACCAGCGGGCAGTTGCCCTCGTTGAGCGGCCGGAAGACCTGGTCGCCCGGGATGGTCTCGAGCTTCTTGTAGAGGTCCCATTCGCCCTTCGACTCGGCGGGCTTCTTGACCTCGAACAGGTACATGTCGTGGATCTTGCGGCCGTCCGCGCGGATCACGCCCTTGCCGAAGAGCGGGTCGTCGGTCGGCATCGCCTTCATCTTGGCGACCGTGGCGGCCCCGTCGGCGGTCGACTTCAGCTCGGCCACCGCTTTCAGGTAATGGAGCACGTCCGAGTAGACGCCCGCGTGGTTCGCGGTCGGCTTCGAGGCGTTCTTCATCTGCTTGGCGAACCGGTCCGAGAAGGCGCGGGTCTGATCGTTCAGGTCCCAGTAGAACGGCTCCGTCAGGACCAAACCCTGGGCGACCTTGGTACCCAGCGAGTGCACATCCGACGAGAAGACCAGGAGGCCGGCGAGTGCCTGCCCGCCCTCGGTGATGCCGAACTCACCCGCCTGCTTGATCGCGTTGATCGTGTCGGTACCGGCATTCGCCAGCCCGATCACCTTGGCGCCCGACCCCTGCGCCTGCAGCAGGAAGGACGAGAAGTCGGAGGTCGGGAAGGGCGTCTTCACCGAGCCGATGACCTTGCCGCCGTTCTTGGTGATCACCGCGCTGGTGTCGCGCTGAAGGGTCTGGCCGAAGACGTAGTCGGCGGTGAGGAAGAACCACGTGTTGCCGCCGCGCTTGACCATCGCGCCGCCGGTGCCGTTGGCGAGCGCCACGGTGTCGTAGACCCAGTGGACCGTGTTCGGCGTGCATTGCGGCCCGGTGAGATCCGCCGTGCCGGCGCCGGTGTCGATGAAGACCTTGTTCTTCTCCTTGGTGACCTGGCTGATCGCCAGCGCCACCGAGGAGGTCACCCCGTCGGTGATCATGTCGACGGCGTCGCGGTCGTACCATTGGCGGGCGATCGCCGCGCCGACATCCGGCTTGTTCTGGTGGTCGGCGGAGACGATCTCGACCTTCAGACCGTGCTGCTCCGGCTTGAAATCCTCGACGGCCAGCTTCGCGGCGACCACCGAGCCCTCGCCGCTGATGTCCGAATAGGCGCCCGAGCGGTCGCCCAGGATGCCGATCTTCACGTTCGTCTGCGCGGCCGCAGTACTCATCATCAGGGCACCTGCGAGGGCAGCGAGGGTCACGGGCCGGGCGATGCGTCCGAACATTTCGTTTCCATCCTCCAGCGGCGCGGCGGATCTCCGCCGGCCGAGTATCGGGGCGCCGTTTTCTGGCGCTTCTACGGTTTTCGCGTACGGGATTCAGACGCCGAGATAGGCGTGCAGCTTGTCGATATTGGCGTCAAGCTCGGCATTGGGGATCATGTCGACCACCCGTCCCTGCTCGATCACGAAATGCCGGTCCGCCAAAGTCTGGGCGAAGCGGAAATTCTGCTCCACCAGAACGATGGTATAGCCCTGGGACTTCAATTGCTGGATGGTCCGGCCGATCTGCTGGACGATGACCGGCGCCAGACCTTCCGTCGGCTCGTCGAGCAGGATCAGCTTGGCGCCGGTGCGCAGGATGCGTCCGATCGCCAGCATCTGCTGCTCGCCGCCCGAGAGCTTGGTGCCCTGGCTGCCGGCGCGCTCCTTGAGATTCGGGAACAGCGTGTGGATCTCCGCCACCGACATGCCGCCGGGCTTCACCCGCGGCGGCAGCATCAGGTTCTCGTGGACCGTCAGGCTCGCGAAGATGCCGCGCTCCTCCGGCACGTAACCGATTCCGAGCCGCGCGATGTTGCGCGAGGCCATTCGGACCGTCTCGACGCCGTCGTAGACGATCGAGCCCGAACGCTTGCCGAGGATGCCGATGATCGCCCGCAGGGTCGTGGTCTTGCCGGCGCCGTTGCGGCCGAGCAGCGTGATCACCTCCCCTGCGCGCACGTCGATGTCGATGCCGTGGAGGACGTGGCTCTCGCCGTACCAGCCTTCGAGGCCGCGGACGGTCAGCAGCGCGCCGGTCGCGGCCGCCGGAGGTACCTTGAGAGCCGCCTCAGGCATGTCCCGCCCCGATATACGCTTCGACCACGCGCGGGTCCTTCGAGACCGTGGCGTAGTCGCCCTCGGCCAGCACCTGGCCGCGGGCCAGCACGGTGATCCGATCCGACAGGGAGGCGACCACGGAGAGGTTGTGCTCCACCATCAGGATCGTCCGATCCTTCGAGACCCGGCGGATGAGGGCCGCGGTCCGGTCAACGTCCTCGTGGCCCATGCCGGCCATCGGCTCGTCGAGCAGCAGCATCTCGGGATCGAGGGCGAGCGTCGTGGCGATCTCCAGCGCGCGCTTGCGCCCGTAGGAGAGTTCGACCGCCAGCACGTCGGCGAAGTCCGAGAGGCCCACCGCCTCGACGAGGGCGAGCGCCTCGCCGTTCAGCGCGCGCAGGACCCGCTCGGCCCGCCAGAAGTCGAAGGAATCGCCGCGCCGCCGCCGCTGCAGGGCGATGCGGACATTCTCCATCACCGTCAGGTGCGGGAACACCGCCGAGATCTGGAAGGAACGCACGAGACCGAGACGGGCGACGTCGGCCGCCTTCAGACCGGTGATGTCGCGATCCTTGTAGCGGATCGTGCCCGCGGTGGGGATCAGGAACTTGGTCAGCAAGTTGAAGCAGGTGGTCTTGCCGGCGCCGTTCGGCCCGATGAGGGCGTGGATGGTGCCGCGTTCCACCTGCAACGCCACGCCGTTGACGGCCCGGAATCCGCGGAATTCCATCGTCAGGCCATCGGTCGCCAGGATTACATCCCGTGCCAAGCGTGTCCCTCCCGGGTTTGATTTCTTGCCGCCATATCGCCGATCCGCGACGGCACAGTCCATCGCAAACGCTCGTGGCGGCGCGACAATCCCCCGGGAGTGATATCAGTCGCGGCCCGTGTCATGCGGTCGGCGGGACCGTGCTTGACCGCGCCGCGGCTCCCACTTAACTCAGACAATTCGAGACCATGGTCGTTAGAGGGATTTCAGCATGGTCGGTCGCGCGGCCTACATCGCCGTCGACTGGGGCACGACGAACCGGCGGGCCTTCGCCATGTCGGAAGCGGGAACCGTCCTCGACAGTTTGGGCGACGACCGCGGCATCCTTGCCCTGACGCCCGACGCGTATCCGGGGGAGATCGCGGCCCTGCGCGCGCGGTTCGGGGCGCTTCCCATCATCGCCGTCGGCATGGTCGGCTCCAACCGCGGCTGGCAGGCGGCGCCCTACGTGGCCGCGCCGGCGACCCTGGCCGCCCTGGTCGATGCCTGCCTGGAGCCCGCCCCCGACGTCCGGATCGTTCCGGGGGTGGCCCTGCGGGACGGTGCGCGTCCCGACGTCATGCGGGGCGAGGAGATCCAGGTCTTCGGAGCGATCGGAGCGGGGGCGGCGCCCGCGACGGCCCTGTTCTGCCAGCCCGGCACGCACAACAAGTGGATCGAGACGGTCGACGGGGCCATCACCGATTTCACCACCGTGATGACCGGGGAATTCTTCGCCCTCCTCCGGACACACGGCATCCTGGCGGGAACCCTCGACGGCGCCGTCGAGGACGGGACGAGCTTCCGCGCGGGCGTCCGCCGCGGTCTCGCGTCCCGGAACCTCGCCGCTACCCTGTTCGAGGTCCGCTCGGGCCTGCTGCTCGAACGGCTCGGGCCCGGCGATGCCGCCGCCCATGCCAGCGGCATCCTGATCGGCGCCGATCTCGGCACCCGGGACGACCTGCAGCGGCGCCCGGTCCACCTGCTGGGCGGCGGCCACCTCGCGGCGCTCTACGCGGCCGCCATCACCGAAGCGAACGGGGATCCGGTGATCGTCCCCGACGGTTCAACCACGGCCGGTATCCACGCCATCTGGAGTCTGCGGGCATGACGATCCTCGAGCGGTTCGAGGCGGCCTTCGTGGCCTGCCCGCTCGTCGCGATCCTGCGAGGCCTCACGCCGGACGAGGCACCGGATGTCGGCGAGGCCCTGGTCGGAGCCGGGTTCACCCTCGTCGAGGTGCCCCTCAACTCGCCCGACCCGCTGCGGAGCATCGCCGTGCTCGCCGAGCGCCTGCACGGGCGGGCGCTGGTCGGGGCCGGCACGGTCCTGACCCCGTCGCAGATCGGCGAGGTCGCCGCCGCCGGCGGGACCCTCGTGGTGTCGCCGAACGTCGATCCGGCCGTCATCGGCGCGACGGTCGCGGCGGGACTCGTCTCGCTACCGGGCTATCAGACCCCCACCGAGGCCTTCGCGGCCCTGGCGGCCGGCGCCACCGCGCTGAAACTGTTTCCGGCGGACGTCGCGACGCCGCTGGCGCTCAAGGCGCATCGCGCGGTCCTGCCGCCGGACACGCGGGTCCTGGCCGTCGGCGGGGTGATGCCCGAGAGCATCGCGGGCTGGCGGCAGGCGGGTGCCGACGGATTCGGGCTCGGGTCCAATCTGTACCGGCCCGGCAAAGCGGCGGCCGACGTCGCCCGCGACGCCGCGACCTACGTGGCGGCGTTCGAGCGCTCGATCTGAGAACACGGTCGGCTGTCCGCCCGAAGGTCGGCTCGTACGGTCGCAGCCGCCCGAACACGCCTGCGCGACGGGTCTATCGAAGGATCAGTGATAACCGGTCGCGGTCGGCCACGTCGCCGGCAGGAGAGGCGCCGCGCTATCGGCGATTCGCGATCTCGCGTGCCGGCCGCTCGGACCGGTCGACGACCGTCCGGCAGGCACCGCTCAGCGCCCCCCGCTTCTCGCGCAGGCAGAGGGTGATCGCTCCCGCGTTCGGGATCTGTGCCGCGCACAGGCGCATCACGTCCGGCGTGCAGGCAGCCCGGTCGGCGCTCGTCTCCGCCAGCGTCGGTGACGCGCCGACGAGGACGGCGACCAGAGCGAAGGGGGCAGATTTCATCGCGGTAGGTCTCCTGAGCGGATCGGGTGCAGCGAGCGGCCAAGCCTCGGCGTCCGGCGAGAACGCCGAGGCCGGAGAAGATATCCCGTCGTGCTTGTTTCAATCTGACGCAGGGCGTCGCCAGTGGCCCGGGACCGGCACCCTCACGGCCGTCCGGCCGGTAGGATCGCTCCGGTCGTCGCGGGCTCGACCAGAGCTGCGCCGACGACCGCCTGTGTTTTCTGACGATCGAGCTTGTCCGCCGAGACGAGCGCGGCAGCGATCAGGGCCGACACTGCCAGCGTCGCCTTCACCACATCCCAGACCCGCGCCAGCATGGTCGAACCTCAACGGCGTCATCGAATGCGAGCGGCGGATCCGCCTCATCTATCCGCCCGACCTGCATCCTCGACCGCAGCCCTTCCCAAAACCTTTCTCGCGGAGCCGGAGACTGCATATCGACCATCGCGTGATGCAATCGGGTCTCACTCCACATCTCACGCAGGCGCCAGGCGCGGGGTCTCACCCGACAGTCGACTCCGCGGCCGCCTCGGCGGCCAGAGCCTCGAAGACCAGGGCGTGGCGCCGCGCCAGAGCATCGACATCGTGCGTGTAACCGCCGCCGATCACCGCGGCGAGGGCGATCCCGCGGGCACGAGCCTGGGCCACGACGAACCGATCGCGGGCGAGCAGGCCGTCATCGGTGAGGCAGAGACGGCCGAGGCGGTCGTCGCGATGGGGATCGACGCCCGCATTGTAGAAGACGAGATCCGGCGCGAACGCGTCGAGGAGCGGCGGCAGTCGGGCGCGCAGGACATCGAGGTAGCCGGCATCGTCGAGCCGGTCGGGCAGACCGATGTCGAGGTCGCCGGCGATCTTCTGGGCGGGATAATTGTTCTCGCAATGGATCGAGAGCGTGAACAGGTCGGGACTGAGCGCGAGGCAATCCGCGGTCCCATCGCCCTGATGCACGTCCAGATCCACCACGAGGACGCGCCGGACCAGACCTTCGGCCTGGAGGGTGCGGGCCGCCACCGCGACATCGTTCAGCACGCAGAAGCCGGCGCCCTGCTGGCGCCGCGCGTGGTGGCTGCCGCCGGCGGCGCTGCCCGCCAGCCCTTCCGCGAGGGCGAGGCGCCCGGCCAGGAGTGTGCCGCCCACCGACGCGCGCGCGCGACGGACCAGGGCGGCGTCGACCGGCAGGCCGATGGCCCGTTCGATCTCGCGGCCGACATCGCAGGCGAGCACCGCGTCCACGTAGGCGGGATCGTGCGCGCGCAGCAGGATGTCCGCGCTGGCCGGCTCCGGCGTGACGAAGCCCAGGGGTGCCAGGCCCTTGGCGACCAGCGTCTCGGCGAGCAGACCGTACTTGCGCATCGGGAAGCGGTGGCCGGACGGGAGCGGCGCCTCGTAGGCCGGGTGAAAGGCGATCGGCGGAATCACGCGGGGCAGCCCAGATCGGCCATGAGGCCCCGGGCCAGCGCCTCGCCGCTGTCGTAGGCCGCCTCGATCCGGGCTCCGAGGCACCAATCCCCGGCCGCGCCGACGCGCAGGTCCGGATCGTACAGGCAGGGCTTCTGGAGCGCCGTCTCGACCTGGGCGTAGCGCCAGCGATGCGCCTCCGCGTGCGACGGCCGGAGCCCGGTACCGAGAACGTCCTCGGCCGCCTCGAGAAGTTCGGCGACGACCGCCTCGCGCGCGGCCTCGAGGTGTCGGCGGGACCATTCCGGCGTCGCGTGCACCGTCAGCCGGCAACCGGCAGGTCGCCCGGGCTTCGAGGCATCGTGCGCGATCAGGCCGATCGGATCTGTCCGGGGCTCGATCAGGACATCCGGCGGCGACGCGTCCGTTGCCACCATGAGGGACCAGCAAGGCGCGTAGGAGGCGCGGCCGATGCCGGGCAAGGCGACACCCGACGCGTCGAGCAGCGTCGCGACCTGAGGGGCCGGGAAGGTGATCGCGATGCCGTCGAACGGGCCGTGGACGGTGCCGGACGCGTCCTCGACGTGCCAGCGCGGGCCCGCGCGTCGAAGCCGCACGACGGTCGTGGCGCTCGAGACCGGAAGCCCCCTGAGCAGGGCGCGGACGGGCTCGGTCATACCGGGCACACCCACATACCGGTCGGCGCCGGCCCAGGGCTTGACGATGCCCCGCTGCGCCCAGCATTCGAGCTGAGCCGCGAAGGCGGGACCGCGCGCCCGCATGAACTGCGCGCCATGATCAAACTGCATGTCACCGGCCCGCCGGGTCGCCATGCGCCCCCCGACCCCGCGCCCTTTATCGAGGACCTGGACGCGGAGCCCTGCCTGAGAGAGCCGGCGCGCTGCGGCCGCGCCGGCCATGCCGGCGCCGAGGACCGCGACAATTCCGTGCTGGTTCACGCCCTGCCCCGCCTCGCCGAACGGCCCTGACGACCGCGCGGCGGCGAAGATAGAGGACGCGATGCGCGACGTCAGAGCGACGGAATCGCGCTGCACGACGGATCGATCGATGCGTCGCGACGCGGATCCGGTCGAGAAGTCCGACAGCGTCCCGCGTCGATCGGTGGCGCTCTGGTGCGGGTAGAGGGAATCGAACCCCCACGCCTTGCGGCTGGCGATTTTGAGT
Organism: Methylobacterium sp. 22177; assembly: GCF_052045615.1. NCBI lineage: Bacteria > Pseudomonadati > Pseudomonadota > Alphaproteobacteria > Hyphomicrobiales > Methylobacteriaceae > Methylobacterium > Methylobacterium sp. 22177. The sequence goes on along the minus strand of NZ_JBQEPK010000001.1, from coordinate 73,313 downwards.
CGCCCGCGTCTACCAATTCCGCCATACCCGCGTGCCAGGGGCTCTTCGCATAGGTCGGCAGCTCCGGCCAAGTGTTGTTTTTGCGCGGGTCGTCGATCTGGCCAAGGTCTCGCACCTATGCTCAAAGGGCGGCCGATCGCTCAAATCGGGACCTTGAATGCTCCGCCGGCTCTACGCGTGGATCCTGGCCCTCAGTGACCGGCCGTCCGCGCCCTACGCGCTCGGCGCCGTGGCCTTCGCAGAAAGCTCCTTCTTCCCGGTTCCGCCGGACGTGATGCTGGTGCCGATGGCGGTTGCCCGGCCGGACCGGGTCTGGCTCTACGCCACGATCACGACGGTCGCCTCGGTCCTCGGCGGCCTCGTCGGCTACGCCATCGGGGCCCTGCTGTTCGACTCCGTCGGCGAGTGGCTCATCCGCCTCTACGGCCTGCAGAACTCGGCCGCGACGTTCCAGGATTCCTACGCGCGCTACGGCCACTGGGTGATCCTGCTGAAGGGACTCACGCCGATCCCCTACAAGCTCGTCACGATCACGTCGGGCTTCGCGCACTACAGCCTGTTCTGGTTCACGATCCTGTCGATCGTGACCCGCGGCGCCCGCTTCTTCATTCTCGCCGGATTGCTCGGGCGCTACGGTGTGCAGATCCGCGGCGTGCTCGACCGACACCTGAACGCGGTCGCGGCGATCTCCGTCGCCGTCATCGTCCTCGGCTTCCTGCTCTTTAAGGTAATCCTGTAGCGATGAACACGGCGGCTGCCCTGCGCCTCAAGACCGCTGGCCTCTGGCTCGCGATCGCCTCCGCCCTCACGGTCGGGGCCGCGCTCGTGCTCCAGTACGGATACGGCTACGCGCCGTGCAAGCTCTGCCTGACCGAGCGTCTGCCCTACTACGCCGCCGTACCGCTGGGCCTGCTGGCCCTGTTCCTGCCGGAGCGTCTGGCGCGGATCGCCCTCGGGCTCGCCGCTCTCGGCCTCCTCTACGGGGCCGGGATCGGGGTCTACCACGCCGGCGCGGAATGGGGCTTCTGGCCCGGACCCGCCGATTGCGGCGGCGGCACCGGCGCCAATCCGGGTCAGATCGGCGACTTCCTCAACAGCCTGCAGACCACGAAGGTCGTCGACTGCTCGGTGGCCGCGCTCCGGGTGCTGGGCGTGTCGCTCGCCGGCTGGAGCGCCGTGATCTCGGCCGTGCTGGCCTCGTTCGCGGGGACCGCCGCCCTGCGTCCCTGACGCGTCCCGGCCGGCGGAACCGCTCAGTTCCGGTCGTCGGGCAGGATCGGGATCGCCGCCACCTCGATGCCCTCGTCGATCAGGGCGCGCGCCTCCGCGGGGCTCGCCTCGCCGTAGATCGAACGCCCCTCCGCCTCGCCGTAGTGGATCTTGCGCGCTTCCTCGGGAAAGCGCGCCCCGACATGCTCGGAATTCGCCACGACGTGCTCCCGGAACGCGCGCAGCATCGCCCGCATCTGACGCTCCGGCTCGGCGACCATGGTCACGGGTGCGTCCGCCCTGGGAACCGGCGCGGGCGCGCGGTCCCGATCCGTGCGGGCGACGCTCGGCACCATCAGGGCCTTGCTGACCTTGGCGCTGTCGCAGACCGGACACGTCACGAGGCCGCGTGCGACCTGGGTGTCGTAGGAATCGGAGGACGGGAACCAGCTCTCGAAGCCGTGCCCGGTGTCGCAGACGAGACTGTACCGGATCATTCTGTTGCTTGCTGGGGTGCCTATTGCGCGGCCTGAACGCGCGGACCCACGCGGTCGACGGTGAACGGCCGGGCGTGCTGCAGCGCGGGGATGCGGGCGCGGGCCTCGGCGACCTGCGCGAGGTCGATTTCCGCCAGGATGATCCCGGGCTCCGCCCCGCCGGCATCGGCGAGGACGCGGCCCCAGGGATCGACGATCAGCGAGTGCCCGTAGGTCTCGCGCCCGTCCTCATGCTGTCCGCCCTGCGCCGCAGAGATCACGAAGGCGCCGGTCTCGATGGCCCGGGCCCGCTGGAGCACGTGCCAGTGAGCCTCGCCGGTCTGCCGGGTGAAGCAGGCGGGGGCCGTCAGAACGTCGGCGCCCGCTTCGGCGAGGGCACGGTACAGGGCCGGGAAACGGATGTCGTAGCAGATCGTCAGGCCGAGCGTGGCCCAAGGCGTCTCGGCGAGCACCGCGCAGGCGCCCCCGGAATAGGTCGCCGATTCCCGCCAGCGCTCGCCGCTCGGCAGGTCGACGTCGAAGAGATGCAGCTTGTCGTACGACGCCAGGATCTCGCCGTCGGCGCCGATCAGGTAGGCGCGGTTGGCGATCTTGTCGCCGGACTTGACCGCGATCGAGCCGATCTGGACGAGTGTCCCGGTCTGACGCGCGGCCTCGCGGAGCGCCGCCAGGGTCTGGTCCTCCTCCTCGGTGGTGACGTGCGCGAACAGGCGCTCGCGGCTCCGCTCGACCAGGGAGGTCATCTCGGGGGTCTGCACGTAGGCGGCGCCCCGGGCCGCCGCCTCGCGCACGCCCGCCACGGCCGCGTCGCGGTTGGCGACCGGGTCCCGCCCCGACCGCATCTGCACGCAGGCCGCCGTGAAGCGGGACTCAGGCATCGGCCGTGTCCTTGAGCAGCGGGTCGAGCTTGCCGGCCCGGTCCAGGGCGTAGAGGTCGTCGCAGCCGCCGACATGCGTGGCGCCGATGAAGATCTGGGGAACGCTGGTGCGGCCGCCGGCGCGCTCGACCATCGCGGTCCGGGCGCCCTGAACGCGCTCGACGTCGATCTCCTGGAAGGCGGCGCCCTTCTCCTTCAGCAGGCTCTTGGCCGCCGAGCAGTAGGGACACCAAGCCGTGGTGTAGATTGTGACCGGCTGCATCGCGATCGTCGCCCCGCCCGTGAACGCCCGACATATAGGAGCGCGGGGCGCGGCTTGCCTATGCCCCTGTGGTCACAGGGCAACGCGCGCGCCGTCGGCGACGCGCGGGCAGGATCAGGCGGCCAGGAGCTTCTCGACCTCGTTCACGAGGTCGCGGAGGTGGAAGGGCTTCGACAGGACCTTGGCGTCCTTCGGGGCCTTCGAATCCGGGTTGAGGGCGACGGCCGCGAAGCCGGTGATGAACATCACCTTGATGTCGGGATCGAGTTCGGTGGCGCGGCGGGCCAGCTCGATGCCGTCCATCTCGGGCATCACGATATCGGTCAGCAGCAGCTCGAACGGCTCCTCGCGCAGCCGGTTGTAGGCGGAGAGGCCATTGTCGAAGGACAGGACATCATAGCCCGCGTTCTGCAGCGCCTTGGCCAGAAACCGGCGCATATCGTTGTCGTCTTCCGCCAGCAGGATTTTCATCGGCCGGATCCGAGCCTTCGAGTCGAGAAGTTGATCCCATAAAGGGAGGCGATGGTAAACAAGGTGTTAGGATGGAGCGCGCAGCCGGCGCCGCGTGTCTCCCGGGCGACTGCGTCAGCCGCCGGTGCGGAGTGGACAGGCGATCGTTCGCGCACCACAGTGAGCGCCTGCCGTCCTCGTTCAACCGCTGGGGTGCCCAACAGCCGATGACTGCAACCGAACCGGTACAGCCAGACGCCTTCGGATTTGCCCCGGCCTTCGCGGTCGACGAGCCCGCGGCGCACACCCTGCCTTTCGTCTTCAATACCGGTCATTCCGGGGCCGTCTACCCCCCCGACTTCATCGCGGCCTCGCGGCTCGACGCGCTGACCCTGCGCCGCTCCGAGGACGCCCACGTCGAGCGCCTGTTCGCGTCGGTCGTCGAGTTGGGGGCGCCGCTCCTGCGTGCCAACTTCCCCCGCGCCTTCCTCGACGTGAACCGCGAGCCCTACGAGCTGGACCCGCGCATGTTCGAAGGGCGTCTTCCACCCTTCGCCAATACCCGGTCGATGCGCGTCGCCGGTGGCCTCGGGACGGTGCCGCGAGTCGTCGCCGACGGCCAGGAGATCTACGCCCGCCGCCTGCCGGTCGCCGAGGCGACCGCCCGGATTGAGAATCTGTACAAGCCGTATCACCGCGCGCTGCGCGGACTGGTCCAGCGCACGGCGCGCACCCACGGCCACTGCATGCTCGTCGACTGCCACTCGATGCCGTCCTCGAGCCTGGGCCGCGATCCAGACATGAAGGCGGACGTAGTCCTGGGCGACCGCTACGGAACGGCGTGCGCCCCCGTCCTGATCGACGGGTTCGAGGCTGCGTTCCGGGCGCGGGGTTTCCGCGTGGTGCGCAACAAGCCCTACGCCGGCGGCTTCATCACGGAGCATTACGGCGAGCCGAACCTCGACCGCCACGCGCTCCAGATCGAGGTGAACCGGGGCCTCTACATGAACGAGGCCAGCCTCGCGACGACGGCCGGATTCCCGGGCCTGGTCGAAGCCCTGCGCGCTGTCATCACCGACGTCGCCAGGGAGCTCGACGAGCTGGTCCCTCGCCAAATGGCCGCGGAATAGCGGTCCCGGCCCACCCGCTCCTAGAGAAGAGTGACGCTGTACCGGACAGAAAAAAGGCCACTCCCGAAGGAGCGGCCCGAAGTCTAGGGAGGAAACGCCCAAGAAGGGCAACGAGACCGCGACGCCATCGCGATCTCGCAACGCACAAATTAAAGTGCGCCGCACAAGAAGCAAGCGCAAAACGTCCGGACCGGCCGCACTGCGCGCATACCTGAACCGCGTTCGCCGTGAGCGTCGCCCCCGACGCCGCGAAGAGCGGGCTGATCTTTCGATCGATAGTGAAGAACCCTGACCGCCGCGGCCGGCGACCGGGGTTCTGAACCGTCGGAGCTGTCGCCGGAACGTGCCGGCGGCGGGCCCGCAATCGTCGGACCTGCGCCCGGCGTGCCGCTCAGCCGTGATGCTTCAGCAGCTTCTCGATCTCGGCCCGTAGGGGACCCGCGAGATCGTTCCGCTCCAGAGCGTAGGCGAGGTTCGCCGTGAGGAAGCCGAGCTTCGAGCCGGTGTCGTAGGTCCGGCCCTCGTAGCGCATGCCGAAGAACGCCTGCGTCTCCATCAGGTCGATCATGGCGTCGGTGAGCTGGATCTCGCCGCCCGCGCCCTTCTTGCCGTGCTCCAGGATCCCGAAGATCTCGGGCTGCAGGATGTAGCGCCCGGAAATGATGAAGTTCGACGGCGCCGTGCCCTGCTTGGGCTTCTCGACCATCCCGGTGATCTGGAACGACTGGCCGTAGGTCTCGCCGACGCTGACGATGCCGTACTGGTGAGTCTCCTCGGGGGCCACCTCCTCGACCGCGATGATGTTGCCGCCGTGGCGATCGTAGGCGGCCAGCATCTGCTGCATGCAGCCGCGGCTCAGCATGTCGGGGAGCAGCACCGCGAACGGCTCGTCGCCGACGATCTCGCGGGCACACCACACCGCGTGGCCGAGGCCGAGCGGCGCCTGCTGGCGGGTGAAGCTGGTCTGGCCGGCCTTCGGCAGGTCCTTCTTGAGCTCCTCATAGGCGGCCGTCTTCCCCCGCTCCTGCAGGGTGTGGTCCAGTTCGAACGCGACGTCGAAGTGGTCCTCGATGACCGCCTTGCCGCGGCCAGTGACGAAGATGAAGTGCTCGATCCCCGCCGCGCGGGCCTCGTCGACGACGTGCTGCACCACCGGCCGGTCGACGACCGTAAGCATCTCCTTCGGGACCGCCTTGGTGGCGGGCAGGAAGCGCGTGCCGAGGCCCGCGACGGGGAGGACGGCCTTGCGGATCGGTTTCATCGAGCGGTAACCCCGGAACTGGATGGAACGACGTGGTCAGCTGTGCGGTCAGTGAGATAGCTTAACGCGAGCCGTCGCAAGCATGTACGTCGATAGTATGAGGTGGCGGGGCGTAAATTTCCCGTCTGCAAAAGCGTATGCCGGTGCCGGGGTGGCGGCAGAGGGGGTGAGATGGCGGTTCTGGTGACGGGTGGTGCCGGCTACATCGGCAGCCACATGGTGCTGGCGCTCCTCGACGCCGGCCATGAGGAGGTCGTCGTCCTGGACGATCTGTCCACCGGTTTCGACTGGGCGGTCCCGGAGGGCGTGAAGCTCGTCGTCGGCGACGTGGCCGACCAAGCCCTCGTGACGCAGACGATCCTCCAGCACCGCATCGACGCCCTGGCCCATTTCGCCGCCAAGATCGTCGTGCCCGATTCCGTGGCCGATCCCCTGGGCTACTACCTGGCCAACACGGTGAAGACCCGCTCGCTGATCGAGGCCGCGGTACGCGCCGGCGTCAAGCACGTGATCTTCTCCTCGACCGCGGCCGTCTACGGCGAGCCCGACGTCACGCCGGTTCCCGAGGATCTGCCGCTCAACCCGATCAACCCCTACGGCCGCTCGAAGCTGATGAGCGAGTGGATGATCGCCGACGCCGCCGCGGCGCACGGCTTCTCCTACGTGGTCCTGCGCTACTTCAACGTCGCCGGCGCAGATCCGGAGGGGCGGTCCGGCCAGTCGACGCCGAATGCCACACACCTCATCAAGGTGGCCACCCAGGCGGCGCTCGGACAGCGCGCCCGGCTCGACGTCTTCGGGACCGACTACCCGACCCCGGACGGGTCGTGCCTGCGCGACTACATCCAGGTGTCGGACCTCGCCGAGGCGCATCGCCTCGCCCTCGACCACCTGCGCTCCGGCGGCGAGAGCCTGACGCTGAACTGCGGCTACGGGCGCGGCTACTCGGTGCTCGAGGTGGTCGAAGTCGTGAAGCGGATCTCCGGCCGCGATTTCGAGGTGCGCCTGTGCCCGCGCCGAGCCGGCGATCCGGCCCAGATCGTCGCCGAGGCGGCGCGCATCCGCGAGCGCCTGGGGTGGCAGCCCCGGCACGACGACCTCGACGCCATCGTCGACCAGGCGCTCGCCTGGGAACAGCGCCTGGAGAAGCGCAATCGGATCTGACCGGATGCTCTCCCGCCGATGGTTTCTGGCCGCGGCGGCGTCCCTCGCCACCGGGGAGGCCCGCGCCGAGGACGCCTTCCGGGCGTTCATCGAGGCCCTGCGTCCGGACGCGGCGGCGCGGGGTGTCACCGCGGCGACTTTCGACGCGGCGTTTCGCGGGATCACGGGACCCGATGCCGGCATTCTGGCGCGCACCCGCCGCCAAAGCGAGTTCGTCCGGCCGGTCTGGGAGTACCTCGTCGGCGCGGTCTCGGCCGGCCGCATCGCGCGCGGACGCGCCCGTGCGGCGGCCCTCGCGTCGACCCTGACGGCAATCGAGGGCCGCTACGGCGTTCCGGGGCGGATGGCGATGGCGTTCTGGGGCGTCGAATCGGACTTCGGAGCGAGCGCGGGCAGCGTTCCGACGGTCCGGGCGCTGGCGACGCTCGCCGAGGCGCGGCACCGCGGCGGCCTGTTCCGCGACGAGCTCCTGGCCGCGCTCACGATCCTGCAGCGCGGCGACATCGCGCCGGACCGGATGAGCGGCAGCTGGGCCGGCGCGATGGGTCAGGTGCAGTTCCTGCCCTCCACCTACCTGGCCCACGCGGTCGACTTCGACGGCGACGGCCGCCGCGACATCTGGACCAGCGAGCCGGACTCGCTGGCATCGATCGCGGCCTACCTCAAGGATCTCGGCTGGAATCCGGCGCTCTCTTGGGGCTACGAGGTGCTCCTGCCGAAGGACTTCGACCTGAGCCGCTACGCGGGCGATCTCGGCAGCTTCGCCGAGCGAGGCGTTCGCCGCACCGACGGGAAGCCGCTGCCGGGGACCGGACGTGCCAGCCTGTTCCTGCCCGGTGGCCTGGGGGCGCCGGTCTTCCTGATCACCGACAATTTCGAGGTGATCCGAGGCTACAACACCTCGGATTCCTACGCGCTGGCGGTGGGACACCTCGCAGACCGACTCGCCGGCGGTCCGCCGCTGGCCGCGCCTTGGCCAGCCGCCGGCGCCCGCCTCGACGGGCCGGGCCTCCGCGCCCTGCAAACCGGCCTCGCGGCGGCCGGCTTCTACGACGGGCCGACGGATGGACGGGCCGGCCCGAAGCTGCGCGAGGCGGTGCGGCGCTACCAGATCAGCGCCGGATTGCCGGCCGACGGCTACGCCACGCCGGCCCTGCTCGACCGCGTCACCGGCAAGGCGGCACGGCGACGCTGAGCCCGTCGAGAGGTTTAGACCCGCGTGCTGCTTCCGCCTATAGTGGCCGCGTTCCGAACGGGTCCGGTTCGGCGTGAAGCGTACGGAATGCGCATGGTCCTCGCTCGTCGGCGTCACTCGGAGCGTCCGCTGCTCCTCGGGCTCGCAGCCCTGCTGGGGCTGGCGGGGCTGGCGGCCATCGGCGGTCCGGCCCGCGCGCAATGGGGCGACAGCTACCAGCAGCAGCAGGGCGGCACCTACTACGAGGCACCGCCGCGTCGGCGGCCGCGGGACGCCTATTACCGCGACGACGGGACGTACGGGCGTCAGCCCCGTTACGCGCCGCAGCAGGAGGCGCCGCGCCAGTTCTACTGGCCCTGGGAGGACAGGCCGCAGCCGGTGGCGCCGCAGCCGGAGCGCACCTACCGGGCGCCGCGCCAGCGCAATCCCTACGCGACCGGCGAGGCGCAGCGACCGGCCCCCGCGGTGAAACGGCGGGTCCGTCCGGCCCGGGCACCGACGCCGCCGAAACCCGCGGTCGCCAAGACCGAGCCGAACGTCCAGATCGCCGTCTTCGGCGATTCCCTGGCCGACCACCTCGCCAAGGGCCTCGACGACGTGTTCGAGGACAATGCCGACGTCGCCGTGATCGACCGCGCGAAGGGCGACAGCGGTCTGGTGCGCAAGGACGTCGTCGACTGGCCGAAGGTCGCGCAAGACTACCTCCAGAGCAACGGGAAGGTGCGCTACGCCCTGGTGATGATGGGTGCGAACGACCGACAGCCGATCCGCGAGGGCGACGAGACGGCCGAGCCCCTCACGGACCGCTGGCGCGCGCTCTACCGCGCGCGGGTGGAGGCGCTCGTGAAGGTCTTCACCGACCGCAAGATCCCGCTGATCTGGGTCGGGTTGCCGCCCGTCCAGAGCGAGACGCTCAGCCGGGATCTCGCGTCCTTGAACGACATTGTCCGCGACACCGTCGGCAAGGCCGGCGGGACCTACGTCGACATCTGGCCGGGCTTCGTCGACGACCGGGACCGGTACGCCGCGTCGGGCCCGGATCCGGAGGGCCAGATCGCCAAGCTCCGCACCGCGGACGGCGTGCATTTCACCAAAGCGGGCGACCGGAAGCTCGCCCACTTCGCCGATGTCGAGCTGAAGCGGCTGATGGGCGCGGTGCCGGGCACGACCGAGCCGTCGCCGACCGCGACCGTGGCGCCGACCGCGCCGTCCTCGACCCCCGGGCCCAGCCTCGACGGTACCGCGCCGGCCACCGACACCGCGGCGATCGATCGTCAGATCACCGCGATGCTGCCGAGCCTGCCCGAGCCGCCCGGCGTGCCGGCGCTTCCGGTGAAGCCCGCGGCCGGCCCCGTGGTGCCGCTGAGCCGGAGCGAGGTGTCGCCCGGCGGCGCGCTGCTCAACGGACGGCCGCGCGACCCCGACAATTCCGGGACCGTGGAGCGGACGCTGCTGCGCGGCAACGCACCGATGCCGCAGCCCGGCCGCGCCGACGATTTCCGCTGGCCGCCCGGCTAAGCCGGGTGGATCCTCCGTGCGCCCTCAGCGCGGCAGGACGCTGGCGCCCATCAGGGTCTCGTCGATGGCGCGCGCCGCCTGACGTCCCTCGCGGATCGCCCAGACCACCAGGGACTGGCCGCGCCGCATATCGCCCGCGGCCCAGATCTTCGCGTCCGAGGTGCGGTAGTCCTCCTCGTTCGCCTCGACATTGCCGCGCTTGCTGACGCCGATCCCGGATTGCTCGAGGAGCCCCTTCTGCACCGAGCCGGCGAAGCCGATCGCCATGAAGACGAGGTCGGCGGGCAGCACAAACTCTGTCCCGGCGATCGGCTGGCGCTTGGCATCGACCCGGGCGCAGACCACGCCGGTGAGCTGGCCCTTCTTGTTGCCCTCGAGCCGCAGGGTCGCGGCCTGGAACTCGCGCTCCGCACCCTCGGCCTGGCTCGACGAGGTCCGCATCTTGGTCGGCCAGTAGGGCCATACGGTGAGCTTGTCCTCCCGCTCGGGCGGGCGCGGGCGGATGTCGAGCTGCGTCACCGACAGCGCCCCCTGGCGGAAGGCGGTGCCGACGCAGTCGGAGGCGGTGTCGCCGCCGCCGATGACGACCACGTTCTTGCCCGAGGCCAGGATCGGCTGCTCGCCGTTGCCGCGCATCGGCTCGGCGCTCACGCGCCGATTGGACTGGACGAGGTAGGGCATCGCGTAGTGCACGCCCTCGAGGTCCTGGCCGGGCAGCTGCGGGTTGCGGGGATCCTCGGCGCCGCCGCAGAACATCACGGCGTCGAACTCGGCCTTGAGCTCGTCCACCGACTTCGTCACGCCGATGTTCTGGTTGTAGTGGAAGACGACGCCCTCGGCCTCCATCTGGCGCACGCGCCGGTCGATGTGGCGCTTCTCCATCTTGAAGTCCGGGATGCCGTAGCGGAGCAGGCCGCCCGCCTTCGGCTCGCGCTCGAACACGTGGACGTCGTGCCCGGCACGGGCGAGCTGCTGGGCCGCCGCCATCCCGGCGGGGCCGGAGCCCACGATCGCGACGCGCTTGCCGGTGCGGGCCTGTGCCGGCTCGGGCTTCACCCAGCCCATGTTCCACGCCCGGTCGGCGATCGCCTGCTCGATCGTCTTGATGGCGACCGGCTGGTTCTCGAGGTTCAGCGTGCAGGCCTCCTCGCAGGGCGCGGGGCAGACGCGGCCGGTAAACTCCGGGAAATTGTTCGTGGAGTGGAGGTTGCGGGACGCCTCCTCCCAATCCGACTGGAACACGAGGTCGTTCCAGTCCGGGATCTGGTTGTGGACCGGGCAGCCCGTCGGCCCGTGGCAGAACGGGATGCCGCAATCCATGCAGCGGGCGGCCTGTTTCGTCAGGTCGTGCTCATCGAGCGGCAGCGTGAACTCGCGGAAGTGCCGGACCCGGTCGGCAGCGAGCTGGTACTTCTGCTCCTGCCGGTCGAACTCGAGGAAGCCTGTGATCTTGCCCATTGGTCAGCCCCTGGGCCGGCCAGTCTCTGACTGCGCTGCCCGCGTCGTCGTCTCGTGTCAGTGCGTGACCGGGCGGCAGACCGCCCGGTCTGAGGAAGCTGCCTACTCGGCGGCCACCGGCATCCGCGCCATCTCCATCTCGCGCAGGGCCCGGCGGTACTCCACCGGCATCACCTTCACGAACTTGGTGCGGTAGCCGCTCCAGTCGTCGAGGATCGCCTTGGCGCGGGGGCTGCCCGTGTACTTGAGATGGTTGGTGATGAGCTGCGTCAGCCGCTCCTCGTCGTGCCCGGACATGTCGGCCAGGATGTCGACCCGCCCCTTGGTCTCCAGATCGCCGTCCTGGTGGAAGCGACGCATCAGGTCGTCCTCCTCCTCGACCGGCTCCAAGTCGACCATCGACAGGTTGCAGCGCGCCGAGAACGAGCCGTCCTCGTCGAGCACGTAGGCGATGCCGCCGGACATGCCGGCCGCGAAGTTGCGCCCGGTCTCGCCGATCGACACGACCACGCCGCCGGTCATGTACTCGCAGCCGTGATCGCCCATGCCCTCGACCACCGTGATGGCGCCCGAATTGCGCACCGCGAAGCGCTCGCCCGCGGAGCCGCGGATGTAGCACTCGCCGGCGATCGCCCCGTACAGCACGGTGTTGCCGACCATGATGGTCCGGTCCTGCGGCGACTTCAGCGCGTCGCTCGGCCGGATGATCAGCTTGCCGCCCGACAGGCCCTTGCCGACGTAGTCGTTGCCGTGACCGGTCAGCTCGACGGTCACGCCGGCAGCGACCCACGCGCCGAAGCTCTGGCCTGCCGTGCCGGCGAGCCTCACCACGATCGTGTCGTCGGGCAGGCCCTCGTGGCCGTGCGCCTTCGCCACCGCGCCGGAGAGCATCGCGCCCGCGGCCCGGTCCGAGTTCCGGATGGTGTCGGTGATCACCACCGGCTCACCGGTCTCGATGGCGCGCTGCGCCTTCTCGATCAGGCGCCGGTCGAGGACCGTGTCGATCGGGTGGTGCTGCACCTCCACGTGGCGGATCGCCGTGCCCTCGGCCACCTTGGGCCGGTGGAACAGCTTCGTGAAGTCGAGCCCGCGCGCCTTCCAGTGGGCGATGGCCTCGACCTTGTCGAGCACGTCGGAGCGGCCGACCGCCTCCTCCAGCTTCGTGAAGCCGAGCGACGCCAGGATCTCCCGCACCTCCTCGGCCACGAAGAAGAAGTAGTTCACCACGTGCTCGGGCGTGCCCTTGAAGCGCTTGCGCAGCACCGGATCCTGGGTGGCGACGCCCACCGGGCAGGTGTTCAGGTGGCACTTGCGCATCATGATGCAGCCGGCGGCGATCAGCGGCGCCGTCGAGAAGCCCATCTGGTCGGCGCCGAGCAGCGCCGCGATCATCACGTCGCGCCCGGTCCGGATGCCGCCGTCGGCCTGGAGGGCGACGCGGCCGCGCAGGCCGTTGAGCACCAGTGTCTGCTGGGTCTCAGCCAGCCCGGTCTCCCAGGGACCGCCCGCGTGCTTGAGGGAGGTCAGCGGCGCCGCGCCGGTGCCGCCGTCGAAGCCGGAGATCGTGATGTGGTCGGCGCGCGCCTTGGCGACGCCGGCCGCGACCGTGCCGACGCCGACCTCGGAGACGAGCTTCACCGACACGTCCGCCGACGGGTTCACGTTCTTCAGGTCGAAGATCAGCTGGGCCAGATCCTCGATCGAGTAGATGTCGTGGTGCGGCGGCGGGGAGATCAGGCCGACGCCCGGGGTCGCGTAGCGGACCTTGGCGATCTTGGCGTCGACCTTGTGGCCGGGCAGCTGACCGCCCTCGCCGGGCTTGGCGCCCTGCGCGACCTTGATCTGCATCATGTCGGAATTGACGAGGTATTCCGTCGTGACGCCGAACCGCCCGGAGGCGACCTGCTTGATCGACGACCGGCGCGAGCGCCCGTCCGGCAGGGGCTTGAACCGCTCGACCTCCTCGCCGCCCTCGCCCGAGTTCGAGCGGCCGCCGAAGGAGTTGAGCGCGATGGCGAGCGTCTCGTGCGCCTCCTTGGAGATGGAGCCGTACGACATGGCGCCCGTGGCGAAGCGCTTGACGATCTCGGAGGCCGGCTCGACCGCGTCCAGCGGGACCGGCACGCGGCCGATCTCGGTGGCGGACTTGATCCGGAACAGGCCGCGCAGCGTCTTCAGCTGGTGCTCCTGGCGGTTCACCAGCTCGGCGTATTCCCGGTAGCGCTCAGGCACGTTGAGGCGCACGGCGTGCTGCAGCGTAGCCACCGTGTCGGGCGTCCAGGTGTGGGTCTCGCCGCGCAGGCGGTAGGCGTACTCGCCGCCGACATCGAGGGCGTTGCGGTAGACCGGCGCGTCGCCGAAGGCGTCGCGGTGACGGCGCGCGGTCTCCTCCGCAATCTCCGCCATGCCGACGCCCTCGATGGTCGTGGCCGTGCCGAAGAAGTCGCGGCCGACGAAGGTCGAGTTCAGGCCGACCGCGTCGAAGATCTGCGCGCCACAGTAGGACTGGTAGGTGGAGATGCCCATCTTGGACATCACCTTCAGCAGGCCCTTATCGATCGCCTTGATGTAGCGGTAGATGATCTCGTCGTCGGTGAGGTCCGGCGGGAACTCGTCCTTCATGTCGAGCAGCGTCTCGAAGGCGAGGTACGGGTTGACCGCCTCGGCGCCGTAGCCGGCGAGGCACGCGAAGTGGTGCACCTCGCGCGGCTCGCCGGACTCGACCACGAGGCCGACCGAGGTCCGAAGTCCCTTGCGGATCAGGTAGTTATGCACGGAGGCCGTGGCCAGCAGCGCCGGGATCGGGATCCGGTCCGGCCCGACCGCCCGGTCGGTGAGCACGATGATGTTGTAGCCGCCGCGCACCGCCGCCTCGGCGCGGTCGCAGAGCCGGTCGAGCGCCCCGTCCATGGCCGCCGCGCCGGTCTCGGCCGGGTAGGTCATGTCGAGTGTCTTGGTGTCGAACCGGTCCTCGAAATGCCCGATCGAGCGGATCTTCTCCAGATCCGCGTTGGTCAGGATCGGCTGGCGGACCTCCAGGCGCTTGCGCCGGGACGCGCCCTCCATGTCGAGCAGGTTCGGCCGCGGCCCGATGAACGAGACGAGGCTCATGACGGCCTCCTCGCGGATCGGGTCGATCGGCGGGTTCGTGACCTGCGCGAAGTTCTGCTTGAAGTAGGTGTAGAGGAGCTTCGACTTCTCGGAGAGCGCCGAGAGCGGCGTGTCCGTGCCCATCGAGCCGACCGCCTCCTGGCCGGTGACGGCCATGGGCTGCATGAGCAGCTTGAGGTCTTCCTGCGTGTAGCCGAAGGCCTGCTGGCGATCGAGCAGGCTGACGTCGCCCCGCGACTCGCGCGGCTGCACCGGGCGCAGATCCTCCAGCACGATCTGGGTGTTCTTCACCCAGTCGGCGTAGGGGTGCGCGGCGGCCAGCTCGCCCTTGATCTCCTCGTCGGAGACGATGCGGCCCTTCTGGAGGTCGATCAGCAGCATGCGGCCCGGCTGGAGGCGCCAGGACTGGACGATCTTCTCGTCCGGGATCGGCAGGGTGCCCATCTCGGAAGCGAGCACCACGAGGCCGTCGTCGGTCACGATGTACCGCGCCGGGCGCAGGCCGTTGCGGTCCAGGGTCGCGCCGATCTGGCGGCCGTCCGTGAAGGCCACGGCGGCCGGGCCGTCCCACGGCTCCATCAGGGCAGCGTGATACTCGTAGAAGGCGCGCCGCTCCTCGCTCATCAGCGGGTTGCCGGCCCAGGCCTCCGGGATGAGCATCATCATCGCGTGGGCGAGCGGGTAGCCGCCCTGCACGAGGAACTCGAGGGCGTTGTCGAAGCAGGCGGTGTCGGACTGGCCCTCGTACGAGATCGGCCACAGCTTCGAGATGTCGTTGCCGAACAGGTCGGAATCGACGCTCGCCTGGCGGGCCGCCATCCAGTTGACGTTGCCGCGCAGCGTGTTGATCTCGCCGTTATGCGCGACCATCCGGTAGGGATGCGACAGCCGCCAGGTCGGGAAGGTGTTGGTGGCGAAGCGCTGGTGGACGAGGGCGATCGCCGAGACGAACCGGTCGTCCTTCAGGTCGAGGAAGTAGCCGCCGAGCTGCGTGACCAGCACCATGCCCTTGTAGACGATGGTCCGGGTCGACACGGAGACCGGGTAGAACTCCTTCACCCGCGGGTCGTCGAGGCCGTAGACCTTGTTGGAGATCACCTTGCGGGCGACGTAGACCCGGCGCTCGAACGCGTCCTGGTCGGTGACCGAGGCGGGCCGGCCGATGAACACCTGACGGTGATGCGGCTCGGTGGCCTTCACGGCGTCGCCGAGATCCTCCGGGTCCACCGGCACGTCGCGCCAGCCGAGGAGCGGAAGGCCCTCGGCGGCCAGGGCCGATTCGACGATCTCCTGAATGATCGCCCGGGGCTCCTCCGCCTTCGGCATGAAGAACTGCCCGATGGCGTACGAGCCCGCGGGCGGAAGCTCGAAGCCGAGACGCGAGCACTCCTCCGCGAAGAAGCCGTGCGGGATCTGCGTGAGGATGCCGCAGCCGTCACCCATCTTGGGATCGGCGCCCACCGCGCCGCGGTGATCGAGGTTCTCCAGGATCTTCAGACCCTGCTCGACGATCGCGTGGGTGCGGCGGTCGTGCATATCGGCGATGAAGCCGACACCGCACGCGTCGCGCTCGTGAGCCGGATCGTAGGAACCCTGGGCTTTCGGAAGGGCGGGGTCGCGCACGATGAGCGGCATGGCGCCGCCGCGGGGGGCGGCAGCCTGGGCCGTGGACGCAGCAAACTCGTCGGCGGGTCTGCGTTGTGACATGCTTCGTCTCGTCCTTCCCTCGAACCCGTCCGCAGCCAAGAACCCGCGAGCATGTTTCATGCCCGCAAGCCGTCGGCGCCCCGCGCTCGGCCTCTTGCCGCAGGCCATCCGGCCGGTCCCGGAAGACCCGTCCGTCGGCTCGCGTTCATCGAGGACCCGGACCGCTCGAGGAGCGGCGCGCTGGCGCGCCCGTGTCCGTCTACCGTTCTCTCTCGCCCGCGCGCGAGACGGCGACGGCCGGGATGCACGGCCGATGGGACAGTTGTGCTGTCCTAAGTCGCGAAACTGCCAGATTGAAATGTTTTCAGCAAGAGACAGCCGGCGGGCACGGTGTCGCCGCTCTGGACGACGGGTCGCGGCACGCATCGCGCCTCCGCAATCTCGCCCGAATCGCGGGGTCTACCGGGCAGGCCGAGCACAAGCGGCATGCGGGGCAACGACCTCGCCGGCATGGTCGAGGTCCGGGTCCACCGGCCCGGACCATGCCGGAACCGGACACTCTGCCGGGTCTCCAAACCCAGAACGCACAAGAGTGACGATGACGAGCAGAGTCGCTGCACGCCTTCAATCCCCGTTGATCAGAACGCTTCGCGCCGGCTTCATGTCGGCGCTCGCTCTCGTGGGAGCGAGCGCCGACGCGCGCGCGCAGTTCGCCTTCGAGGACGAAGTCCTTCCGCCGCGCGTCGTGGCCTGGCGCCTCGCCGACCGCGGGTTCAGCGGCCTGAGCCGTCCGCGCTTCGACGGGCGGGTCTACGTGGTCGACGCCGTCGGTCCCGCCGGCGCGCCCGTCCGGCTGTTCGTCGATCCCATGACGGGTGCAATCGTGGGCCGCCGCCCGATCGGCGCGCCCGAGACGGTCGCGCGGCTGGAGCGGCCCGCACCGGGATTCGGCTGGACCGAGGACGAGGTGGTGCCCCGTCGCGCGATGCGCCCCGTCCCCTCCGAGGACGGCCCGGTGGCGCGGCCGCAGCGCCGGCCGGCCGGCGAGGCGCTGCGGCCTGACGCCAACCCGGAAGGCGTGAATCCTGACAATGTCGGCCGGACCGCTCCGCCGAAGCGGGTCGCGCGCGGGGCGCTCGCCAGGACCCCGGAGTTGAAGCCGCCGCCCCGAACCTCCCCCCAGGCGCCGGCCCCCAAGCTCGCGCCGGCCGATGCGGCCAAGGCGGATCCGAATGCCGGGCCGGCGCCCGAGACCAAGGCGGCGTCGATCGAGAAGACGCCCGCCGCGGCTCCCGCGCCACCGTCCGCCACGCCGTCGAAGCCGGCCGACGCCGCCGTGGCAGGAGCGCCCAAGCCGGCCGCGAAGGACTGGAAGGACCCGCCCACCGACAAGAAGCCGGTCCGGGTGATCGGGGGCGCGACCGTCGTCCCGGGCCAGGCCGAGTAGTCTCGGAGACCGAGGCGAGCGCGTCACGCGCCGTCGGTCAGCCGCTCGGCGCCCGTGAACACCGTGACCGTGTCGGCCCGCGCGATGGCGCAGAGCGTCATGCCGTAGGAGCGGGCGCGCTCCAGGGCCAGGGACGTCGGCGCCGAGATGGCGACGATGACGGCCGCCCCGAGGCGCGCGGCCTTCTCGACCATCTCGAACGAGCAGCGGCTGGTGATGACCAGGAACCCGGCGTCCACGGCCGTGTCCGTCCGCATCAGGGCGCCGATCAGCTTGTCCAGGGCGTTGTGGCGGCCGACATCCTCGCGGACCGCGGCGAGGCCGCCGTCGAGGCGAGCCCAGGCCGCGGCGTGGACCGCGCGGGTCTCCGCACCGAGCCGCTGTGCGCCGTCGAGGTCCGCCAGGGCGCGCGCGATGGCCGGCAGCGCGACCCGGACCTCGGAGGCCGCCCGGCCTCCGGCCCGCGGCAGCTGCGCCAGATCCTCGATGCCGCAGACCCCACAGCCGGTCCGGCCGCTGATGGCGCGCTTGCGTGCCAGATGCTCGCGGAGCCGTCCCGGCGCGAGATCGACGTGGAGGCGAAGTCCGTCCGGCCCGGCCTCCACCCGGGTCGCGCGGATCTCCTCCGCGCTGTCCACGATGCCCTCCGTCAGGCTGAACCCGTAGGCGAAATCCTCGAGGTCAGCGGGCGTCGCCATCATCACGGCGTGCGGCACGCTGCCGTAGACGAGGTTGACCGGCGCTTCGACGGCGAGCGGCCGCGTGCCCGATCTCGGCGCCGAAGCCGTATAGGGCATCACCTGCATGGGCGCCGGCACCGCGCAGGGCAGAGGACCGGACGTGAGGCTGCCGGTTTGCGTGGACATCGTGGACTCCGCAGGCGTGACACGAACGCGTCGCGACGCTTCATCCCCGGCGCGACGCGACGGGGAACAATTTTGCCGCCCCCCTAGTGCGCCGACGCCACGAGGCGCCGTCAACTGGCTGGAAAGCGCGCGATGCGACGCTTGTGCGGTTGCACGTGGCCGGCCCTTGTGGTCTGAAGCGCCGGTCGGATAATGCCGGGTAACACAACCGGTACTCCGTCACGTCGGTACAATCCCGCACGCGGTCAAGACGGGAAGGTCCGGCGGCAGCCAGATAGTTCAGGGGAGCCACGAGAGGCAGATGCGGACGGTGCGGACGATCAACCGGTCACTCTGGAGCCTCGCCGCTCTCGGCGCCCTGCTCTTCCCGATATCCGGCGCGCAGGCCGCGGGCTTCGGTCAGCCCGTGCCGTGGGAGATGGACCGGCAGATCCCGGTCACCGAGAACGCGCGCGACATCCTGAACTTCGAGATCGGACTGCACTGGCTGTCCCTTGCCATCTCGGTCTTCGTCCTCGGACTCATCCTCTGGTGCGTCTACCGCTTCGGCGAGAAGCGGAACCCGACGCCCTCGCGGACCACGCACAACACCGCCATCGAGATCGCCTGGACGATCGTGCCGGTGCTGATCCTGGTCGCCGTGGCGATCCCGTCCTTCCGCCTGCTGCGCACGCAGCTCTCGGATCCGAAGGCCGACATGATCGTCAAGGTCATCGGCCATGCCTGGTACTGGTCGTACGAGTACCCGCAGACGGAGGCCGGCGGCGGCTTCACGTTCGATGCCAACCTCGACGAGGACAAGCAGCCGCGCCTGCTCCAGACCGACAACGAGATGGTCGTTCCGGTCAACAAGATCGTGAAGATCCAGGTCACCGCCGCCGACGTGCTGCATTCCTGGGCGATGCCGGCCTTCGGCTTCAAGATCGACGCCGTCCCCGGCCGGCTGAACCAGATGTGGTTCAAGGCCGACAAGGAGGGCACGTTCCACGGCCAGTGCTCGGAGCTGTGCGGACAGCGCCACGCCTACATGCCGATCGTGGTTCGCGTGGTCAGCGAGCAGGCCTACGCCGACTGGCTGAAGGAGGCGAAGACCAAGTACGCCCGCATCGACACCGGCACGAGCGTCGCCGAGGCGCGCTGAGCCCCGGCTGACCGACCCGAACCCATCAGATCCACAAGGCATCCGAATCCATGGCTACAGCCGCAGCCCATGCAGAGGCCCACGAGGTCCACGACCATAAGCCGTCGTTCTTCGCCCGCTGGTTCCTGTCGACGAACCACAAGGACATCGGCACGCTCTACCTGCTCTTCGCCTTCTGCGCCGGCATGATCGGTGCGTTCCTCTCCTTCGGCATCCGGATGGAGATGGAGGCGCCCGGCCTGCAGTACTTCTCGAATCCCGCGACCTACAACGTCTTCGTCACGGGCCACGGGCTCATCATGGTGTTCTTCATGGTGATGCCGGCGCTGATCGGCGGCTTCGGCAACTGGTTCGTGCCCCTCATGATCGGCGCGCCCGACATGGCGTTCCCGCGCATGAACAACATCTCGTTCTGGCTCACGGTCGCGGGTTTCTGCTCGCTGCTCTGCTCGCTGTTCGTCGAGGGCGCTCCCGGCGCGTCCGGCGCCGGCACCGGCTGGACCGTCTACCCGCCGCTCTCGACCGCCGGCCATCCCGGCCCGGCCGTCGACTTCGCCATCTTCGCCCTGCACCTGTCGGGCGCGGGCTCGATCCTCGGCGCGATCAACTTCATCACGACCATCCTGAACATGCGCGCCCCGGGCATGACGCTGCACAAGATGCCGCTCTTCGCCTGGGCCGAGCTGGTGACCGCGTTCCTCCTGCTGCTGTCGCTGCCGGTGCTCGCGGGCGCCATCACGATGCTGCTGACCGACCGCAATTTCGGAACGACCTTCTTCGATCCGGCCGGCGGCGGTGACCCGATCCTGTACCAGCACCTGTTCTGGTTCTTCGGTCACCCCGAAGTGTACATCATGATCCTGCCGGCCTTCGGCATCGTGTCGCACATCATCGCTACCTTCTCGCGCAAGCCGGTCTTCGGCTACCTCGCGATGGCCTACGCCATGGTGGCGATCGGCGTGGTCGGCTTCGTCGTGTGGGCCCACCACATGTACACCGTCGGTCTGTCGCTGCAGACGCAGTCCTACTTCGTGTTCGCCACGATGGTGATCGCCGTCCCGACCGGCGTGAAGATCTTCTCGTGGATCGCCACCATGTGGGGCGGCTCCATCCGCTTCACCGCCGCGATGCACTGGGCGGTGGGCTTCATCTTCCTCTTCACGGTCGGCGGCGTCACCGGCGTCGTGCTCGCCAACTCGGCGGTCGATAAGTACCTGCACGACACCTATTATGTGGTGGCGCACTTCCACTACGTCCTGTCTCTCGGCGCCGTGTTCATCATCTTCGCCGGTATCTACTACTGGTTCCCGAAGATGACCGGCCACATCATCCCGGAATGGGCCGGCAAGCTGCACTTCTGGCTGGCCTTCATCGGCGCGAACATCCTGTTCTTCCCGATGCACTTCCTCGGACTGGCCGGCATGCCGCGCCGCTACGCCGACTACCCGGACGCCTTCGCCCAGTGGCACAAGGTGTCGACCTACGGCGGCCACATCTTCGGTCTCGGCATGTTCGTGTTCGTGATCGGCGTGGTCCTGGCCTTCCGCTCGAAGGAGCGGGCCGCGGACAACCCGTGGGGTGAAGGCGCCACCACCCTCGAGTGGACGCTCTCCTCGCCGCCCCCGTTCCACCAGTTCGAGACGCTGCCCCGCATCGTCGACGAGCCCGGCGCGCACTGATAGACACCCCGCGAGGGCCGCATCCGCGGCCCTCGCCCTTACCCGGAGGCCGGTCGGCCGACCTCCCGGCAAGGGCGAGCGATGAGGGCGATCCGCACGGGCCGAGGTAGACTCCCTGGGCCCCGCTCACGCCGATCCTTGGAACACGTCGAATTCGAGACACGACTCGGCCGTGACGCGCGCGGCCGGGCGCCGACACAGCAGCGGCAGACGCGATGACGAGCCTGACGAACACGATCGGACCGGACGTTCCGGGTCCGGCCCTCACGACCGCCGGCGGCGACGTTCCGGACTACTTCGCCCTGCTGAAGCCCCGGGTGATGGTCCTCGTCATCTTCACCGCGCTGGTCGGCATGGTGGTCTCGCAGGGCCACGTGCAGCCGGCCATCGGCGCGATCTCGCTCCTCGCCATCGCGGTCGGAGCCGGGGCGTCCGGCTGCCTGAACATGTGGTGGGACGCCGACATCGATGCGGTCATGAGCCGGACCGCCACCCGGCCGATCCCGTCGGGCCGGATCACCTCGGAGGAGGCGCTGGGCTTCGGGCTGTTCCTGTCGGTCGCCTCGGTGGTCGTGCTCGGGCTCGCCGCCAATCTCCTGGCCGCCGCGCTCCTCGCCTTCACCATCGTGTTCTACGCGGTGGTGTACTCGATGTGGCTGAAGCGGGCGACCGCTCAGAACATCGTCATCGGCGGCGCCGCGGGCGCCCTGCCGCCGGTCATCGGCCAGGCGGTGGTGACCGGGTCGATCGGCATCGAGTCGCTGATCCTGTTCGCCATCATCTTCATCTGGACCCCGCCGCACTTCTGGGCGCTCGCCCTGATCAAGGCCGACGAGTACGCCCGCGCCGGCATCCCGATGATGCCCAACGTGGCCGGCCCGGCCTCCACCCGCCGCCAGATCGTGTGGTACTCGCTGCTCCTCGCGCCGCTCGGCCTCGTCCCGGTGGCGCTGGGCTTCGGCGGGCTCGTCTACGCTGTGGTCGGCCTGGTGGGCGGCCTCGGCATGGTGGCCTTCAGCATCCGGGTGCTTCGGAACCCGGAGGGCGATGCCGAGCGGCGCGCCGCCATGGGCATGTTCGGCTTCTCGATCCTCTACCTGTTCGCGCTGTTCTCGGCGCTCCTGGCCGAGCAGAGCTTCGGCCTGTTCCGCCCGGTCCTGGGTTGAGCGCCATGGCGGATCCCGAGATCCAGTACCGGCCGCTCACGCCCGAGCAGGAGGCGCGGCGCCGCAAGCGGTCGATCGCGATCGCGCTGGCCCTCGGTGCCTGGGTTCTGCTGTTCTTCGTGCTGACGATCGTCAAGCTCGGACCGCAGATCCTGAGCCGGCCGATCTGAGGCGTTCGCGATGACACTTCCTCCTTCAGGACCGAGCCGGGCCGCGACGCGAACAGCCCTCGCCTGCGCGGGTCTCGCCATCGGCATGGTCGGCCTCGCCTTCGCGTCGGTGCCGCTCTACGACGCCTTCTGCAAGGCAACCGGCTACGACGGCACGCCCCGGCAGGGGCCGGCGCTCTCGGCCTCAGCGGCGCGGACCGACGACAGCATGGTCGTCCACTTCGACACGAACGTCGCGCCGGGCCTGCCCTGGAAGTTCATCCCGGAGGTGAGCAGCGTCGAGGCGAAGCTCGGCGAGACCAAGACGGTCTTCTTCCGTGTGCAGAATACCGGCAGCACGCCCTCGGCGGGGGTCGCCACCTTCAACGTCCAGCCGGGGCTGATGGGCGGCTATTTTGTCAAGATCGCCTGCTTCTGCTTCAACGAGCAGACGCTCCAGCCGGGCGAGACGTTGGACGTGCCGGTGGTCTTCTACGTCGATCCGGCCGTGCGGGACGACTCGAACACCGCGCATCTCTCGGAGATGACGCTATCCTACACGTACTTCGCCTCCAAGAACGGCCAGCCGGTCAAGGCGACGGTGGCGAAATCGTCTTCTCCGGGCACGAAGGGCGATTTCTGATCGCGGCCTCGTGACAACACGGGGCTGCACCGACTAAAGCTGCGGGCAAGCTTGGGTGTGGTGCGTGCCGCGCCCGGCCAAGAGCAAGCAACGAACAGCGTAAGGCCGGGAACGGCGCAGGGCGCGAGGGTGAGGAGCGACGGGACGATGGCCGAGGCGCACGCCAAGAATCACGACTTTCACATCCTGAATCCGAGCCCGTGGCCGTTGCTCGGGGCCTTCTCGGGCTTCCTCATGGCGTTCGGCGCTGTGTTCTGGATGAAGAGCCTCCAGATCGGCACCCTGAGCCCGGGACCCTACATCTTCGGGGCCGGCACGATCGGCGTTCTCTACACCATGTACGCGTGGTGGAAGGACGTCGCGCACGAGGCCAATTCCGGCGACCATACCCGCGTCGTGCAGTTGCACCACCGCTACGGCATGATGATGTTCATCGCCTCCGAGGTGATGTTCTTCGTCGCGTGGTTCTGGGCCTACTTCGAGGCCGCCCTCTACACCGCCGACCCGATCCAGGTCTCGCGCGTGGAGTTCACCGGCGGTGTCTGGCCGCCGAAAGGCATCGAGGCGTTCGATCCCTGGCACCTGCCGCTCCTCAACACGCTGATCCTGCTGACCTCGGGCACCACCGTGACCTGGGCGCACCACGCGCTGATCGAGGGCGACCGCAAGGGCCTGAAGTACGGCCTGTGGCTGACCATCATCCTCGGCGTCCTGTTCACCGCCTGCCAAGCCTACGAGTACAGCCACGCCGAATTCGGCTTCTCGGGCAGCATCTACTCGTCGACCTTCTTCATGGCGACGGGCTTCCACGGCGCCCACGTGATCATCGGCACGATCTTCCTGGCAGTGTGCCTGTTCCGCGCCTACGCGGGCCAGTTCACGCCCCGTCAGCACCTCGGCTTCGAGTTCGCCGCCTGGTACTGGCACTTCGTCGATGTCGTGTGGCTGTTCCTGTTCGCCGCCATCTACGTGTGGGGCTCCGGCGTGTTCCACGGCGGCGGCGCTCACTGAGCGGAACCATCTCGCCGCTGCATGGCGGACCTGCGAAGGGCGGCTCAGGCCGCCCTTCTGCATTTCCGACGCCGCGCGATCCCCATATCGAGGGGGCGGCCCCGACGCGGGGCATGGCGCCCGCGCGGAACAGGTCTGGAGTGTGCCCGTGGACGACCGAACCTATTCGCCGCCGCCGCCGATCCCCACCGGCCTGCGCGGCCGCTGCCCGCGCTGCGGCGAGGGTCATCTGTTCAAGGGCTTCCTGACCCTGCGCCCGTCCTGCGAGGCCTGCGGCCTCGACTACGCGCATTTCGACTCGGCGGACGGGCCAGCCTTCTTCGTCATGTCGATCGTCGGCCTGGTCGTCGTCGGCCTCGCCCTGTGGCTGGAGATCACCTACGAGCCGCCGATCTGGGTCCACGCCCTCGTGGCGCTGACGCTCTCGGTCGGACTGAGCCTGATCCTGGTGCGGCCCCTCAAGGGTCTGCTGATCGCCCTGCAGTTCAGCAACCGGGCCGAAGAAGGGCGCTTCAAGCCGTGACCGCGACCGAACCGCAACGGGCTGCCTGGCGCGACCTCGTCGCGCCGGGACTCGCCTCGCTGATCGCGCTGGCCATCTTGCTGGGCCTCGGAACGTGGCAGCTCGAGCGCAAGGCCTGGAAGGAAGATCTCATCCTCCGGCTCGTCCGTCAGACCCGCGCGGAGCCGGTAGCGCCGCCGGCCGCGGAGTCCTGGGATCCGGCACGCGACGAGTTTCGCCATGTCCGGGTCGCCGGCCAGTTCCTCAACGATCGTGAGACCCTGGTCCACGGATTGGCGCCCGGCGAGACGCCGGGGCGCGCCCTGCAGGGGTACTACGTGCTGACGCCGTTCCGCCGCGAGGATGGCAGGCTCGTGCTGGTCAACCGGGGCTTCGTTCCCACGGAACTGAAGGCGCAGGGCGATCGCCAGGACGGCCTGATCGACGGGCCGACGACGGTCACCGGTATCCTTCGCGCGAGCGAGGCCCGGGGGATGTTCGTGCCGGAGCCGGATCCCGCACGCGGGGAGTGGTTCAACCGGGATATCACCGGCATCGCGGCGGCGCGCGGTCTCGGAACGGTCGAGCCCTACCTGATCGAGGCGGACGCCGTTCCCGGACAGACGACTTGGCCGCGCGGCGGCCAGCTGCGGGTCGACCTGCCGAACAACCACCTGCAATACGCGTTCACGTGGTTCGGCCTCGCCGCCTGCCTGATCGGCGTGTTCTCGGTCTTCGCGTGGCGTCGCCTGCACGATTCGCCCGCGGTGCGCGCCGCCTAGAATAAAGCCGCACGCGCAGGATCTCGGCGAAGAAGAGTCTCGCCGGGATCAGCCCAAAAAAGGCAACCCGTTCCTTTGACCGACGGCCATCGCCCCGGAATACTTTCTGTGTTCTTGAGCGATCGGCCGCGCTCTGCATAGTGTATTCAGTTCGCGGCGATCATCCGAAGACGTCACGGCGCCTGACCGCCGTGCAACTGAGGTAACGCCGGATGACCAGCCATCTCGCCAACTCGGCGGCGCGCGCGCCGATCCGCTTCGCCTACTGGGTGCCCAACGTCTCCGGGGGCCTCGTGATCAGTAAGATCCCCCAGCGCACGAGTTGGGACGCCGCGTACAATCGGAAGCTAGCCCAGATCGCCGAGGAAGCGGGCTTCGATTACGGGCTGACGCAGATCCGGTTCACCGCGGGTTACGGCGCCGAGCACCAGCACGAATCGGTCGCTTTCAGCCACGATCTGCTGGCCGCGACCACCAAGCTCAAGGTGATCGCCGCCCTCCTGCCCGGGCCGTGGCATCCCACGCTCGCCGCCAAGCAGATCGCAACGATCTCACAGCTCACCGAGGGCCGCATCGCGGTGAACATCGTCTCTGGCTGGTTCTCGGGCGAATTCCGGGCGATCGGCGAGCCATGGCTGGACCACGACGAGCGTTACCGCCGGTCTGAGGAGTTCATCCGGAGCCTGCGCGGGATCTGGACGCGGGACAATTTCACCTTCCGCGGCGACTTCTACCGCTACAGCGACTACACGCTGAAACCCAAGCCCGTCGATCCGCTGCCCGAGATCTTCCAGGGCGGCTCGTCGCGCGCCGCGCGCGACATGGCGGCCCGGGTCTCCGACTGGTACTTCACCAACGGCGGCACGCCGGAGACCATCCGCGCCCAAGTGGACGACATCCGCGCCAAGTCGGCCGAGACGGGCAATCATCCGCGGATCGGCGTGAACGCCTTCGTGATCGCCCGCGACACCGAGGAGGAGGCCCGCGCCGTTCTCCAAGAGATCATCGACAACGCCGATCCGGACGCCGTGAAGGCCTTCGGCCACGAGGTGAAGAATGCCGGCAAGGCCTCTCCCGAAGGTGAAGGCAACTGGGCGAAATCGAGCTTCGAGGATCTCGTCCAGTACAACGACGGCTTCAAGACCAATCTGATCGGCACGCCCGACCAGATCGCCGAGCGGATCCTCGCGCTGAAGGATGCCGGTGCCGACCTCGCCCTGCTGGCATTCCTGCATTTCCAGGAGGAGGTCGCGTATTTCGGCGCGCACGTGATCCCGCGGGTCCGCGCCCTCGAGGCCGCCCGCGACCGGCGTGCCGAGGCGGCCTGAGCGCCGCAGACTCGATCGAAACTTGCCTGACCGGAGTGAGCCATGAACATCGCCGTGGATGCGCGCGCACTCGAGCCGGAGCGCCGCCCGGGCGCCCCCGGCCCCGCGCGGCCGCCCTCCCCCGCCCACGTGATCCGTGACGACGCCGAGGCGCTGGCCGCGGCTCACCGGCTCGCGGCCGATTTCCGCGCCGGCGCCTCGGAGCGGGACCGCCACGCCGTGCGGCCGCTGGCGGAGCTCGACGCCTTCTCGCAGAGCGGGCTCTGGTCGATCAACGTGCCGCGAGCCTATGGCGGCCCCGAGGTCTCCTACCGGACCCTCGCGCAGGTGATCGCCATCGTGGCGGCCGCCGATCCGGCCATCGCGCAGATCGCCCAGAACCATCTCGGCATCCTGGCAGCCATCCGGACGGTGTCGGACGAGGCGCAGAAGCACCTGCTGTTCGGCGAGGTGCTGCGCGGCGCGCGCTTCGGGAACGCCTTCTCGGAGCGCGGCACCAAGCGGGCCGCCGATTTCGATACCCGCTTCACCGATCACGGCGACCACGTCGTGGTCCGGGGTCAGAAGTTCTACGCCACGGGCGCCCTCCTCGCGCATCTGGTACCGATCGTCGCCCTCGATGAGGATGGGCGCGCCTGGTATGCCATCGCCGAGCGGGACGCGCCCGGGCTCACTGTGATCGACGACTGGTCGAGCTTCGGCCAGCGCGGGACCGCGAGCGGGACCGTGCTGATCGACGACGTGCGCGTGCCCAGGACGCATCTCGTGCCCGCCTGGAAGGGCTACGCGGCGCCCAGCGCCGACGGCGCCGTGTTCCAGATCATCCAGGCGGCGGTCGATGCCGGGATCGGCCGCGAGGCCCTCGACGACACCATCGGCTTCGTCCGCGAGAAGGCCCGGCCCTGGATCGACAGCGGGCTGGAGCGGGCCGCCGACGATCCCTACACGATCCAGGCGATCGGCGACCTGACCATCCGGCAGCACGCCGCCGAGGCGCTGCTCGACCGGGCCGGACTCGCCCTCGACGCGGCCGTCGCGCGGCCGGACGCCGAGACGGTCGCGGCGGCGCAGATCGCGGTCGCCGAGGCGAAGGTGCTGACCACCGAGGTCGCCCTGGCGGCGTCGAACAAGCTGTTCGAGCTGTCGGGGACCCGCTCGACCCTGGCGGCGGAGAATCTCGACCGTCACTGGCGGAACGCGCGCACGCACACGCTGCACGACCCGGTCCGCTGGAAATACGCGATCGTCGGCAACCACGCCCTCAACGGCGTGAACCCGCCGCTCCACGCCTGGAGCTGATCGGCGGCCTACAGCACCGGCAATCCCCGCGCCTTGGCCTCCTCGCCGGGCTCGACATGGATGGTCACCACCGCCCCGGGGATCGTCGTCTCCAGGGCGGTCTCGAGCCGGTCGCAGATCGCGTGCGAATCCTCGACGGTCATCGCGCCGGGGACGACGAGGTGGAAGTCGATGAAGGTCGCCTGACCGGCAGAGCGCGTGCGCACGTCGTGCGCCTCCAGCGCGCCCTCGCCGTGCTGGGAGATGAGCGACCGAATCTGGCTCACCATCTCGGCCGGGGCGGCCCTGTCCATGAGGCCGTCCACCGACTCCCGAACCATGCGGAAGCCGGACCACAGGATGTTCAGGGCGACCAGCCCGGCCACCACGGGATCGAGGACGGGGTAGCCCGTCAGCACGACGGCGCAGACGCCGGCAAGCACGCCGCAGGACGTGACCACGTCGGCGAAGACGTGGCGCGCGTCTGCGATCAGGGCCGGCGACCGCCACCGCCGGCCCCAGCGCATCAGCGCCGCCGCCCAGACCGCGTTGACGATCCCGGCCGCGAAGTTGATCGCGAGGCCGATCGCGGGCGCGTCGAGGGGCTTCGGGGCGAGCAGGCCGAAATAGGATTCGCGCAGGATCAGCAGCGCCGCCACCACGATCAGCGCGCCCTCGATCACCGCCGAGAAGAACTCGGCCTTGTGGTGACCGTAGGGGTGGTCCTCGTCGGCCGGTCGCGCGGCGACCTTCAGGGCCACGAAGGCGCCCACCGCGGCGACCACGTTGATGATGCTCTCCAGCGCGTCGGAGTAGAGGGCGAGGCTGCCGGTGAGCCACGCCGCGTAGAACTTCATCGCCGTGACGGCGAGGCCGATGCCCGCGCTGAAGAGGGCAGCTTTCTGGGTGCGGTCCATGGTTCGCGCCGTTGGGGTGTCGCCGCGCCCATACGGCACCGGCCATGGGCAAGGCCACGGCAAAGGTTCGACGCCGTCGAAAACGTGTTAGCCGCGGCTAAGTCTCCGACGAACCACCGTTGTCCCGGGCGGCTTCGCGTCGGCGGCTCGGCTCCGCCCTGGCGCGCGCGGCCTCCGCCTTGCGCAGGTAGCGACGGCGCTGCCAGGCGAAGCGCGCTCCGGCGGCGAGGGTCTCCAGCCGGGCGGCCTCGCGCTCCCAGAACCCGAGGAGCTGCCCGTCGAGGGTGACCCGCCGGGGGCGACCGCGGGGCGTCACGCGTCGCTCCCCCGCGGCGCCGGCGGCACGCCCGTCTCGGCCACGACCAGGGCGTCCGGATCGCCGCGGAAGCTGCCGGCGCCGGTATTCGGCACCGGGATTCCGGGGCTGCCGAAGGGCTGGCTCGGATAGGCCGATTCGAACTTCGCGCGGGCGGTGTCGGGATCCTCGGCCTTCAGCACGATCTCGGACGTGCCGGGGAGCGGCCAGCGGGGATCGGCGACGTCACGGGGGCGAACGGCGTACCAGGGCATGGATCGGGGGCCTCGCGTCTCGGTGACGCTGGAAACGGACGCGCTCCCCGGCGGTTCCGCGGTTGAAACCGCGTGCTGTTCGGTGCAGGCAGCCGGCGATGCGCGTGGACCTCTTCGATTTCGAGCTGCCGGAGACCAGCATCGCCCTGCGCCCGGCCGAGCCGCGCGATGCCGGGCGGATGCTCGTGGTCCGCCCCGGCGCCCCGCTGGCCGACCGGACCGTGCGCGACCTGCCGGACGCCCTCCGGGCGGGCGACGCCCTGGTCTTCAACGACACGCGGGTGATCCCCGCCCGGTTGAACGGCGTGCGCACCCGCCCCGGCGCCCCCGGCCAGCGCACGGAGGTGATGCTCCACCTGCGCGAGGCCCCCGACCGGTGGCGCGCCTTCGCGCGTCCGGCCAAGCGGCTCACGGCGGGCGACGCGCTGCGCTTCGGCGATCTGACGGCGACCGTTCTCGAGAAGGCCGAGGCCGGCGAGATCGTCCTGGCCTTCGACCGGGCCGGGCCCGAGCTCGACGCGGCCATCGCCGCGGAGGGCGCCCTGCCGCTGCCCCCCTACATCGCGGGCAAGCGCGCCACGGATGCCCGCGACGCCACTGATTACCAGACGGTCTACGCCCGCAATCCCGGGGCGGTGGCGGCCCCTACGGCCGGCCTGCACTTCTCGGACGCCCTGCTGGCCGATCTCGACGCCGCCGGTCTGCAGCGCCATCACGTCACGTTGCATGTCGGCGCCGGGACCTTTCTGCCGGTCAAGGCCGAGGACACCGACGGGCACCGCATGCACGCGGAGATCGGCATCCTCGACGCCGCCACGGCGGACGCCCTGAATGCCGCGCGGGCCGCCGGCGGCCGGATCGTCGCGGTCGGAACCACGGCTCTGCGCCTGCTGGAGAGCGCGGCCCGCCCGGACGGGACACTCGCACCCTTTTCCGGACCGACCGAGATCTTCATCACCCCGGGCTACCAGTTCCGGGCGGTCGACGCTCTCGTGACCAACTTCCACCTGCCACG
This sequence comes from Methylobacterium sp. 22177, assembly GCF_052045615.1. Classification (NCBI taxonomy): domain Bacteria; kingdom Pseudomonadati; phylum Pseudomonadota; class Alphaproteobacteria; order Hyphomicrobiales; family Methylobacteriaceae; genus Methylobacterium; species Methylobacterium sp. 22177. The sequence goes on along the minus strand of NZ_JBQEPK010000001.1, from coordinate 43,039 downwards.
CTCGACGCTGTTCATGCTGGTCTCAGCCTTCTCGGGCCTCGAGACGATGCGCGCGGCCTACGCGCACGCGATCGGCGCCGGGTACCGGTTCTACTCCTACGGCGACGCCAGCCTGCTCTTCCCGGGCCCGCGCGCGGACACCCCATGACCGACAGCGCTCCCTTCCGCTTCGACCTGCTGGCCCGGGACGGCACCGCCCGGACCGGCATGATCGCGACGCCGCGCGGCGAGATCCGGACCCCGGCCTTCATGCCGGTGGGCACCGCCGCGACGGTCAAGGCGATGTATCCCGGCCAGGTCCGTGACCTCGGCGCCGACGTGGTGCTGGGCAACACCTATCACCTGATGCTGCGGCCCGGCCCGGAGCGCATGGCCCGGCTCGGCGGCCTGCACCGCTTCATGAACTGGGACCGGCCGATCCTGACGGATTCCGGCGGCTTCCAAGTGATGTCGCTCTCCGCCCTGCGGAAGATCGACGAGCAGGGCGTGACCTTCCGCTCACACATCGACGGCACAGCGCACCACATGAGCCCGGAGCGCTCCATCGAGATCCAGGGTCTGCTCGGCTCCGACATCCAGATGCAGCTCGACGAGTGCGTCCGCCTGCCGGCGGATCACGCGGCCATCGAGAAGGCCATGCACCTGTCCCTGCGCTGGGCCGAGCGCTGCCGCGTCGCGTTCGGCGACCAGCCCGGGCGAGCCCTGTTCGGCATCGTCCAGGGCGGGGACGTGCCGGCCCTGCGCGTCGAGAGCGCCCGCGCGCTGACCGATCTCGATCTCAAGGGCTACGCGGTGGGCGGCCTCGCCGTGGGCGAGCCCCAGGCCGTCATGTTCGCCATGATCGAGACGGTGGAGCCGCACCTGCCGACCGCGAAGCCCCGCTACCTGATGGGCGTCGGCACGCCGGACGACATCCTCGGCGCGGTGGGGCGCGGCATCGACATGTTCGACTGCGTGATGCCGACCCGCGCCGGCCGGCACGGCCTCGCCTACACGCGCCACGGACGGGTCAACCTGCGCAACGCCCGCCACGCGGAAGACACCGCGCCGCTCGACGTGGCCTCGACCTGTCCGGCCGCGCGGGACTATTCCCGGGCCTACTTGCACCACCTCGTGCGCTCGAACGAGATTCTCGGGATGATGCTGCTGACGTGGAACAACCTCGCCTACTACCAGGACCTGATGGCCGGCGCCCGCGCGGCGATCCGCGACGGCCGCTACGCGGATTACTGCGCCTCGACCCGTGCGGGCTGGGCCAGCGCCGAGCGCGCCGCCGCTTGACCGGGCATCACGGGTGGGCGAGCACCCGGTAGACCCCATCCGGATCGTCGCGGCCGGTGGCGACGGCGCTCGCGAGATCCGAGACGATGCGCGCCGCCACGGGCAGGCGGTAGTGCAGCGCGTCCCAGTAATTCGCGTCCCGGGTCGTGAGCGGCGAGATTCGGCGGAAATCCACCACGACCGCGCCGTGACGCGTCCCGATCATCGCGGCGCGCGCCTTGCATGCTTCCTCGCGCAAGCCGACCGCCGAGCCCGGTGATCCCTGCGCCGCCGCGTGAACCGGCATGAAGGCCACGATCTTCAGGGCCTCGACGGGCACGCGTCCGAGAAGATCGTCCAGGCGGTCGAGGGCCGGCATCGGCGCGTCGGGCGGTTCCGCGGCCGACGAATCGACGGCACCGGCGCGGATGTGGGCCTGGGCGCGAACGAGATCGTAGTGCGCCTCAGGTGGCGTGAACACCGCGTAGCCGTCGCCGCGGATCCGCGCCTGCGCCAGTCCGAGATCGGCGAGCCCGATTCGGACGGCCGTCGTGACCGCGCGCAGGCTGACCTGCCGCAGGACGTCGCCGGGCGCCGGGTCCGCATAGAGCCAGTCGGGGAAGGCGTGGGCGGTTCGGGCCGGCGGATCGGCGGCGCACCAGGAGGCGTCGAGGCCGAACAGGACCGCGCGGACCGGCCGGCGGGCCAGGAACAGCGCTGCGAGGCGAGCCTGCTCATCGGGCGTCGCGGCATTCACCGCCAGATTGGCGAACCGGACGCCGAAGGCCGCGTCGAGCGCCTGCGGGTCGAGCAGCCGCGCGGTCGAAGTGCCGAAGACCGCCGCGTCGAACGGCCCGCCGCGGGCGATCTGCGGATAGGAGAGCCGCTGATTGGCGTCCATGATCGGTCCCGGCGGATGCCCGGGCGCCGCCCGCAGACCGTAGGGATCGACCGCGGCCACGAAAACGGCCAGCGCCACGCCCATGCTGACGGCGCTGACGAGGAAGCTGCGCGCGAAGCCGACCCATCCTGCGGGCCGGGAGCCGGCTTGACCGTGTGAAGGCGAATCCATCGGGCGGCTTCATACGCCGTTTGGCCGGCCACGTCGCAGGCGCGCAACCGGCCGGGCGCCAGACACCGTGCGCAGACCCCTGATACAACGGCTGGGTGTAGAGCCTGCGACAAAAGGGCAACGGAAACATGTTGTTCCGGCGCGACAGCGCTTCCTGCACTTCTGCTGCTATGTATATGAGTACGGGTCGATTGCCGGCGCTTGACGATTTGATTTCGATGAAATTGATGATGATCACGGCACGCAGCCCGCGCGAACAATCTAGCAACGACACTCAGTGATCCAGTAGCGATGTCGAAGACGCCGTCGATCCTCGTGTGCGGGAAAAACAAGGTATGCGCCGACACACTCGAGGTCCTTCGTCGTAAGCTGCCAGATCACACGATCGTGTACGTTTTCGCCGACAAGGATGAGACTTCCGCGCGGGTCGCGCGCGACGTGGCGCACCGCCTCGGGATCGAGAGCCGCGGCGTCCGAAATGCCGAGGCCTTCGCACGCACCTATTTCGAGATCGATCCCACTCTGCTCCTGTCGGTTCAGTTCTCGATCATCTTGAGACACGACATCATCGAGCACGGCGGCGACCGACTCATCAACCTCCACTTCTCGCCGTTACCGCGCTACCGCGGGATGGCGCCCATCACGCTCGCCATCCTTAACGGCGACGCGACCTTCGGCGTGTCGCTCCACATCATCGATGCCGGGATCGACACGGGAGCCCTCGTGGATCAGGAGACCTTCGCGATCGAGGGCCGATCCAATCGCGAGGTCTACAGCCTCTGCGAGCAGGCCGGCGTGCGACTGATCGAGCGGAACGCGGCCATATTCGGGGCCGTTACCGCGACGCGCGGCCTGTCGGGTATGGCCGCCGTCCAAGACGACGCGGCGGCGACCTATTTCAGCAAGACGGATATCGACTACGCGCGGACAGAGATCGACTTCAACCGAACGGCGGCCCAGATCGACCGGCACGTGCGCGCCTACCTGTTCCCGCCCAACCTGTACGCGCGTATCACGGTCAGCGATCGGCGCTTCCGGGTCTTGCAGCCTCCGGAGGTCGGCGCGCGCTGCACGGATCGCAAACCCGGTCTGGTAGTGCAGAGCGATCCGCTGACCGTGACGACGCGCGACCGGATCCTGATCTTCAGACAGACAGAAGAAGATGCCTGAGCGCATGTCGAAGCCCACCCTGTTGCTGATGGATGTCTTCGGCATCCTCGATGCGAGCCGCAGCGGGCTTATCGACGCCTTCGCGGCGGCCGGATGCGACGTCGTCGTCGCGAACTTTGCCTATACCCACCTCAGCCAGTCGGAGGAGCTTTCCGAGACCCTGCTCGCCTTCTTGGAGGCCGACGGCGTTGCGATCGACGGCGCCCTGAGCATCAATGCGGTCGGGCTTTCCGCGCCGATCTATGAGGGTCTCGCGCGGCGCGGCGCGGCGCACGCGGCGTGGTTCGTCGACAGCCCCTTTTACTTCTCCGGCCTTGAGATCCCCGAGAGCGTATTGCTGAGCGTCGCGTGCAGCAACTTCGCAGAGCATCCGCAGGCGACCCGGGCCGACTGGCTGCCCTTCGCGGGCTTCGAGCCCCGGCCATCCCAGAACCGAGCCGCGACCTCGGTCGGCTTCCTCGGGTCGCTGCATCACATCGCGCTCTACGCGGCGCGCTCGCAGGACGGCCTCGTCGGTTCCCGCACCGGCCCTCTCCCGGTGGGGGTCGAGCTCCGTGATCGTATGCGTTCGCCATTCTTCATGATCGACGAGACGTGGAGTCTACCCGACGGCACGCCGGTCAACGCGATGGAGTACTTCAATTTCCAGTCATCGATGCACCGACTGGAACTCCTCTCCTACTTCTCGGCGACCGATCTGGAGATCCAGGGACCGCCGAGCTGGTACAAGGAACTCTGGACGGCAGCCCCTCACCTCCTTCACAAGTTTTCCGTGAACAGCGTCGCCGGCGAGCGGGAGATGCGGGCCTACATGGCCCGCTACCGCATCTGCCTGAATATCTTTCACATTCAGAATATGAACGGTGGCCCGAACTTCAGAAGCTTCGACGCCGCTTCGCACGGCGTCCCGTGCCTGTCCCAATATAACCGCGACTGCACCGCCCTCTTCCCGCACGGTGAGGCGGCCCTGTACTTTAATAACCCTGCCGAGGCGCTTCATCTACATCGGGAGCTCGACGGCAGTAGTCGGCTGAGACAGAAGCTCGCGGCGGCAGCCGCGCGGGTCGTTCGCGACGGGAACACGTTCAGCCATCGCGCCAGCCGCTTCCTCAACACGCTGGCGCTGAGACAGCGGGCCGGTACCGCCAGGGGCACAATCCGGCATCTGCGCTGGCAGGATGGCTGGACCGCCGAGCCGGAGGATGCAGCGCTGGCGGCAGCAGCTTCTCAGGAGCCTTCGCAGGCCGGAAGAGAGTTCCTGGCCCGAAATCCCATCCGTCGCTTCTTCGAACGGGCGCGCCGCTAACGCGCGCCGCCGCGCGCGCATTTCGAATCCGCGCGCGGGCCGTTCCACACGGGCAAATCGACAAACCACGTGAACCGATCGGCCGCGGCCCATATAGACTCAGGGCGTCCCCGCTCGGTGAGGGTGTGCGGCGTGGAAAGGCGGCATGACGTTCACGGCACACAACATCCGCCTCGCAGACGGGTCCGAGACCTTGCCAGAGGCGGGCTGGTTGATCGCCGACAGCCCCTGGACCCAGGCGGCGCTGCGCTCGCTCCGGCTGTTCTACGGGCACAGGCTGGCCGGCCGCTCGATCGTCGATCTGGGCTGCCTCGAGGGCGGGTACACGCTCGAGTTCGCCCGCGCCGGAATGCGCGCCACGGGTGTCGAGGTGCGCCGCTCCAATTTCGAGAACTGCCTACGGGTCAAAGATGGGGCCGGCGTCCCGGACCTCGGCTTCGTCAACGACGATGTTTGGAACCTCGCGGCCCACGGTCCCTTCGATGCCGCGTTCTGCTGCGGGCTGCTCTACCACCTCGACAGACCGGCCGCCTTCATCCGCCTCATGGCTGACTGCGTGCGCGACGTGATCATCCTGCACACGCATTTCGCGACTGACGAGAACCGAGACCTGTTCCAGCTCTCGCCGCCGGCGGAGAACGAAGGCCTGCCCGGCCGCTGGATGCACGAGCACGATCTCGACGACACCAGCCAGCTCGAAGCTCACAAATGGACCTCGTGGAGCAACAAGCGCTCCTTCTGGCCGACCAAGCCGGCCCTGATCCAGCTCCTGAAGGCGTGCGGCTTCGACATGATCTACGAGCAGTACGACATGCTCGGGCTCGACATCCGCGGTTCGATGGAGAGTGGCTACTACCACCAGCAGGGCCGAGGCATGTTCGTGGCCATGCGGACCTGAGCGGCGCAGTCGCCCGCGTCGATTCTGAGCTTCCTATCCACGAAGACTTGCGCCACCCGGGCTACCACGAACCTGATCAGCGATGTCCGCTTGATTACTGCGGCGAGTGAATCGCAGCATCATCCTTATTTCGCGAAGTCCCGCAGTCGTGTTCGCGACGAGCGTCGCTCTGTGGGTGACAGCCATCCTGCTTCTGCTTGCTTGGCCGCATCTTCGCGTGCGCGTGAGGGAGCGGTGTCGCCGCACGACCCGAACGCAGATTGAGCGCCTGCTCGTCGAGAACCGTTGGATGGAGCGCCTTGCCCGGGATGCGGCCGCGTTCGAGGCGCTCTGGTAACGGGTACTGGTCCGGCTGCACCGCGCCCATCTCTCGCGGCCGCTCCGCGCCGTCGTCCGGATCGGCAGCTTCGGACGGCTGGTCCGGGCGGAATTCGCGTCCTTCCTGCCGGCCGGGATCGCGTCCTGGACCTTTGTCGACCGCGCCAGCTCCGCGCAAGCAGGCTACCAGGCGCCGATGCTGCGGCGCCTGAAAGCGGCGGCCTGGGGTGTGGAGTACCAGGATCAAAAGTCCTTCGTCCTCCTCCGGGCCCGGACGCGCGTCGGGGTGTGCCTGCAATCGGCGGATCGCGACGTCGCGTACCTCCCGATCTCGGGCGACGCGGCGGCGGCGGCGCGTGCCGGATCGGCCGAGGCGTGCGTGATGGCCAACGGCCGCTTCAGCGTCGCGGCGCGCGCCCTGGCGGAAGAGCAGACCGTCCTGGCGCTGCACTGCTCGCAGATGGACCTGCTGCCGCCTCGGGACAGGTCGATGGTCGTGCCTCGCAGCGTCCGCGGCAGCGGGCACCAGTGCGCAGCCTGACCGCGCTCAGGCCCGCGTGGGAGCGCGTGAAATGTGCCGCGCGAGACCGATGACAGCTCTCGGAGCCGCAATCGTGAGAGACCCGCCGTCAAGCGCCCCGATCTGTCACGCCGACGGGCTTACCGGTTCGCCTGTCGCTGTTGGGAAGAGTCGCGGTGCTCGCCAACGCATCGAGCGCCCCTGACCTCGCCCGCCCGGTTCGCCGTGGCGGGCACATTTTTCCCCGATCGGGGCAACGCGCGCTTCACCATCCCGGGCAGACGCTGAGGCCGAATCGTGGTCCGCGCCGTTGAGGCGCATGGACCAGTCCGCGTTGCCCAGAACGGACCACCCCGCAACCGACCAGGACACCCTCGCCGAGTTGCCGGCGGGCGATTTCGTCAGGCGATGGCGGCAGATCACCGGCGAGCCGCCGGCCATTCTCCTGAATTCGCGGTCCGAGATGATAGCGCTTCTCGTGGAGAGCGTGCCCATCGCGCCGCTCACGCCGCCGGAGAGGATCCCAAGAATTGCGGAGGTCGACGAAGTGCCGTCTCAGAAACGCGGCCCGGCTGGTCCCGGCACACCTGATCCGGAATGACGCGGTACCGGCGAGCCTCGACGCCCTCGGACCTTTGCCGATGGCCGCGTTCGCGAGCACTTCGGAGCAGTGGCATCGTCGCGCGATCTGAGCTGGACGGTCGCGCATCACCTGCACGCGGACGCAGGGCAGCTTTCCGTTCTCACCGAGCTTGAGATCGCGGGAATTTTGGTCGGAGTGGCAGGATTTGAACCTGCGACCCCCACGTCCCGAACGGGGGGACGAACGGGTACGCCGCGCCCTGGTAGGCCCGTTTCCGCTCTGAAGCAAGTTCGCCGGCCGTGGTCGCCAGTGGCCCGCCGTCCTCCGCAATCCGTGGCCCGAAACCCCCAACCTGTGGCCGACCTGTGGCCCGGGGAACGTGGCGCGAACGCCGTCGAGCGATCCAAGGGACGTCCCGGGCGAGCGCCGGCCCACGCCCAGAAGCCCTGAAGAAAAGATGCGCTCAAGGCGTGGGCTCGCGCGCGGGGCGGCCGGGTGGTCCGACGGCCGGGGCGCCGCGCAGGAGGACATGGCCCGCCGCCGCCTCATGACGATGCTCAACCGTGTGGATGAAGGCTTCCCCCGTTAACCACGGACCCTATTCTCCATCGACTTTCGGCCGCCAGTGACGAACCTCGGGCGCAACGCAACGCGCGAGGTTTTCACCCATGCCTACTCCACCCTACGACATCGGCGGCGCCGTATACGCGGCGCTCACGGACGACGAGCGGGCCATGCTCGCCCGGTCCATCCGGACGGCCAGGGCCTCGTACTACGGCGAGCAGTCCGACGACTGGTTGTGCTGCATGCTGCAGAACCGGATCGACCTGCCGGGCCTCGGCAAGCGGGACGAGGAGGTCACGGACGACGACCTGCGCGAGACGTGCGTGGCCCTCGTCCCCCTGCTGAGTCACCGCGACTTTGATCGGGCAATTCGGGCGTTCGGACTTCTCCATCGCGAACGCGTGTCGGGCCTCTACCTCGACGCCATCGACGATCTGTTCGGGCCTGCCGACTACGAGGCCATCGGCCGTCGGGTCTTCGGGCACCTGACGAGCGAGGACCGCAAGCGAATGAAGGAGGCCTTGAAGGGAGTAAGGGACCAGCGCGACGATCCAATCGACCCCATGCGCCCCACGTGGCGCCGGGAGCTGGCGAGATTCGGCCATGGCGAGCCGATCGAGGAGGGCGTGCGCATCACGAACCGGCATGTGCTGGCGATGTGCCAGCTGCTGGCCAAGTTGCATGACACCACCAGGCGTTCCCTCATCCATCCCTACGTGATCCTGTGGCCCGAGCTCGTCCGCGGCGCGTTCGGCTACGAGCACGCCGAGCGCGTCGAGCGTCTGTTCGAAGAGGCGAGAAAGCCCCTAATCAAGAACCACACGAAGGAACGCCGCACCCGTGTGACCTGACACCTACCTTAGGTTCCGCGCCGCCTACAGCGAGGCGAAGCGCTTCAGGGCACTTGTCTAAGGCAATTTCGGACTTTGCCTTAGTCTGGCACCACCCCGCCAGCGATCGCGGCCGCGCAGGCCTCCAGGGTCGAGCGCCGGGACGGCACCACGATCCGGGCCTCCGGATCCCCGGCGAGCGCCAGGCCGCGCATCAGGCCGTAAAGCCCGTGCACGATCGCCGGCTCGCACTCCGACACCCAACCCGCCAGCATCCGAATGACCTCCACCGCAAAGGCGGCGACCAGCCGGCTCCGGACGTCCGCAACGTCGTCGGGCCGGTGCGCCGGCGGCGTCGGGCGGTCCCGTTCCGGCGCGATGACCACGCCGCGGGGCGGCACCAGGCGAAGCGGCGTCTCGGTGTAGATCCGCATCGCCGATCCTCAGAACAGTCTCGCCATGGTCGCCTTCGAGGCGGAAGCCGCCAAGTGGGATCGCCAGGCTTGGGCGTGGACGCGCGCCGGGGTAAGCCCTGATCGACCATCGCCGATCTTCTCCGGCATGCTTTCTAAAGGTGGTGGGAAGCCGCCGTCGGGCCCGACGAGCCGCTCCACCGCATCCCGCATTGCCGTCTCGCGGTTAGTGGGCCACAGGCGGTCCCGCGTTTCGCGGAACGTCTCGAAGCGCCCGGCGAACGTGGCGGCCGCAACCGCGGCCTGCCAGAAAGCCTGCTCGGCCGGCCAATCACGGATCGTCGCCCGCCCGGCATCCTCGAAGGAGATCGTGGCGGGACCCGACGGTTCGGCGTAACGTGCCATCATCGCTAGCAGGCCGATACCTTCGGCGTGATCGAGCAGCAGGCAGGCCGCCTTCTCGACGGCGTCCCGGGCGGCGGCGATCCTCGCTTCGGTGCTCGACTTTGACATCCGTCCCCTCCTCTCAGCTGTAGGCCGACCAGACCGCCGAAAGGTTCGTCCCCGTCCGGGTTCGAGCGTCCCTGACGGCTAGGCGCTACAGCGCCAGCTCCGTGTGCCCGCCCCGCGGGGCCGGGGATCCCGCCTCGCCGTCTACGTGCTCTGGCACGTGCCGCGGCACGTGTCGGGCTTGCTTCCCCGAGGGGGCCGGCCGAGAGTCCGAAGCATGCCCGACGACGAGTACGACCCCGACAGCGTCCGAATTCTCGCCGGGATGGAGCCTCCGGTCAGGGATCCCTCCGACCCGATCGTGCGGTGGTCCCAAGAGTTTCTGGGCCTGCCCAAGTCCGGCGCCCCCCGCCCGGGCGAGCGCGTCGCCCTGACCGTCGAGGACCTCACTGACGCGGAGATGACCATGATCATGGCCAGCCGTCTCGTGGGGCCGGATTATTCCCTTGACGGCTTGCCCGACGGAGAGGCCCGCTACCCCGTCGAGGACGGCCCCGGATCCAGCACCCGGGTCGAGCTCAGCGTGCGCGTGCTCGTCGGCATGGAGCGGTCCACCGTTCTAGTCGTCGACCCGGTGACCGGGCGCGCCCTGACCCACGAGGTCCTCCCGCACGGCCGAGAGGCCGACGTCGCCGCGGCCGCCGTCGAGTCGGTGATCCGGGCCCGTCTGCCGGGCGAGCCGCGCGAGTAGGTCGGCCGAGGGCGCGGGCCGGATCATGGCTGGGCCTCGACCGCGCGGTCCAGGGCCGAAAGGATCCCCGTCGCGAGGACGCTCAGCAGCAGGACAGCCGACCCGGCCGAGCATACGAAGGTGGTGAGCTCGCCCATCAGCCGACGTCCCCAAGCCGGATGCCGGCCTTGCTGAACTTCTTGGCGACAACCTTCGCGTACCGCTCAGACAGGGCCTCTGGGCCGTCCCCCTTCCCGGTCCTGGCGCCCAGCGACACCCTGAAGGCGATCGCCTTCTCGAAAGACACCAAGCAAGCCGCTGCGAAGGGATCATCCGGGCTCTGGATCGCATCGACCAAGGCGGTTGCCATGTACTTGAGCAAGACCTTGTCAGACTTCCGGCAGCCGACGAGACCACCGGCGAAGGCGGCCTTCATGCCGCCCCTGTCCACCTCGGCCAGACGGTACTTCTCCATAGCGGTGAGTTCGCGCACCAGGCTGGGTCCCTCTGCGGGAGCCCGTGGCTCTCCAGGACGATCGTGAGGGCACCAGCGAGCTGGCGATCGTCGAGACCGTCGGCGCGTCCCCGGTCGAGGACCTGGTAGACCAAAGGGGCCAGCCCGGTCGGCAACGCCTGCCCGAACAGCACGACCTCGGCCTCGGCGCGGTCCTGCCAAGGGAGCCTGCCGATACCCTCGGCGACGCGGTCGAACAGGTCCAGCGTGTGCACGACCACGTCATCGACACCGACCGCCGCAAAGGCGGCGCAGCTTTGCTCTCGCCCCCAGCGCGCTTCGGCGACGCGGCGCCGGAAATGGGACTTCGCCGCGAGCGGGAGGGCATGCATCGCCCTGCCGTGCCGCCGCGCCTCGATCTTTTTGGCCATAGCCGTCCTCCGCCGCTTACCCGCGATGGTAGCACTCTGGCCGATTCGGAATGGCACGGCGCGGCAACCCATCGCCCAGGGATAAGCTAACCTTTTCCGAGGCTTCCGATTGCACGTCCGGGCCTCCCCGGGCATGGTGGAGCCTCACCGAAGGGATCGCCCCCGTGAACCTCGCTCGCTGCTTAAAACGGATAGCCCGCCGCCCCGCCTGAGCCCTGCTCGGCGCCCGCCTGCGCGTGCCCCCCGTTTCCAGCGAGCCTCCCCGTGACGACTTCAGACGACTATCAGCGCCTCGCCCGGCGTGCTGCCCGACAGGCCGCATTCAAGGATAGCGAGGAGCACTACCGGCGCGACATCGTCTACGCGTCGAATGGCTTCCCTACGCTGGGACAGCTGTTCGCCGGCGCGATGCCCGCAGACGGGACGGTGACGGAAGACGCCCGACGCTGGACCTCAGACCTGCTGAGGTCACCCACTGGCCAGCAGCTGTCCGACGCGCTCAAGGACGCCCTGGAGCTGCTCGGATCCGAGGCCTGCCCCCGTTATGCTGAAGAAGTCGAGGCCCTTGCGCTACAGGAAGGCGCGACGTTCAATCCGAACATCGCCGTCGAGGATATGTGTGGCGAGATCGCAGATCGGGCGACGCTCTACGGCGCCATGCTTGGCGACCCGCAGGCAGCAGGACGGGCTGTCGCTCTGCTAAGCGACACACTGCAGAGCTACGCCCACGTGGCGCAGAGCGATCCCGTCGCGGTACGCGAGATCGTCGTCACGATGCTCCAGTGCGTTGCGCTCTGCCAGCGTGACGTCGTCCCGCCGATCAACCTGGAGCTGGTTCCATCGTGGCAGCTGACGCGCTCAACGGCACGCCGCGTCCTGGAGATGATCGCCAGCGTGGCCGCCCCGCCGGAGGAGCTGCTCCGTGCGGCCGGGCCCCTTGAGGACAAGTACGCGGACGCTCGGGTCATCCCCGATCCAAATGACGGCCCCGCGCTTGGGTTTGCGGACGCCCGGCATCCCACACGGGTCGTGCTGCCCCAGGCGCTCGAATCGAAGAAGCCGACCGGCGCCGCGAAGCCGCTCATCGGCAAGGGCCTCCCCCTTCACCCGATGCCGGACCTCGCCGCGCTCGGCGAGCGCTTGGTCGCGCGGCGGCCCTGGCTCGTGCCTCAGATCTCTCGGATCATGGGCACGCTCGCCGGACGCGAGACCGCAGCTGTTCCTAACATGCTGTTTGTCGGTCCACCTGGCACTGGCAAGACCGAGCTAGCCTGCGACCTCGCCGAAGGTCTTCGCCTGCCCAATATGGTCTATGGTTGCGCCGGGATCGCGGACTCAAGTATCCAGGGCACCAGCAAGCAATGGTCCTCAGCTCGTTACTCGGTCTTCACGCAGCTTCTCGTGGACAACGAGAGCGCTGACGGCGTCATCGTCCTTGATGAGCTCGACAAGTCAGGTGCAACCGGTGGGCACAATGGATCCCTCAGGGAGGCCATCGTCGCTGTGGGCGAACTTTCTGCCCGGCGTCGTTTCTTCGATTTGGGGCTTGATGGTCAGGTTGACATCAGTGGAGTGAGCCTGATCGCGACCGCGAACGACGTGAGCCAGCTTAGGGGTGCCCTGCTCGACCGCTTTATGGTCGTCGAGATCCCCGGCCCACGTCGCCAAGACCTTCCGGTTGTCGCCCGCGGCGTCATGGACAAGATGCGCCAGGAAATGGCCGATGGACGATGGCTTGGAGACCTGGACGAGGCTGAGATCAACTCCCTCGCGTCATGGCGCGGCGGCTCGATCCGACCCCTCCGCCGCGCCATCGAGCACCTTGTCGCGCTCCGTTCCAATCGCCGCTTCGCGCACTGAGGAGGCCGAAATGGATCACCGCGCCCGTCGGGCCGCGCGCGAACTGCGCGGCTACCTGGAACGGCGCTACGGCACTCAGCCAGCGCTGCGCATCGTGCAGAACCCCAGCCTGGAGGGCCAGACCTTCATTCGGCTCTCATGCACAGGGCTGACGGTGCCCATGCCGGGCGACACAGGGGACGACGGCCAGACGTATGGGGGCCCGGCCGGGGCCTACACGAAGCAGCACATGGACCTCGTCGCGCAGATCGCCGAGCGGTACGTGGCGATTCGATCGGACAGGTACCTCCCCGGGGGCGGCCTCGCATCCGAAGATCACGCTGGCATGTGCGAGCACATGTGGGTGGAATTCGGTGAGCTATTCCCGCCAGGCACCGTCGAAGTCGGTGTGCCGTGGCAAGAACTTGCCTGCGCCGGCGCATCTACCATGCGGTTTCACGGTGTCCTGAACGGCATCGTGACATTGCAGCTCAAGAGCAAGTTCGCATCCTTGCGCTGGTACATGAGCGGCAAGAACCATGTCGACGGCGAAATGCTTGATTTGATCCGCTCTGCGCTGGAGACGCTCTCTGTCGTGGTCTGCGAGCATTGCGGTGCGCCCGGGCTCCACCGCCCCGGGGGGTGGCACATCATTCTGTGCGACGCCTGCCATGAAGTACGCGAGGCCGAGCGCAAGGCGGCCAAGAACAAGTCGAAGAAGGGTGGCTGATGTCTATCGCAACCTTCGTCGCCGCTGCTGGTCAGTCCGCGAGGGCGGTCGAGTCGTCGACCACGTCGCGGAAATTGCCCTCGCGGGCGTGACGGTCCGTGCCTCGGAGGCGGCCCGCCTGCACTGCCTCCGGACCGGAGCCCGGGACGTCCACGCCTGGGCCCGAGGCATCCCACTCGTCGGCGTGCCCCGACCGTCTGCGGCCATCCCATTCACGTACCGACTCGACCGCCCGGGCTTCCGCCTCCCGGACGGCACCATCCTCACCGCCGCGGCCGCCGCCTGGTTCGATCAGGACGGCCGCGCGTGGTGCCTGTCCCCCTGTTCGGAGATCCAGTGATGCGTATCCTCGCCCTCGCCGTCGCCATCGCCTCCTCTGGCCCGCTCCCCGCCCCCGGGATGTTCTGCCCGGTCGGCGAGGGCTACGGGCCGATTTTCGTCGGCCCAGGCCCGCGCGACCTCGCGATCGATGGGATGGATTGCCATGATGCGCGCAAGGTCGACGGCAAGATCCGGGCAACCTGTTTTACGAACAGCGCAAGCGACACGGGCGGCTCATACGCCCTGGATCTGGAGGTCCTGCCAACCGGCGAGCTCAGCCGCTACGGCACGCTGTTCCGGCGGGTGCCCCATCCCGGCATGTGCCACGCGAATTGAGGCCTCTGGTGCCTCTCAGGACCCGAGCAGAAGATCCGCGCAGGAGATCCTTATGCGTCCCCTATCCATTCGTGACCTCGCCCGGCGCCGGGCGGATGCCAGCCGCGACATCGACCTGCTCAGCTCGGGCTGGAGGCCGGACGCGCGCACGCTCGCCGAAGCGCCGATCCTCTCGGACTACGTAGAGACGACGTATCCCGGCACGGACACGCCATGCCTATACGGCTACGTCAGCGGGCATCCCCTTCTGCCCCCGGGGCCAATGACGACGAGCCCGATCCTCGCCAGGGGGCCGGGCTGGATCCGCACGGAGTCGCGGTTTTACGCGACCCGGGACCCTCTCCGGATCCCAACGAAGCCCGAGGCCGATGACGGCACGCCCGAGCCTGTCCCGGACCGGCATGAATTGCCCGATGTCGGGATCTCTACGCCCGACGGGTTCGTGGGATTCTAGCCCTTGGAGGCCTCGCGGAGGCTGGCGGTATCGAGGGCAAAGGAAGCGAAGTTCGCTTCGGTATCATTTCGCTGCATCGGTCGGCGGGGGCGGCGCGGGGCCGCCCCCAAGCGTGGTTCAGGCCTTGATCGGCCGGCGCAGGTTGAGACGGCCCTGCGCGAGCATGTTCTCGATGACCTTCTGCCCGGCAGCCGTGATCATAACCTGCCGGGATTCGACGGTCCCGGCGGCTGTCTTCACCGTGCCCGTGTCGTGCTCCACGTAGCCGCGGCTGAGGCCACGGTAGCCGCCGACCCAACGCCCCTTCCGGGACCCGACGTCGCGGGACCCGCGCTGGAAAATCCAGTCCCAGCTGTCGAGCAGCTCGAACAGCGCCTTGGGCTGCATCCGGATGTCCTTGGCGTACTCGGATATGACCCTCGATGTCCGCGCCGCGGAGATCCTGTCATAGGCGAGCGCCTTAAGCTGAAGGGAGTCGACGCGGGCGGCCGAGGCCTCCGCGCGGTGCGTCACGACCGTGAGCGCGCGCCCCATGTCAAACATTTCCTGATCCGACAGCGAGGCGATGTCCTCGGCCTCGATGCGGGCGCGGCGCTCGGCCTCGGCTACGGCGCGGAGGCTGTCGACCTCATCGATCTTGCTGACCAGCATGCGGCGTAAGAGCTGGTTGTCGTCGACGTCGAGCGCCGGCGCCTGGCGGCTCCAGATCATCGCCTCCATCCTGTTGAAGGCCTCCAAGTAGTCCAGCTTCCAGGCCAGCGCCGCGTCGCCGGTGAAGCCCATGACGAGCAGGGCGAAGCCATCTCGATCGACAAGGTAGCACCGGTGGAGCTGCCGACCGGTCAGCGGTGTCGTGTAGGACCCCTCCGCAAAATTGCGGAGGGCTAGCTTTGGGCGGCGCTGGATGAGCAGGTCGACGCTCCGGAGGACGTCCGAGTGCCTCTTCTCGAACCGCTCGGCGATGACGCGGCTGTCAAGGCGCGGGACACCGTCCCGGACCTCAAGCCGGAAGCGCTCGACATCGGCCTCGGACACGGCGGGAGTGGCGACGGGGGCGCCCATCAGGGCAGGGGTCAGCGCGTTCATGTCAGGCGACCTTCGGACCGGGGGTGACGGGGGTGACGGGGGCGACGGTGTCGACGGCGAGGCAGATAAAGGTCAGCTCGTCGGGGAGCAGGAATCCGGCGCGCACGTGCGTCCCGACGACGAGGGCGCGGTCGACACCGGGCGTGCCATCGACGTACCGGCTGGCCTTGGCGATGGCGGACTTCCCGACGCCGCCGGGGGCGTAGAGCCAGGGCAGGACGCGGCCGTCGGCGAGCTCGATCCAGCCGTCCAGGTCGTGGGTGCGGGAGTAGAACGCCACGCCCTTGGCGGGGCGGGACCCGGCGGTGAAGAGGCCGGGGTTCGCGCGGAACGCCTCGCACAGCATCACCATCAGCTTGGACCTCGGCCACGCGCCGGGACCAGCCCTTGCCGTACCGGCCCCAGCCGTCGAGCGTGCGGAGGTACTTCAGGCGCATGGCCGAAAGGTCATCGACCAAGCGGGCGATGTCGTTCACACTGCGCAGCGCGTCGAGGCTCTTGGCCCCGATGCCGCCGTCGATGTCCCCGGCGTACAGCCCGCGGGCCTTGAGGAGCGTCTGCAGGAACCGTGCGGCACGCCCGGCGCCCGAGTTCACCGCGAAATCGAACAGCGCGTAGTCGAGCCCGGCCGGCAGCAGGTCGCCGCGGATTCGGTCCCAGAACCCGGCCCTGTAGATGGCCGTGGCGTCCCAGCGGGTCAGGTGACGGACATCGTCGGCCGAAACCGCGTGACCGACCCACGCGGCGAGGGTCGCCTGCGTGATGCCGAGATTGGTCGGCCCGCCCTTGTCCTTCGGGTCGTTCACGTACCCGCCCTCGTGGGCGAGGACGTACTCGATCGCCGGGTTGAAGGTGTTGCGGGCCATGTCAGGTCCTCGGGCGGTTCCGGCGGCCGGACTGTGCCGGCAGCGCGTCGCGCAGCAGGTCGCCGCGCTCGTGGAGGGCGCGGGTCAGGTCGGTGCCGGTCCGGACCAAGGTGAAGCCGAGCTCGCGGTCGGTCTCGGACAGGGCGGCGCGCGGTGGCTCCGCGGTCGCGGCGGCCGGGAGCTTCCGGAACCGGCCTCACAGGTGGAAGACTGCCGTGCCGATCCCGCCGGCGACGACGCCGAGCGCGTTCAGGACGTCGGCAGGGATGGCGACGAGCAGCGCGTACGCATCGGCCAGCATCAAACGGTCTCCCGGCGGTGGATGGCGGCGCGCTGGTCGTTGCGGCCCTGGTCGAGGAGGGAGCGTCCGGCGGCGAGGACGTCGAAGGTGCCGAGAGCCGCGTAGACGAGGCAGGCCGTGTTCAGGCCCGGGTACCCGTCGTCGGAGAACATCCGAACGAGCGTGAACCAGATGAGGGCTCCGGCCGCGGCCCCGGCGAAGCGGAGCGTCGGGCTGCGCCGCCAGTTGCCGTTCACCCACAGGCCGATGTCGCGCACGACGGCCACAAGCATCAGGGCCATGCCCCAGGTGCCCTGGGGCGCCACGGCGGCGAGGTTGACGAAGATCGGCCGGGCGAAGGTCGGCCCGGGCAGCAGCAGGGCCGTGGCGAAAGCCGCGAGGATCGCGGCCGAGAGCCACTCGCCCTCGCGCGACACGTGCGGGATGCGGTGCGGGTTGTAGGGGCCCCACGTCATGGCTTAGCCTCGGACTCGACGGCGGGGGCCGCGGCCGGTGCCTCGGGCTCGGCGACCGGGGCGGGCTTCGCCTTCGCAGCGGCCGCGGGCTTGGCGGGCTCGGCCGAGTCGAGGTCGGCGTGGCGGACGATGCCGCGCTGGCCGCAGCGGCCGCAGTGGACCTCGCTCCAGTCCATGCCCGTGGCGAGCAGGGGACGGATCCCGTCCCGGCAGGCGGCCGCGTCGGCGCAGCCCTCGAAGTTGAAGGGAGCGTCCGTCATGGCCTGTAGTCCGCGTGGAGCACGCACCGGGCCGTCGGGGCCGGGGCCTCGTCCGGGGCCCTAGGTTCGCGCATCTGGTTCTTCGCCAGCACCGTCACGACGGCGCCGCTCCGGATGACGAGCTTCAAGCCGTTGACGATGACGGCCTGCGCCTGGTTCGCGACGCCGATGCCACCGAACTTTGAGAGGGTCTGTCGGACCCAGCGGACGTTCACGCCGCGGCGGCCGAGCTCGGCCAGCGCCGCGGTGTCGTCCATGCCCTCGTCGACGATGACGCCGACGGTGCGCTTGGCGAAGCGTCTGACGGCATGGTCGGTGGCCCGGGCGTGGATCCCGCGCGGGTTGCCGCACTGGGGCTGGCTGACGAAGGTGGAGGAGGCTGAGACGGATGTAGGGGCTGGCGGCACGGGGATCGCTCCTGTGCCCCGAGCGTCCCCCCGGCCGCGGTATTCGGATAGCCCGGGTTCCCCATGTCGTGGGCGTCCCGGTCCCGGCCGGGGGGGCTCAGCGGAGGTAGGTGCCCTTCTTCATCATGTACGCCAGGTTCTCGTTAAGCTGCTGCCCCATGATCTCGGGGATCCGCGCCGCCGCGTCCTCGCAGGCCTCCGTCCACGGCTTCTGCAGGATCGGCCTGTATCGGGCTTTGTCGACCGCGAGGAACAGGACGCGGGGGTGATCGACGTCCTTGAGCCGACGCCCGATGCGCTTGAGGTCCCCGCCCCGGGTCTGGATGACCTGGTCCAGCGCCGAGTGCCCCCGATGGAGGACGTCCTGATCCGTCACGGGCACCCGCGGCGACCGGGCGATGTAGCCCTCGTGGGCCTGCCCATGGATCGTGATGGCCCCGTAATACACGCCCCAGCGGCCCTGCGTGCCGGACTTCTTCGGCGCCCGGTCGGCCGAGACCTCGCGTGCCAGCCGGGACAGGAATGCCCTCGGCACTCCGCCGTCCTTCGTGGGCCTGACGCCCTGGGTGCGGGTGATCTTGTCCCACCAGGGGATGAGGATCCGGTTCTGCGCGAGCCCGACGTCGCCCGGGAGGCGGATGTTCGGCTCCGTGCCGAAGAGGTACTTCAGGTACGCCGACTGCTTGGCCTTCACGAAGACCTGGGCGTAGACGTCCTCGGCGTTGCGCTCGCCCCGCTCCAGGGCGTTCAGCTCGGCCTTGGACAGCCGTCTTGGCGACCTCGTCGACCGCCCAGCCAGCCGCCCTGCGGACCTGGCCATGCCCCGGTTCGGGTCCGTCATGCCGACGGTGCGGACGAACTCATCCCTCCAGCGGTCGATGGCCTCGCCGAGGTCGACGGCGAGGTCGACGCCGTCGAAGCCGTCGAGGTTAAAGCCGGAGCTGTTCTGCCGCTTGCGTGCCATGCCGGGGAGGCTGCCACGGGGCCCGTGTCCCGTTCAGCGCCACGCATGGGCCCGACATGACAACGCCCGCCCCGGCGGACCAGGACGGGCGTGTCGGATGTGCTGCATCCGCCTCGCTGAAGGCACTCCAGTTATACCGTCCACCCTAGGCAGCGACAAGGGCACGCCGGTGACGGGTGCTCCCGCCCGATGCGTCGAGATAGGCCTCGGCCTCGCGGGCGGGATCTAGCGGAGCCAGGGCAATGCGGGCCCGGGAACGGCCCGAAGAGGCCCGCCCACCCCGCCGACGGTCCCTGGCAGCCTCGCGGGCAAGATCGGCCAGGACGGCGTCGATGAGGCCTGCATCCGACGCCTGGATGCGGTGACCGATACCCTCCGGGACCAGGTCGGGCGCATCGAGGGGCAGGTCCTCTCGGATCTCGTCGGTCCACCGTCCCTCGCCAATGCGGAGGATCGTCCAATGCGCCGTCGACGTGCGGTACTCCGCCAAGCGTGGGCTGTACCGGCGGACGCGAACCTCGCCCTCGGGAACCGAACCGGAGGCATCGGCAGAGGTGGAGGAGCCTCCCGGGCCAGAGGCCACTATACGCCGTGACTTTCCGTGACAGGCCGGGAGGGCGTCCTCGGCCGGAACGGGAGCCGAGGCGGGGATAGAGGCTGCCTCGATGGCGGCGATGCGGACGAGTTCGCCCTCGGCCAAGAAGATGGCCTGCTTCAGCCAGTTCAGGGACGAGGGCCGGCCGGCTGCGCGCAGCCCCGCGCAGATCTGCGTCAGTGTCAGGCCGGACGCAAGAGCCTCGATCGCGGTGATCCCGTCCTGCGCCTTCTGCTGCAGGGCGATGTCGCGCGTCATGCGGTCCGGTTCGCGGGCATCTCGGCTGTCGCGCTGGCGCTCGGCGGCGGAGCGCCCGGCTTTGGACCCGTCGGGTCGCAGGACCAGGACGGCCGCCGCGTCCGCTTCGTCCTGGCTAATGCCGAGTTCGTCGACCATGCGCGCGTAGGACCAGTCGTAGTAGGCCGGCCTCTCTTTCCCCTCGTACTCCCGCTTCTCGCCGGCGGCATGGGCGTGCATGCCCGCCTCGACACCGGAGAACGCCATGACGAGCTCGCGCTCGGGCAGGCCGCACAGGGGCGCGATGCGCTCGGCCCAGATCTCAGCGTCGCCGCCATCGGTCTGGGACATGGCAGTCGCTGCAAACACGGCCCACAGCATGCGCCTGCCGCGAGCGATGAACCCACGGTGGTCGAGGAGAGCCATTAAGTCGTCGAGGACCAGGCGCCACTTGTTGGCGGCGAACGGCCGAGGCCTGCGGGGTACAGCCGTGTCAGTTTTGACCTGGGTCGGCTCGAACTTTCGGGCGTCGCGGATCTCGGCGATCTCGCGCCGGGTGTAGGGACAAGTCGCGTCGGCCCAAGCGTCGAACGGGACGGTGCTGATGTCCGCGATCGAGGCGGGCCACGCCGGCCGGCACATCTCGCCGCTCTTATGATTGATGCTGCCCCACACCCGCAGGACGCGGGCGGCATCGCAGCAGCCGCGGTCAAGGCCGAGGCCCTTCAGCAGTTGCCAGAGGGGCAGCAGCCTCTGCTGGAAATCCTGGACGCGGGGCTCGACCTTGCGCTTGGGTAGGTTGCCGTCGGCATCGAGCCGGGGGCCGCGCAGGCCCTTCATGGCGCGCTGCCAGCGACACAAGGCCTGCCCTGACACGCCGTCGAACGTCCATACGATGTGGATGCCCCGGCCGCTGTACGTGATCCACGACGGCTTCGGGATGCCAGCGGACTCAAGCGCGGCGAGGACGAGGAACACCACCTCGGCGTGCGGCCTGTGCGCATGGGGCAGGCCATCCCGCGTGTAGTCGAGGTCGAGGAAGCCAGCACGGATCGACCTGACGAGCGAGCTGTGCCGGCGCCGGGTAAACCGGTTCATCGAGACGTACTGGACCTCGGCCTCGGCGACCTGCCTGGCGATGGCGCGCGTCGTGGCCGGAATCATGCCCTCGTCCCAGACGCCGTCGGCCGACTGTCGCGCAGTCGCGAGCAGCCCCGGCGACCCAACAGGGTGCAGCCGGTTGAGATGGGCCTCGGCTAGAGCGAGACGGTCGGGGAACGGGAGGATGGTGGCGGTCATCTACAGCGAGGGTCTGGTCGTCGCCGGGGCAGCACACCCGCCGACGCCATGAAGGTACGCGCGTCGCTGGAAACCACCAAACAGCCGGGCTTGCGGGGGACTACCGAGGCCTGCCCGCCCTAGGAGGCGCCCCATGGATGGGGGCTGCCCCACCCCGACAGGGGCCATCCCGCGCGCGAATCGGCGCGCCCGTCAGCCAGGCGCGCCGTGACCTGGATCGGGACACGCCTCGCCCGGCACGGTCGGCCCCGTGGTCAGGGAAGCCGGGGTCGAGGGCATGCGCGCGTGGAGTGGACGGCCGCCGTCGGCGGAGGGTGACCCTGCCTCGACGAGGGGAGCCTGCCCCCCGGGACCCCCCTCCCCCGGGGGCGGTCGGGACCCTACGTTTCCTGCCGATACGTAAAGAAGATGGCCCGTCAGGTAGTTGCCGAGTTTGGAAACGAACTGGTTTTCATCGCTCGCTATCTCTCGAAATAGGATGGTCTCGGACCACTTGGCCGACGGCTACACTGTCTAGCAAGTCAGGCCAGCGTACGAACGGAAAATACTCACGCGTAGTGGTCGTCCGCGGTGACGATCTTGGCATGTCGTCTGTTCGCTCTGTTGCACAATTGCTGCGTCGGCCAAATTCGCTGCGTCAATGACTGAGTTCGTCAGCGATCGGATGCGTATGCTTGCACGGATCCGCCTGTGGTCTTCGAATCAACGTCCATTTATATTCCAAGTCCGCCCTACCAACCTATACCATCGCTTGGGTCTAGAATTTTTTTAGATCCCGTCGAACCCGTACTTGCGAGCGCGTAGGTCGAAGGCTTCCATGCCTCCTTCCATGATGCGCGTCACTTCCCCGCGCACAGCCGGCGTTTCGATCGCGCCATCGATCGCCACCCGTATGCGGACCGTCCCTTCCGGCTCCCGGTCCTCCGCGACGGTCGATGCCATAGTGACGACTTTGTCGGCGTCGCCGTTCACGACGAGGTTGGCGTTGTGGGTGGCGAAGATGATCTGCCGGGCCGACTTGGAGGTGCGGATCCCCTCGACGATCCGCATGATCACGCGGTTATCGAGGTCGTCCTCGGGCTGGTCGACGATGAGCGTTCCCGCCTCTTGCCGGAGCAGCAGCTCAAGCAGCGCCGATGCCTGCTGGCCCGGCGACGCTCTATGAAAGGCGATGCGCTGTCCCTCGCTGACGTACGTCAACGCGATCGAATCTCGTGGCACCGCCGAGAGCATGACCTCGACGGTCTGGTCGGTCAGGCGAGCATACAGCCGCCCGGCCTGGTTGTCGGTGATGCCCGCACCGCCGAACACGAGGCCGTTCAGCGTGGCGACCGCGTCGGGACCTGGGTCCTGCGGGCTGCCGGCCATGATCTTGGCGCGGTATACGGCCAGGACCGCATCGCAGAGGTCCGGCCATCCTCGCCCTCCGTCGCGGCACGTATCAGCGACCCATTCCGAGCAGCCACGATCCGAATGACGGATCATCGATCCTTCCATCCAGGCGCAGAGTGATTGGACGCACTCGACGGGCTTCCGATCCCGCGAGACACGGGCGAGGAGTGTCCCATTCGACTTGACGGCGACCTCCTCGGATGCACGTGCGAGAAGGGCACGCCGTCCCTCGATTAGGCCGTCAAGGCGTGCCCTGGCGTCCTGTAACCCCACCGGGGCGGCCAAACTCAAGTTGTACCGATCCTGGCACTGCGAGACTTGAACCTCGGCCTCGGCCGCTTGCCGGGCCAATGCCTCTGCTTCCTTGATAAGCGCACCGTGCGCCGCCTGCCGCTCCTTCGCGGCCGTGTAATCGACCTCGAAGACCTGGCGCAGTGCTTCGAAGGCTGCCTGTCCAGCTTCGTGGGCAACCGTGAGTTCGCCGAGCTCACGCAGGACCTCGTCGAGACGACCGACGACGGAGGCACGGACGGCGCTTGCACGAGCGTCGAGCTCAGCAATGGGTGGGAAGGCCAGTGCCTCCGCGTGACGTTCACGGTCAAATCGGAGGACGGTCGCCAGGCTGGTCCGGATCCGTTCGGCGTCAGCGACGACGCGGCGCTCCACGTCATCAAGGTAGTTGCGGGCGCGGGCGTAGCGCGGCGCCTCGCGGATGATCTCCAGGTCGGCCTGCCGGACGCCACCCTGGGTCATCCGGTCCCGGATGGCTTCCAGTCGACGGCGCACGTCTGCGGACTGCCCACGCGCCCTCTGCAGCTCAAGCTCCGCTTGCCAATGCGCGGCAAGGTCCTGAAGCGCGGAGGTCACCTCGCGCTTGACCGCGGTGATCTCGCGGTCGAGGCGCCGGCGCTCCTCTATGACCTCTGCCGCCGCGATGCCGGTGATGTTCTCGGCCGCCGCTGCCGGGTCGACCATCGTCGTCGACAGTTCCTTCTGGTGGAAGGCCCGCGCCGGGAAACGGCGCTGCGCATCCGCAATGGTGATAACCTCGTCACCAGCCGCGGTCGTTACGGTGATCGTCGCCGACGCGTCGCCGGTCCGCATCCACCGTTCAAGCAGGCCCCCACGGTCAAGGTCCACGGCGACCCAGCCGCCGACGAGCGTTTCCTCGATGAGGGTCCGTTCCCGGTCACGGGCCTTGCGACCGGTAAGCTCCTCCTGACCGATGTCGACGTCGGCCTTGCCGAGCCCGAAGCGCAGGAACTCCAACGCGGCGCTCTTGCCCGATCCCCGGCCACCAATCAGCGCCGTGAAGCCCTCATTGATGAGGATCTCCATGGGGGCGGGACCGGTGATGCGGGACTGGATCGCGAGCTTGACGACACGGTTGGCCGGCAGCTGTGGCGGCACATGCGCGATGCGCGCCTCGTCCGCCAGGAACGCCTGGCGCAGCGCCTCCAACGTGGGTTCGCCAAGGCGAGCCCAACAATCGTGCGCGCCGAGCCGCTCCCAAGACGCGTTCCGGTTGTCACCCGTCGCGAGAACGGCGCGCCGGCGCCGCCCCCACTCGTCGATTTTGCCCTGCGCCTTTTCGAGCGTCACCCGATCGAGATCGGCATGGGGGCATTCGATGTAGACGCCGTCGCATGGGAGCGCGGCGAAGCGCGGGCCGAATCCGTCGGCGTTGAGCGATTTGTGCGCCCCCTCGTTGGAGAAGTGTGGCACCAGCATCATGCGCGTGGCGAGCATGGCGTCTGCGGCCGCAACGGCGAAGAGGGCCTCGACGGTAAGGCCGCAGTGCCTGATCTGGTCGGTCTTGGGCGACTCGGCCGGCGTCTCGGTCACGGCGTCGAGCCGCGCCAGAAGCCGGCTCCAGTCCGCTTGCTCCGTACCAGGCTCGAAGATCGCCAGACACTGGACGTTATCGCTGCACGTGACCTCGATGCCGGGAAACACGATGAGCCCGGGGTCAGGCCCGAGCCGTGCGGCGGCCGCGATGACGTAGGGCAGGAACGCGACGTCGTGATGATCGGTGACAGCCACGGCCCCGAGGCCCCGGCGGACCGCCTCCGCGACGAAGGCGTCCGCCCACGCATGCCGTCCGGCTTCAAGCTCGGGTGTGCCCCCAGCCAATCCCGGGGAGCCAATCCATCCGCGGTCCCGCGGCGTGTGACACTGGAAGTCGAGCTTGATCCATACCGCGCCGGGGTGGTGGCCGAGGGGTGCTGGCATGGTGCGAATGACGAAGCTTGACCGGTCGTCGGCGATACCGGACGTCCGTCCCCGGCACAACCTCGAATTGCGGTCCGGCACAGACCGGGAAGTCGCTCCTTATCACCCCTCGGGCAATGACCTTTCCAAGGTTCGGTAGATCGTTGGGCGGGATACCGAGAACAAGTCGGCCAGGTCGCCGATCGTGTGCTCCCCGGCGCCGTGCATGCGTCGGACTTCGCGCTGCTGCTTCGCCGACAGCTTGGGCTGCTTGCCCCGCAGCTTGCCCCTGGAGCGGGCGATCGCCATGCCCTCCTTCGTACGCAGCCTGATCAGGTCGCTCTCGAACTCAGCGAAGGTCGCCAGCACGTTGAAGAACATCTTCCCCATCGGGTCCGCCGGATCGTAGACGCTCCCGCCGAGGGCCAGCCTCACCCCGCGAGCGACGAGTGCGTCGGCGATCGCCCGCGCGTCCGGCACCGACCTGGCCAAGCGGTCGAGCTTCGGCACCACGAGCGTGTCGCCTGTCCGCGTTGCGGCCAGCGCCTGGTCCAGACCGGGACGGGACCGGTTCGTGCCGGTGAGCCCATGGTCGGTGTAGATCCTGTCCGGCTCGACGCCCAACGCCTCCAACGCAGCGCGTTGAGCCGCGAGGTCCTGCCTGTCGGTCGAGCAGCGGGCGTAGCCGATCAGAATCGTCGTCATGACCGGAAGTGTACGTTTAGGGCTCCCTCATCGAAAGGATCAGCGTACGGGTCCTATGAGACGGCGACTTCCCTGGACGGGCAGAGATCGCGGCAGTGCCTGACGGGTGTCCGTAGAGCGATCCCGTTACGGACAGTTGTCATGCCCGGTTGTGGCCGAAAACGGAATGACCGCTTTGGAGTAGGCCCGCTGGAAAAGCGGACAGCCTCCTATCGACCCAACTGCGCCGTAGAAGCAGTCCGACGTCGTTCTCGAAAGCAGACATCGAAACTGGGCTCGCGCCGCCAAGGTACTCTTATGAGTGTTCGCCTTCCGAACTAGCGCCCCCCACTCGATCAATCCACAGTCTGCATCTGGACGACACTGCCGAGTTCACCGGGCTTGCCCGAGACCACCACGAGGTAGCGCCGGCTAGCGCCGGCATCCGTGCGGGTGACCTGTCGGATCGGGCCGATCGCGTTGACGATGGCCGCGCCGGCCGGGTTGGTCATGAAGGCGGCGAGCGGCTCCAGGCCGGTCGCTCCCTTCGGATTGGCGGCGAGCGCCAGCACGAAGGGCATTTTCGCGGGCAGTCCTGTGACCGCGGCCTGTAGCGTTTGCAGCACGCCTTGGTCGAACAGGGTGACCTGCGTCGCCGGCTTGTCATCGGAACCGGTGAGCGTCAGCGCGCTGGTCTTGCCGGCAGCACCCAGCGGCTGGAGGTTCTGCTTTCCGTCGCCCTCCGGCACGGCGTTCGGGACGTAGGCGACGCCCTGCGGACCCTGCCCGATCGGCACCTCAGCGATCACCGTGTTCGACGCCGTGTCGATCACCGCCGCCATGTCGGCGTTCTCCAGGCCGACATAGACGCGGCTGCCGTCGCCCGAGGGCCAGAGCCCGTGCGGCAGGGCGCCGGTCGCGATGGTGGCGACCTGAGAGAAGTCGTCGGTGCGGAACACCTTGAGCTGGTTCAGGCCGCCGATCGTCACGTAGGCGAACTGGCCGGCCTTGGTCGAGACGATGTTGACGTGGTTGGTGATCGGCCCGGTCTCGATCGTCTTCAGCGGCGCGAAGGGCGGACGCGCCGAAAACACTTGGGTGCGGCCGACATCCTTAAGGGTGAACCACACCTGCTTGCCGTCCGGCGTCGCGGCGATGTCGGGGCAGAACGGGCTCTCTTGCTTCACGCGGCCGACGATGGTGTGGGTCTTGGTGTCGATGACGACGGTCTCGGGGCTGAAGCTGGAGCAGACGTAGCCGTAGGCGCCGTCCGGCGAGAAGATCGTCATGCCGGGCCCGTTCGGTACGGTGATCCGGCGGGTCTCCTTGGCGGTGGCGGCATCGAGCACCGCGATATGGTCCTCGCCGCGCACGCTCACCCAAACCTCTCGGCCGTCCGGCGTGAAGAAGGCTTCGTGCGGCGAGCGGCCGACATAGGCGGTGTGGCGGACCGCGTTGGTCGCCGTGTCTATGAAGCTCACGGAGTTCGAACCGATCGAGACCGCGAGCAGGGTCCTGTGGTCCGGCGAGAAGCCCATGCCGTGAACCAGAAGCTGCCCGCGATAGAGCGGGCTCAGGTTCATCGGCGTCGGGTCGCCGAGCCGGATCACCCCGAGCAGGGTGTTGGCGGCGGGATCGACCACCGAGACCGTGTTGGAGAACTGGTCGGAGGTGTAGAACCGATCCTTGCCGCTAACCGGCACGTCCGGGGCGGAAGCTGCGCCCGGGGCCTGCCCGGCGAGCGCCGGGCCGGAGAGCAGCGCGAGGGCGAGGATAGTCAGGGCGGTCTTCATCGGCGGGTCTCCGAGGGCATGGCGGCGGGGGCTGCACTGTGGTCGTGGGAATGGGCCGCACCAGTCGATGGCTGCGGCGCTTTAGGAAGACTGGCGAGCGCACGGCGCATCACATCGATCTCCTGGCCCTGCTCGACGACGATTCCCTGCGCGAGGCGACGCAGGACCGGATCCTTGCCGTAGAGCAGCTCCGCCTTGGCCATCGCGATCGCGCCCTCGTGGTGGGGGATCATCATCGCGGCGAAATCGCGGTCGGGATCGCCCGAGGGCGGGACCATCATGTCGGCGTGCATCCGCGTCATCGACTGCGCCATCATCGCGTCGAACGACGTTGACGACGCGGCCGGAGGCTCGCTGGCGGCCAGCGTCGGGCGCATCATCATCCGGCCGCCGACGAGGCCGCTCGCCATCAGCGCCGACGTCACGGCAAATCCCAGTGCTCCGCGCATGCGGCCTCCTCGCGATCCGGTATCAATGGAAGGGATGCCAGAGGACCGCCTTTATTCCGCGGCGGGGCCGAAAAAGCGTTCGCGCCGATGGGATCGCCTTTTTTCGTGTGTCAGCGGAATAAAGGCGCCCGTTTCGCATCCCTCCCGATGCGGTCATGCTCGACCGCGGGAGACTTCACCCATGCGCAATCTGCTGATCCGCACCGCCTTCGCGGCTATCGCCTTCTCCGCCGTGGCCGCCCAGGCCGCCGCGCCCGCCATGACGGCCGAGACCGCCAAGGGGCCGGCGCTCGTGGATGCCAAGAGCATGACCCTCTACACCTTTGACAAGGACATGGGCGGCAAGTCGATGTGCAACGGCCCCTGCGCCGCCAACTGGCCGGCCCTGACGGCTGCCTCCGGATCGGCGGCCTCCGGCGATTGGACGACGGTGACCCGGGACGACGGCACGATGCAGTGGGCCTACAAGGGCAAGCCGCTCTACACCTTCGCCAAGGACACCAAGCCGGGCGACACCACCGGTGACGGCTTCCTCAACGGTGCGTGGCACATCGCAAAGCCCTGATCGGTGAATGCCCGGATCGGCTCCCTCTGATTGGGACACGTCGTTGGACGAGATCGCCCCCCTGATCGAACCGCAGATCCCGGCCCTGCGGCGCTACGCGGTCGCGCTTCTTCGGGATCGCGAAGCGGCGGACGACCTCGTCCAGGACACCCTGGAGCGGGCATTGTCCGCCTGGTCCGGGCGTCGCCGCGACGGCGACCTGCGGGCGTGGTTGTTCACGATCGAGCGCAACCTGTTCCTCGCCGCCGTCCGACGCCGGGGCCGGCGCGGCGCCGATCTCGGCGCGGAAGCGTTGGAGCAGGTGCCCGATCCGAGCGCCGACCCGGGGGCAGCTTTGGGAGCCCGTGACGTACTCGCAGGGCTCGACACCCTGCCCGAGGAGCAGCGCTCGGTGTTGCTCCTCGTGGCGGTGGAGGACCTGTCCTATGCCGAAGCGGCACAGGTGCTCGGGGTGCCGCTCGGCACGGTGATGTCACGATTGAGCCGGGCGCGCACGCGGATGCGCGGATTTGTGGAGACGGGCCGGACAGGCCTGCTGAGGAGGGTTAAATGAGCGGGGATCCGCGCCCGGTCGGCGAGGACGATCTGCACGGCCTGATCGACGGCCGCCTTGAACCGGAGCGGCAGGCGCTGGTCGAGGCGTGGCTCGTGGGGAACCCCGCGCGTGCGGCTGAAGTCTCGACGGACCGAGTTCTGCGCGAGCGCCTGCGCGCCCGCCTCGCGCCGATCGCCGAGGAGGCGATCCCGGCGCGACTGCGGGTGGCCAACATCCGCTCGCGACACCTGTACCCTGGCGCACGCTGGTTCCCCATGGCGGCTGCGGCCGTGCTCTGCCTCGCGCTCGGCAGTGCCGGCGGCTGGGTTGGCCATGCCCTGCACGGTGTGCCCGCGGCGGCGGCGGTGGCGGAGGCACCGGCGACGCAGGACGCGGTCGCAGCCTTCCGCACCTTCGTGGTCGAGGCGGTGCATCCGGTGGAGGTGCGCGCCGACGAGAAGCCCCACCTCGTGACGTGGCTCTCGAAGCGTCTCGGTCACGCGGTCGCGGCCCCCGACCTCTCGGCGCAGGGCTTCCGGCTGATGGGCGGGCGCCTGTTGCCGGCCGGCACCGAGCCCGCGGCGATGTTGATGTACGACGACGACCGCGGCACCCGGCTGACGCTCTACAGCCGCGTCGGTGACGGCGACGGCCGCACGCTCTTCCGCTTCGCCCGCGAGGGCGACATCGCTGCCTTCTCCTGGGTCGATGGTGGCATGTCATACGTCGTCACCGGCCGCACCGACGAGGCCCGGCTGCTCTCCGTCGCGCAGGCGGTCGATGCGCACGTCCGCGGCCTCGCGCCGGATCGTCGGCAGCCATGACCCTCGATCAGCTTCGCATCTTCGTGGCGGTGGCCGAGCGACAGCACGTGACGCGGGCCGCCGAGGCGCTGAACCTCGTCCAGTCGGCGGTCAGCACGGCGATCGCCAACATCGAGGGGCGGCACGCGACGAAGCTGTTTCACCGGGTTGGCCGCGGGATCGAGCTGACCGAAGCAGGGCGCGTGTTCCTCGTCGAGGCCCGCGCCGTGCTCGCCCGGGCCGAGGCCGCCGAACTTGTGCTCGCCGACCTCAGCGGCCTACGACGCGGGACGCTGGCGCTTTTTGCCAGCCAGACCATCGCCAGCGACTGGCTGCCTCGCCACCTCGTCGCCTTCCGCCGGGCCTACCCTGAGATCGCTATCCGGTTGGCGGTGGGCAACACCACCGACGCCGCCGACGCGGTGCGCGCGGGGCAGGCCGAACTCGGCTTCGTCGAGGGGGCGCTGGACGACCCGACGCTCGCAAGCACGACCATCGCCCAGGACAAACTCGTCCTCGTGGTCGCCCCAAACCATCCCTTCGCCGGGGCGGCTGCACTCGCACCCGAAGACCTCGCCGGGGCCGACTGGGTGCTGCGCGAAGCGGGATCGGGAACCCGCTCGGCCTTCGAGGCGACCCTGGGTGCGGCCGGCCTTGCCGCGGCCCAGCTCCGGGTCATGCTCGAACTGCCCTCGAACGAGGCAGTGCGCGCCGCCGTCGAGGCCGGGGGCGGGGCCGCCGTCCTGTCCGAGACCGTGGTCGCCGCAGCGCTTCGAACCGGGACCCTGGTGCGGGCGGCGTTCGACTTACCGAGCCGGCCGTTCCGGGTGCTGCGCCACAAGGAGCGCTACCGCAGCCGGGCCGCCGACGCGCTTCTCGACCTGATCGCGACGGCGAACATCAAATGAGCGAGCCCGCGAAACCAGTGCCCCCCGACGACCCGCGGGTGAGGCTCGCCGAGGACCGGACGGTGCTGGCAGCCGAGCGTACGTTCGTGGCGTGGCTTCGAACCGGGCTCGCCTTTCTGGGCGTCGGCTTGGCCGCGCAGCGCTTCCTGCGGGAGGTGCTGGCGGTCTGGCCGCTGAAGGTGCTGTCGCTCACGTTGATCGGCTGCGCGCTTGCCTCGTTCGCCGGCGCCGCATGGCGGGACCGGGCGATCCGGGCGCGTCTCGCCCATGCCGAGATCCCGATGATGCCGCGCATCCTCACCATCGGGATCGCGGCCTTGCTGATCGCGATCTCGGGCCTCGCGGCCACCGCCTTGCTCTGGGCGTGATGATCAGGCCACGGTGACCCGCACCCGGTGCCATGCGGCGCTAAGGTAGCCCTTGTAGTTCCAGGTGTCGTCGGGGGCGGCCGGCTGGGTCTGGCCGGCGGAGTCCCAGGCCCGCACCGCAAGTTCGTGCTCGCCGGCCGTCAGCTCGCGCTCGATCTCCCAGAATGTCCACGCGTAGGGCGCGTCGGCATCGCGGTCGATCCGGGCCTGCGCCCAGCTGCGGCCGCCATCCGTCGAGACGTCGACGCGGGCGACCGCGCGGTCGCTGGCGATGGCATAGCCGCGGATCGCGTGCCGGCCGGCCTTCAACGCCGCGCCGCGGGCGGGCTCGCAGATCGCGCTGTTGAGCGGCATCGCCTCGATGGTGATGCCGTGGGCGGGGTCCGCGGTCTCGGCCGTCACGTCGGGCGGAAACAGCTTGTAGTCGTCGGCCTGCATCGGGTTGTCGGAGGGCCGGTCCTGCACCGTGATCCGGGCGAGCCATTTCGGGCTGCGGATGCCGGCAAATCCCGGCACCACCACGCGCAACGGATGGCCGTGCTCGGGGGCGAGAGGCTCGCCGTTCATCGCGAAGGCAAGCAGCGTCTCGGGCGCCAGCGCCTTGGCGAGCGGGATCGAGGCGCCGAAGCGCGTGTCCGTGTCCGCGATCCGGTCGTGGCTCTCGAAGGCGACGTAGCGCTCTTCATCTGCATCGATGCCGGCCGCGCGCAGCACCTCGGCGAGCCGCACGCCGGTCCATTCCGCGTTGCCGATGGCACCGGGCGCCCACGGGTCACCGGAGACCGGCGCCACCGCCAGCATGTCGGCCCGTCTGTTGCCGGCGCATTGCATCACCGCCGTGACGGTGGCGTGCGCAAAGCGCGCCTTGAGTTCCGCGAGGGAGAGTTCGAGCGGCATGGTGACCATGCCATCTACCGTCAGGCGGTAGCTGTCGGCGTCGAGGTCCGGGATGTCGCCGTGGCTGCGGACGTAGAAGTCGGCCTGTTCGGTGAGGAACGCCGCCCGCAGGCGATCGAGCGGCGGCTCGGCGTTGTAGGGCGCCTTTCCGTGGACGATGAGGCGGTCCTTGCGCTGGAACAGGCGGAGCATGGGGTCTTTGTCCTGCGTACTTGACATGTCGACGACGAGAACGCGCCGGGGGCGATAAGGCCCCCGGCGCGCGTCGCCTCAGGGCTTCATTGTCGAGACCACCGCATTCTTCGCGCGATCGACCACGGCGACGCTGAGATCGCGGTTGAGGACGTAGGCGCGGGCGTTGTCGGCCGAGAACGCGATCGCCTGGCGCGGCTCGTTCAGGCCGGTCACCGTGGCGACAACCTTGAGGGTGCCGGTGTCGATCACTGAGAGTGAGTTGTCCTTGAGGTTGCCGGAATAGACGAAGCGACCGTCCGGTGTCAGTGCGGCTCCGTAGGGGTCCTTGCCCACCTCCACCTCGGAGGTGACTTTGCGGGCGGCGATATCGACCACGCCGATGGTATTGCGGCCGCTGTTGGCGGCAAACAGCGTCTTGCCGTCCTTGGTGATCGAGATGGCGCGCAGCTTGTCGAACCCAGCGATCTCGCCGGTGATCTTGTTGGTGGCGGTATCGACCAACGTGATTTTGTCGCCGAGGAAGTTCGTCACGAACACGGTCTTGCCGTCGGGCGACAGCTTCACGCCCTGGCGCGGCTGCGCGAAGCCGGGAATCACGGCATCTGCCAGCATAGTCTTGGTGTCGAACACGGTCAGCGTGCTCGCGGCCTCGTTGTTGACGTAGAGCTTGCCCCCGTCGGCCGAGAGCACGGTGCCGAAGACCCCGGGCCCGGCGGCGAGAACGCCGGCTTCCTTGCCGGTGCCGGTCTCGTAGACCGTGATCCGGCCGGTGCCGCTGTCGGAGACGTAGAAGCGGGCGCCGTCCGGCGCGAACACGATGTTGCGCGGCGTGACGAAGCCGTCGAGGCGGCGCAGCACCGTGCCCTTGGCGACGTCGTAGACGACGACGGCGCTCTCCTCGCTGTTCGATACAGCGGCGACGGTCCCGGCAGCGTTCAGCGCCAAGGCGTTGTTCTTGATCGCGCCGTCGAAACCAGCGGCGGACCCGGGCTGGCCCTGGGCGAGAAGCAAGGCAGCTCCGGCGAGGAAGGCGCGGAGACTGGTGCGGATATGGGTCATGAAGCGGGTCTCTTGGGCATGCGCGCTCGTTCGGCGGCCGGGGCCAGCCGTGCGGGCGGGTTCGAAATCGGATTGCGTCGTGCGGGACCGGTCCGGCCATGCATCGCCTTAAGGAGATGCCAGCGAGGGCGGTCTATTCCCCGAGGCCGGCGAAAAAACGCGGCGGCCTCGGGATTCGGGAGTTCAGGGGGTCGGCTTCAACGCCGTGAGGTAGTCGACGATGGTCTGCACGTCGGCCTGATCGACCGGAGCCTTGTAGATGTGGACCATCTTGTTCACGGTCTCGGTCCACTGCGCCTTCGTGAGCTTGGGCTGGGTCAACACCATCCCGGCCGAATGGCAGGCGAGGCAGTTGTTGTTGACCGCCTCGGCCCCGGGCCCGTCGGGGAAGATCCGGTCGGAGGTCGGCATCTCGATCGATTGCGAGGTGAAGCGCATCGGCTCGGGAGCCGGGGCGGCGAGCGCCACCAGGGGAGACAGTATGAGCGCGACGCTGAGGGCTGCAGAGCGGATCGGGGTCATGGCTGTTCTCCTCAAGCGGCCTGGAAGGACACGGTTTCTATACCGTTCTGCATGAAGCCGGCCCCGTTCCAGACCCGGTCCGTGGGCTGCGCGACGCCGTTGGTGTTGGTGCAGCGGACCTTCACCGTGTGGGTGCCGGCGGCCAACGCCGGCAGGCTGCCCTCGAAGCGGCGGAAGCTGTAGGGGCCCTCGTCCGCGCCGAGCTGTGCTGGAAACCACGTCGCGCCGCCGTCGCCGGAGAAGTCGACCGCCTTCACCCCGCAATCGCCGCCGAAAGCGATGCCGCGCAACGCCACCGGCGCGCCGGCCGTCACCTTGGCGCCATCCTGCAGGTTGGTGACGAACGAGCGCGGTACCATCTTGTTGATCGGCACCGTCTTGAAGCCGGTCTGGCCGGGCTTGATGTTGGCGCCCGGCACGTCCGGGATGCGGTAGGCGGTCTTCATCCAGTACTGGTCGTCGGGCTTGTCCAGCACCTCGATCTCCGACAACATCTTGACCCAGTAGGTCGAGTACCAGCCCGGCACCACGAGGCGAAGCGGGAAGCCGTTGAGAAGCGGCAATTGCTCGCCGTTCATCGCGTAGGCGATCATCACCTCACCGTCGTTGGCGTGGTCGAGATCGAGCGACTTCTTGAAGTCCGGCGCGTCGTCCACGACCGGCTCATCGAGGCCGCTGAAGCGCACCTGCACGGCACCGGCCTTCACCCCGGCCTTTTCGAGCACGTCCTTGAGGCGCACCCCGGTCCAGCGGGCGTTTCCCATCGAGCCGTTGGCCCATTGCGCGCCGGGAACCCGCGGCTCGAACAGCCCGCGGGAGTTGCCCGAGCACTGGTTGACCGCGGCGATCTCGAAGCGCGGCAGGCCGGCGATGGCATCGAGGGAGAGCGAGAGCTCCTTCTCGACATGACCGTGGACCTTGAGACGGAAGGTGCCGGCATCAACCTCGGTTGGGATCGAGGCCCAGTGCCAGCGCACGTAGAAGCGGTCGTTGGGGGTGAACACGCCCTCATCGAACACCGCAAACGGCGTCTCCAGCAGCGGCGGATGGGTACGCTGGAGGATCATCTCGCCCTTGCCGGGAAAGGCCGTCGTGAGATCCCGCACATCCGGGCCGCCGGGTAGCGGCAGCTTCACCGAGCCCGCGGCCCAGGCCGGCATCGCGGCGGCAAGGCTGCCGAGCCCGAGCCCGCCCAACAGGAGGCGGCGGTTCGTCGGTCTTTCCAATCCGTGCATGGTCTCTCCCTTCAAAGTTCGTCGGCGTCGATGCGTTCGAGGGCACCGGACCCGTGGCGATTCCTTGCGACTAGGGAGATGCTACGGGATGCGTTTAACTCCCACCAACGGTCTTTCGCGATGCGAACGATCTCCCAATGCGATGATTTGAGAATTTTGGATCTCCGCGCCGGTGGTGCCAGATATCGTCTCGACGTCAGACCGCCGGTGCTTCGACAGGCGCGGTCCTGCGACACCCGAACAAGGCGTGACGCTCGGCGAAACCGCGAAGGGCGACAATGCCGAGCGGTTCGAGGGCATGCGCCAGGCCGTGGAAGAAGGTGTCGGTGGCGATCAGCGGCGTGTCGTAGGTCTTGCACAGGCGCTCGACGCGAGCGAGCACGTTGAGATCGCGGCCGATCGCCGTGAAGTCGACCCGGTCGCCGCCGCCGATATTGCCGTAGGCGACCTCCCCAACATGAAGTGCGACGCCGACCTCAAAGGCAGCCCTGTCACCGTCGCGCAGGGTCGCAAGCGCATCGAGTGCGGCCTCGGCGGCACGCAAGGCGGCACGGCGCGCCTCGGCCTCGTCGCGATCGGCATCGAACACGGCCAGCAGCCCGTCACCAATATACTTTAGCACCTCGCCGCCTTCCGCCTCGACGGCCGGCACGATGGCATCGAACATCCGGTTGAGGGCGGCCACGACATGGTCGGGGCTTTGCCGGTCGGACAGTTCACCGAACCCGCGCAGATCGGTCAGCATCATCGCGGCCCGCATGAGGCGTACGTCGCCGCGCCGCACTGTGCCGGCCAGGATTTGCCGCGCCGGGTCGCGCCCGACATAGGCGCTCAGGACCGCGCCAAGCATGTCGTCGAGCGCCTTGATTTCGAACAGCAGCGAGAACGGCTCGACCAGCGCTAGCAACGTCTCGATCTCGATCGGCGTGAAGCCGCCCGGTCTCGCCGTGGCCCAGGAGGCGGCACCCATGCGTCCACGCGCGGCATGCAGCGGCGCGATGAGGTAGTCGGTCAGACCCTCGTTGCGAAGCTCGCCAAGCACGGGAAACGGCAGCGGCCCATCCCCGTCGAGACGGCATTGGAGTGGGGTCCGCGTCTCGACCACGTGCTCGACGGTGTTGCCGTGGAAGGTCGGCGTGCCCTCGATGCCGTGGCGGCGACGCAGGGCTAGGCTCGACGTTCCTGGATGCCAGACGCGCATCACCCACCGGAACGACGGATGCAGGGTCGGCGCGTGGGTGGTGGCGCGGGCCAGCGGCAGGCCAAGCCCCGAGAGGCACGCACTGAACCCATCGAGAAGGGCTGCCGCGTCCACCGCTTCGCGACCCGGCCCCATCAACCATCCCGTCGCCTGCGCGACTGCCTCGGATGAAGATTGGGACGAACGTGTCACGGCAATTCTTCCATCAAGGGGTCGGATCGATGCCATAGCGTGGATCAGACGAGGCCGAGCACATGGATCAGGCCGAGGCTGACGGCGCCGAGGGCAAGGAGCGAGGCGACCACAGCGAGGGTCACCCGCGCCCCGGCCTTGGCGACGCTGCGCACGTCGACCCCGAGGCCGAGTGCCGCCATCGAGACTACGGTCAGCACGTTGGCGGTCTCCGACATCGGCGCGAGCGCGACTTGCGGGATCAGCCCGGCCGAGCGGAGTCCCGCGAGCGCCAGGAAGGCGAGGATGAACCACGGCACCAGGCGGTGGATCGCGAGGCCGCCGGGGGCCGGGCGGTCGCCGGTTGTGACGCCGGGGGCGGCCTCGTCGGTCTCCTCGCGCAGCCGGCTCGCGCCGAGGGAGAGCATCAGAACGACCGGCCCGAGCATCAGCACCCGGACGAGCTTCACCAGGGTTCCGACCTGGACGCTGAGCGCCGCGACCGGCGCGGTGGCGGCGAGGACCTGCGGCACGGCGTAGACGGTGAGGCCGGCGAGCACGCCGTACTGCATCGGCGACAGGCCGAGCAGCGGCACCAGCAGCGGCAGGCCGAGCACCACCAGCACGCCCAGCACCGCGGTGAAGGCGATGGAGGCGGCGACGTCCTCGCCGTCGGCGCCGATCACCGGGGCGGTGGCGGCGATCGCCGAGTTGCCGCAGATCGAGTTGCCGCAGGCGACGAGGATCGCCATGCGCGAATGCAGTCCGAGCGCCCGGCCGATGCCGTAGCTCGACAGGATCGCGACCACGACGACGCCCGCGATGCCGAAGAGCAGGCCCGGGCCGGCGGCGAGGATCGTCGCGAGGCTGAGCGACGCGCCTAGCATTACGACCGCGATCTCCAGCACGGTCTTGGCCCCGAAGGCGATGCCGGGAAAGAAACGCTGCGACGGGGTCCAGGCGGTGCGGATCGCGCTCCCGAGGAGGATCGCCAGCACCAGGGCTTCGAGCCAAGCGCGACCGAACAGGTGCGTCTCGACGGCTTCGAAGCCGACCGCTGCGGCGGTAACTGCCACGCAGAGGCCCAGTCCTGGAAGGATGGCTCTCGTGCCGGCCAGGGCACGCATCGATCGAGGGTGGGAGACAAGTCTGGGGGCGGACATGGGTGGCTCCGATGTGATGCCGGAGAATCCCACTTCCCTTTCATTCACTCCAACGGAATGATTAGATAATTCCAATCACTTAATTAGATCAAATGGGGATCCCCTCGAAGCGTGAGGCGACCCATTCTTGGGGGCCTACAGGCGGATTCAACCGTCGATCCAGCGGGCCTCGATCGTCGTGTCCGCAGCAAACTCATAGATCCTGACGGAGCCCGTCGCGAGTTCGAGTTGCTCGACCTCCGCCGGGCTGAGGTCGTCGAGCGCCATAACGAGCGCCCGCAGGCAATTACCGTGGGCGACGACGAGCACGTCCCCGCCCATGACCGCCGGTAGGATGGATCGGAGGTAGCATGGCACGATGCGGGCGACGGTATCGCGCAGGCTCTCACCGTTCGGCGGCGCCTCGGCGTAGGAGCGCCGCCAGGTCTCGATCCGCTCCGCCCCCCAGCGCGCATCGGCGGCGGTCTTGTCGAGCCCGCTGAGGTCGCCGTAGTCTCGCTCGTCGAGCGCGGCGAAGCGTTGAGGGATT
Source organism: Methylobacterium sp. 22177 (assembly GCF_052045615.1). Lineage (NCBI taxonomy): Bacteria > Pseudomonadati > Pseudomonadota > Alphaproteobacteria > Hyphomicrobiales > Methylobacteriaceae > Methylobacterium > Methylobacterium sp. 22177. Next base: position 5,210 of record NZ_JBQEPK010000001.1, on the reverse strand, counting down.
AATCCGGGTTGCCCGAGCGTATCGAGGATAAGCCGGCCGCTCACGACGGCCCGCGTCAGCGTCGAGGTGAAGGCATCGGAAAAGCGCCAGCTGCGCTCGGCCAAACGCCGCCCGGCTGCCACGGCTTCTATCCGACCCTGCTCGGTCAAGGGCGAGTCCAGCAATCCCGTGAACAGACCGGATCGGTTGGCTACGCTCTGGCCATGCCGGACCAGCACGAGACGTCGCGTGATTGGGGCTTTGCGATCGTGAATCACTCTGTCTCCCAAGGCAACGCACTTTCGCGTCGGTCGCATCGCCTCTGATGAAAACGGCATCCGGCTTTAACGAACTTCGACCCTGAGATGGGTTGGACCGTCCATCCGGAGACGGCGATTCATCCTAGGTCCGCTTTAGAACGTCTTGCGACCGAAAGCAGCCAAGCTGCGTCCCACCCACCCCAGTCATCCCGATCGCCTAACGGCGAGGCCGAAGCTGGCCGAAAGCCGCTTGTCCGTTTGAGCAGAGGCAGGGGGAAAGCGGCCGCTCGTGCGGACTGGATGAGCAGTGTTGGATGCTGGGATTTCGAACCGCGACCGAAAGTCATTGACCCTTCGCATCGCCCGCTGTTAAAGGGCTAGCGTGTGATGGGAATGGAGCTTCCCGACAACCGCCCGTGAGGGCTGATGGCTCCTGCTGCGAGGGCACCGCGTGCCCGCTCGCGGCGGGAGCGTTTCCGACGCAACCCGCCGCAAGGCGGGTTTTTTGTTGCCCTCGCTCGATGTGACGAGAGGCGACCTGTGAACTTCTTGATCGTATTCCTGGGTGCGGGTGTCGGCGGAGCCATCCGCCACGGAATCAACCTCGCCACGTCGCGCCTCTTGCCCGGCGTCACGTTCCCCGTCGCCACGCTGTTCATCAACGTCCTTGGCTCGTTCCTGATGGGCATCATCGCCGAGAGCTTCGTGCTCCGCGGCTCCGGCGGGCATCCCCTGCGCCTGCTGCTGACCACCGGGGTGCTCGGCGGCTTCACGACCTTTTCGACCTTCTCGCTCGACGCGATCACGCTTTACGAGCGGGGCCAGACCGGGGCGGCCTTCGCCTACGTCCTCGCTTCCGTGATCGCGGCACTGCTCGGCCTCCTGGCGGCCCTGGCGCTGGTGCGCGGCCTCCTGGGCATGGGGCCGACGTGAGCCCGGCCGGTACGCCGGCAACACCCCGTCCGCCGCCTCCGGCGAGGCGTGGACAATCCGGCAAGGGAGGCCGCGATGACCAATCGACCCGAGAGCAACGACCCAGACCCCGAACTGAGCGACGTCGACGCGCTGCGGCGCGCCGAGCGGGAGCGCAAGCGATCGAGCGCACGCGTGCGTCACGGCAGCACCGCCCTGATCGTGTTCGCGGTCGCCGTCCTGCTGATCCTGGCGCTCGCCTCCGTCTGGATCGTCACCCAACCCTGAACCGGCCCAGAAGGAGTTTTTAACGTGAAGCTTGAAGCCATCGCAGTCGGCGATCCGACCTTCCACGAGGTCAACGTACTGGTCGAGGTGCCGGTCGGCGGAGAGCCGGTCAAATACGAGCTCGACAAAGCCGCCGGCGCGCTCGTGGTCGACCGATTCCTGCACACGCCGATGCGCTACCCGGGCAATTACGGCTTCATTCCGAACACCCTTTCGGAGGACGGCGATCCCTGCGACGTGCTGGTGGCTAACACCCGCGGGGTTCTGCCCGGTGCGGTATTGCGGGTCCGGCCCGTCGGCGTGCTGCTGATGGAAGACGAGCACGGTCCGGATGAGAAGATCGTCGCGGTCCCGGCGCAACGCCTGACGCGCCGCTACGACGCCATCCACGAGCATACCGACCTGCCGGAAATTACCCGCAGCCAGATCCACCACTTCTTTGAGCACTACAAGGACTTGGAGCCCGGCAAGTGGGTCCGAATCACCGGCTGGGACACGGCGGCCGCGGCGCGGGCGATGATCGCGGCGGCCGTGGAACGCCACCGGGCGGCCGGCCCCGAGCCGATAACGCCGTGAGGGGCCTGCTGCAGTCCTGGCAGGCCTGGGCCCTGCTCTCGGCCGGCTTCGCGGCGCTGACGGCGATCTTCGCCAAGGTCGGCATCGAGGCGGTGGGCTCGGACTTCGCCACCTTCGTCCGTACCGCCGTGATCCTGCTCGTCCTCGGCGGCATCTTGATTGCGACCGGCCAGTGGGAGCCGCTCTCGTCGGTCTCCCGCCGGACCTACCTGTTCCTAGTCCTGTCCGGCTTGGCCACCGGGGGCTCCTGGCTGTGCTACTTCCGGGCGCTCAAGCTAGGCGATGCGGCGCGGGTCGCACCCATCGACAAGCTCAGCGTCGTGCTCGTCGCCGTGTTCGGGGTCGTGTTCCTGGGGGAGCGGCTGTCCGGACCCAATTGGCTCGGCGTCGGCCTGATCGCAGCCGGCGCGATCCTCGTCGCTTTCCGGGGGTGAGCGCATGGGCGACGTCTCCTGGTTCGGCGTGGTCATCACCTTCCAGGTCACCTTCACCGAACTGTTCATCGCGGCCACGGTCCTGATCGCGGGAGCCTACCGCTTCGGTTGGCGGAGCCTCCTATTGGGCGGCGTCCTCGGCGGAACCGCCGTCGCCGTGCTGGCTTGGGTGTTACAGGCTGCGGCCTACCGGTTCGCGCTGCATCTCCTCGACGCCATCGCCGCCGCGCTGCTGCTGGCGTTCGGGATCTACCTGCTCTGGGAGTTCCTCCAGGGTCTTAGTCAGTGGGACGGGACCAGCCCGAAACCGCCTGTATTCTCCGGCAACTGGCCGCGTCCACTCAACTTGGCCGGCATCGGCGTCGGGTTCTGGGCGCTGGTCACGGAAGGGCTGGAAGTCCTGGTCGTCTGGCTTGGCGTCGCACTGCGTGAGGGGGCCGCGACCGCGACGCTCGGGGTCGCGCTCGGCGTCGCGATCATCGGCGCGTTGGCGGCGACGTTGGGCCGAACGGGGGTTTTCCGAAGCGTACCGCCATTCCTTTTGGATGGCGCCGCTGCCTTCATGGTCGTCGCCTACGGCTCCTATTTCCTCGCGTCGGCGCTCACGGACGGCTGACCGGGCGGCGCGAAAGGCGGACTGGCGCCGTCACGGCCTTGTCACCTGCGTCAGAATTGACGGCCGCCGTGGATTAAGCCACTCTCCCGGACGTGGGATGGGGATGGAGCTCCCCGACAACTGCCGGGCCCTACGCCCGGACGATAGCTCCTACCGTGCGCTTCCGGGCGCGGGTAGGGCTGTGCCTGTCCCCACATCCGGCCGCGCACCTCCCGTAACCCGATCCCTTCACCGGGATCCTGCGTGAGCCGTGTGCCGATGCGATCCCACCAACCGCCGCTCTGAGCCTGACCCACGCGCGCGATTTCGCGCGCGTTTCGTCGTGCTCGAACGAAAAAAAACGGCGAGGTCCGAAGACCCCGCCGCACCCAGCGAACTTCCCGAGCGGTAACTTAAGTCGTTCGCTAGATCTCAGTCTTACTTGTCGGAGAGGTCAGGATAGCTAGAACAAGCTTCGAGTCAACGGTAACAGGCCGATAATCGAAGAAAATTGGCATCTTAGATCTTTTTAAAAGCCGGTTTTACTTGGTCCTGGAAAGCGCATCGCTTGCCGGGTAGATTATCCATGCCTTAACAAGTAAATGTGCTGACGGCACAAGAAAAACTGTCGCACTTAGAAGAATCTTATTGTAATCTCTAATGGTCTTGATAGACCTGCATTGCTCGCTTTCGACCTGAACGGAGGAAATTCAGGGATAGAAAAGTGGCGATAACGCGTGACATGACGCGTGGCCACGCCGAATTCTGGCCGCGGCGTCTGAACGGAGGAACGCTCATGAAAAAGATCGCCCTCGCGGCGTCAGTTGCCTATGCCGCCACCCTGCTGCCGGCCTCGGCCAACGACGACCTGATGAAGATGATGGAGAACCCCAACGACTGGGCGTTCCCGGGGCTGAACTATTCGAACACCCGCTTCTCGAAGCTCGACCAGATCAACACGAAGAACGTCAAGGATCTCCAGGTCGCCTGGACCTTCTCGACCGGCGTCCTGCGCGGCCACGAAGGCGCGCCGCTCGTCATCGGCTCGGTGATGTACGTGCACACGCCGTTCCCGAACATCGTCTACGCGCTCGACCTTGAGCATGAGCAGAAGATCCTGTGGAAGTACGAGCCGAAGCAGGATCCGTCCGTGATCCCGGTCATGTGCTGTGACACGGTCAACCGCGGCCTTGCCTACGCCGACGGCGCCCTCATCCTGCACCAGGCCGACACCACCGTCGTGTCGCTAGACGCCAAGACCGGCAAGGTGAACTGGTCGGTGAAGAACGGCGACCCGGGCAAGGGCGCGACCAACACCGCCACCGTCCTCCCCGTGAAGGACAAGGTCCTCGTCGGCATCTCCGGCGGCGAGTTCGGCGTGCAGTGCTCCATCACCGCCTACGACCTGAAGACCGGCAAGCGCGTGTGGCGCGGCTACTCGGAAGGCCCGGACGACCAGCTCCTGGTCGACCCGGAGAAGACCACCTCGCTCGGAAAGCCCATCGGCAAGGACTCCTCGCTGAAGACCTGGGAAGGCGATCAGTGGAAGACCGGCGGCGGCTGCACCTGGGGCTGGTACTCCTACGACCCCAAGCTGAACCTCGTGTACTACGGCTCGGGCAACCCCTCGACCTGGAACCCGAAGCAGCGTCCGGGCGACAACAAGTGGTCGATGACCATTTGGGCGCGTAACCCGGACACCGGCATGGCCAAGTGGGTCTACCAGATGACCCCGCACGATGAGTGGGACTACGACGGCATCAACGAGATGATCCTCACGGATCAAAAGGTCGACGGCAAGGAGACCCCGCTCCTGACCCACTTCGACCGTAACGGCTTCGGCTACACGCTGAACCGCGACACGGGCGAGCTGCTGGTGGCCGAAAAGTTCGACCCGGCCGTCAATTGGGCGTCCAAGGTCGACATGGACAAGGGCTCCAAGAACTATGGCCGCCCGCTCGTCCAGGCGAAATACTCGACCGAGCAGAACGGCGAGGACGTGAACTCCAAGGGCATCTGCCCGGCGGCCCTCGGGTCGAAGGACGAGCAGCCCGCGGCCTTCTCCCCGAAGACCAACCTGTTCTACGTCCCCACCAACCACGTCTGCATGGACTACGAGCCGTTCCGGGTGACCTACACCCCGGGCCAGCCCTACGTCGGTGCGAC